>SFGV01000098.1 GCA_004557545.1 Succinatimonas hippei
CGGACATCACCTCTTCAAGCGCGCTCTTGGCGAGCACGGGGCTGATCGTGAGCGTGCCGTTGGCGGTGGCGACGAGATTTTCTTTTTTGATATTCGTCGTATTAGAGATATCGTCTTTCGCGTCCTCAGTCGCTTCCTTAATGGCCGGTGTCGCCGCCTCTACGTTTTCAGGCTTGTCTTTTTCGTTGTTGACGGGGTTTTTCTCTTTCCCTACAGTACCCGGGTCGACGGGGGCCGGAGTCGGAGTCGGATCAGGGGTAACCGGATCAATGACCGTCAGCGTGCAGGCCGCGGAGGTATACAGTCCCTTGGCAGTGATGATAGCAACTCCCGCTTTTTTGCCGGCCGTCACTGTGCCGTCTTTGACGGTGGCGACATCTTCATTGCTGCTGCTCCAAGATACGCTGTCTTCTACGTAATATTTGGCTTTTACTTTACCGGTCTCGCCGATCTTCAATTCCATATTGGCGGGAGTCACGCTTACGGGGTCCGTTTTGCGTACCGTAACCACGCACTTACCGACAGACCCGCTTGATTTACCGGTCGCCGTTACATTGGCCGTACCCGCTCTTACTCCAACGACGGTGATCTTGCCATTGTTGTTTTCAAGAGTCACGACGCTGTCATCATCCAAGGCCCACGTGAAATCTTCAATAATTTCGCTGGAAGCCGTTAATTCTGCCCTCGGTGCAAAGTCAAGTACAAGTTCCGCGGTGTCCGGAGTGACAAAAACACCAGCTCGCTTCACGGTAAACGTATCTCCTGTTGGCTCTACGACATATGGCTCCCTGACATAATTTTTAGGATCACTGCTGTAGGTGCCGCCGGTGATGGTAATAACTTCTTCTATGCCTTGCGAAGTAAATGAAAGAGCGTCGCCACTAGAGATAAGGGTGCCGCTGGAGACAGCGAACTTTTTCAGTTCGCTTGCAGATGAGGTCTCTCCTTTTTTTTCATGAATTCCTTCATAAACAGCAGACGCGTCCTTCCCCGTCGCTTCAAGTTTCGCCGTTCCGGCAATTACGACATCCATACTACCTATATACGCAGAACTTGTGATGAGTGACAACGCCGCCCCTGTGCCGACAGCTCCATCATTGTTTGCGACAGGATCAAGTTTGTCTCCGGTGGCGGTAATTGTTCCGCCCAACAGTTTCAAAGTGCCGGATTTAAGCTGAATACCGTCGTAACCGCTTAACTCACCGTCTGAGATAGTGAGCGTGCCTAACTGCGGGTGGTAGATGGCATTTCCGCCACTCTTTGTTCCGCCGATAAGTTTACCGCCTGTGATGTTAATTTCAGTTCCGCCATTGTTCACTCCACCGTCTTTTACGCGTCCATTACCTGAAATAGCGCATCCAATATCATCTGTTGCCTCGATAGTACCGCCGTTTACTGTAAGGACAGCTCCTTTACCCTTAACAACTACACTATAATATGGGCTTACTATAGTGCCGCTTTCAATCGTAACGGATACGTTGTTAGGGCTATTATGTTCAACAGTAGTATCCCCTATGAGGCGAACTACACCATAATAATTGCTATCTGATTCGCGAGTAATTTTACCTGTTTTAGCAGGAGAAGAGTCCGTTATAATCAAAGAGCTATTGTCTTGATCAACAAGAATAACTCCATCTTTATGATCTTCGGCACTGATTGTAAATCCTGCTAAATCGAGCGTCAGTGATTTATCAGCAGACAAGTTAAGTGTTTCTGTTCCCATAGCAATATCGCTGTCAAGGGTTATTTTTCCACCCTCATTGAAAGCTGCTTTTAAATCCTCGCTGGTTACCGCTAGCGCACTTGATGCAAACACCGTGACCAGCGCCATCAGCAACACAAGAAAAATTATTCCGTACTTTCTTAGCTTCGTCATTCTCATATTTCCCCTTTCATTTGTTTGGGAACCCCTTCTTCAATGTAAAAAATCCGCGTGGTCAAACGTCGCAAAAATCACTTTTATCCTTTCCTCCCCCTTTACTGGCAAATGGTCTGGATATACCTTCACTTACAAACAGCGTATAACCCGCTCATATCCCTGAGCAGGAAAAAGAGCAGAGCCACGAAGGCGCACAATGAGATAAAAATGCTGCGGTCAGTTTTTGGATACTATGCCAATCTCCCCTTTTAATGGTCCGATATTTGATATTTTTGGTGATAAAAATATTTTGTTCGCTGATACGTTTTTATTGACAGCCTATTTTTGATGTCGTTATTCTATCCCATTAGAATACGTATGTCTACTGTTGCAGCCAATTTATTATGTCTATAAATATTCATGCCATTCATGTAGCCTATTCGTATGGTAGGTGAGAAAAATGGCAATTGGCGATAGACTTAAGATCAGCAGGGAACGTTTGGGATGGAGTCAGTACCGGATGGAGGAGGAGTCTGGGTATTCGCGGAACTCAATCATCAACTGGGAGACCGGGGTGCGCGTACCCCGGGCAGATATATTGGCCGAACTTGCAAAGCTGCTCAACACCACCTCCGCTTACCTTGTGGGAGAGACGGACGACCACCTGCCGCCGGCGCCGAAGGCACAGACCGCGGCAAGGAGGGACGAATATACGGGCATAACGCGAGAAAGCTCTCCTTTATTAAATCTTGCCATAATTTTTGAGACATTAAAACACGACGGCTCGAACATGAGCGAAGAAGAAAGGGCCGCCGTGATGTCACTTCTTACCGCCTGCATACACGAAATCAGCAATAAATAGATTTTTTTCTATAGATTATAGCCAAAATTTATTGGCTATAACACAAATAAAAAAGAGAGGAGCACAAAGCTCCTCCCCTTGGCTGACTATCCCATACGATTTATTTTACCGCGGCGTTACAGTTTCAGCATCGTCCCGGCGTCTTTCTCCGCCGCCTTCTCCAATATCAGCTTCGCGGTCATCACGTCGTGGCTTGCGATGCCCATGAACAGACAGACGCGGCGTCCCTCCAATACAGGCGGTTTTTTCCCGGCGATTATCTCGCCCATGTCGGCGTAGATACCCTCCGCGAGCGGGTAACCGTTCTGGAAGTAGACTCCGTGCTCCTGTGTCCAGAGATACTGGCCGCGGTCGTCGCAGACGAAGGAGCACCCGCCGCTCACGGTGTCGGCGCAGAGGGTCGAATCATAATCACTGGTGATGCAGCAGACGTTTTCTTTCAGCATATCGGCGCTGACCGAGCGCCGCGGCTGGTCGAGGATCGGCGCGCAGCTTGTCACAACGTCGGCATCCGCGCAGGCATCGCGCACCGAGCCGCATTTTATAAACTCCACACCCGGAAGGAGTTCCCGCATTTCATCGATGAAACGACCGTACTGTTCCGCGATCGGATCGTAAATTTTGATATACTTCATCGCCGGCAGCACCTCTTTGAAGGCGCGCAGCGTGATCTTTCCAATCGTTCCAAGGCCAATGACGGTGACCACGGCGGAGTCTGGCGCGGCAAAGTATTTCGCCCCTAACCCAGCGGCGGCTCCCGTGCGCCAGGTGGTCATCCAGTTACAGTCCATTATCGCCTTGACGACGCCGGTCTCCGTGTCGTTGAGGACGAATATCCCGTTGTTATATGGCAGCCTTTTTTCAAGATTCATCGGGAAACCGGCGACCCATTTCATGCCCGCCATGTCCGTATCGCCGCCGATCCAGCAGGGCATGGCGTGGATGTAGCAGTTGCCGCGCGGGTGAATGCCGATCTTCGCGGGCAGCTCCGTCTTACCCTCCCCGTTCATGCGCCAACCGGTCTCCACTCCGTCCATTACCTCTTTCATCGAAATACCCAGCGATTCCACGTCAGCCTGGGAGATAAAACGAACATCGTATGCCATATTCCTGCCTCCTTAAATTATGATAGATTTCTTCCTGCGCTCTTTGAGAGCACAGGCCTTTATTTTCATCTCTGAACATCGCAGAAATAGAAAACCTTCAGTGTCTCCCGCAGCCGGACTCCGTACACGCCTCAGTGGAGCCTATAGCAGGCGGGAGGTTAATCCGGCGCTGAGACGTCGGCTCTCACAAAAAGATTTTTCAGAGAGCGGTCAAAAATATCAAGGCGCACCCGGCCGCTCTCCCGCGTCTTTAAATAGACCCCGTAAAGAAGGGAGTGCACGAGGGACATCACCGCCGCGCACGGATCGATAAACGACAAGTACCTCTGCGGCACGACGAAGAGAATGTCGCACCTGTCGGCGATCGGCGAGTTCAGCGCGTCG
>SFGV01000024.1 GCA_004557545.1 Succinatimonas hippei
GCTTTACAGATAAAATTCAGAAAATATTTAATATTGTAACGGTTGTCCTTTTCAAGTAGTCTGCCATGATTTATGTATAGCTCAAGCTGGCTTTTTTCATAGTCGCTAAGCTTTGGGCTTTGTTTTAAATACTCAAATCCAGAAGCCGTTTCCGAGATCAGCACCGCGAGAGCCTCTACCGCCTCTTCAAAGCTTTCACCAGATACACTTTTGAGCGTCATGAACACTACAGGATACTGTCCCATATAATCATGGACAATTTCAGGATCCTTCATGACATCAAGCCCCTTGAAGAGACGCTCCTGACGGCTGGTATCTCCGGGATTGTCGTGACTTAAGTTCAGGAACTCATGAAACATATTCATGGTCAGGGTTTTGCCAAAGCGGCGGGGACGGGTAAATAGAAGAACCTGACTGTCTGAGGTAAGTACAGGGCGCAGAAAACGGGTCTTGTCTACATAATAGAAGTTTCCGTCAATGATAGTGCTGAAGGATTCACGTCCGACACTTACCCGCTTGTTTGTCTGCATGTCTCTCTCCCAGATTGATCCCTATTTCCAGAAACTAAATCAATGTCGTTGATGATCCTATGATAGAAACACTGATATCTCAAGCAAACCCGGCGATTAAAAAGGCGTGTTTTCAATAAAAATCAACCCGCTTTCTGTGGTGAAAGCGGGTTCTTTGTCATGAACGCTCAGGTTTCTGAGCAAATTCGCTCTGAAGAAAAGTCGTTTTAAAACGATGCGTTCCGTTCAGAATGACAGAGTAAGTCCGATGGGGCAATGATCTGAACCAGTCACCGTGTTCTCGATCCACGCGTCCTTAATATTGTTCTCAAGCTCATCTGACACGAAGAAGTAGTCTATTCTCCACCCTATGTTCTTCTCTCTTGCCCTCATGCGGTAAGACCACCAGCTGTACTGACCTTCAATGTCTCCCCTGACCTTTCTGAAGGTATCGATATAGCCCTCCTGCATGAAACGGTCAAGAAAAGCGCGCTCCTCAGGCAAAAAGCCGGTGTTGCGCTCATTGAGTTTGGGCCTTGCAAGATCAATAGGCTCATGCGCGATGTTAAAGTCGCCGCAGACTACTACAGGCTTCTGCTCACGCAACTTTTGCGCGTAATCAAGGAAACAGTCGAAAAATCCCATCTTGAAAGGAACGCGCTTGAACTTGCCGGTAGGCTTGCCCTGGTCATCCAGAAGCTCAGCCCCGCCGTTTGGGAAGTAGCCGTTAATAAAGTGAAACTTTTCAAACTCAAGATGAATGATGCGCCCCTCGCCCTGATATTTGGGATCCGGAAGCTCCATTGATGAGACTACAGGTTTGATTCTGGTATAGACCGCGGTTCCCGAGTAGCCTTTCTTTACTACAGACGGATTGAAAAATCCCTGATAGCCTTCCTTGCTTGCAGCGTTCTCAGGCAGCTGATCTTCAGAGGCTTTGATCTCCTGAAAGCCTATAACATCATAACGGTCATCGGCAAACCAGCGCTGCCAGCCCTCTTTGGCCGCGGCGGCCCTGATCCCGTTTACATTCCAAGAAGCGAGGCTTATCTGCATTTGTTGTTCTCCATTTTAAAGCCGACAGACCTATTCTACCTTTGCGACAGTAGTGGTGTCACCGCCCATAGCCGCCATAAGCGCCATCTGAGCTGAGAGAAGATCTCGTCTGAAGGTTAAAACCGCGCTCTCGGCGCTTCTGAGGCTGTCAGAGGCGTCCAGCAGATCAGATAAAGGAGAGAGTCCCTGACGGTAACGCTCAAAGTAGCGGCGGTAATTCTCGGTGGCAAGCGCCAGCTGCTTTTGCGCATTATCAAGCGATTTCTCGTTGTAGGTAACCGAGCTTTGGGCGTCGTAAACGTCACGCACAGCGGCTATATACGCTGACACGAAGTTGAGCTGCGCTATCTCCTCGTCCTTAAGCGCGCTGTCTTTCTGCAACGAGAGCTTGTGGAAGTTCAAAAAAGGCAGGGTTATGGCGGCTCCCAGAGATCCAATTGGATTTGAGAAAAAATCGCCAAATGACACCGTGCTTCCGGATGAGATCCCTGCCGTAAAGGTTATGCCCGGGAAGAACGCCAGTTTCGCGCTGTCATAGTCGGCAAGCGATTTTTTAAGCAGCGCCTCATACTCCATGAGATCAGGACGGCGGGAGAGCAGCGTGGATGGGATCACGTTGCCGGTCTTTGGGATAACCGCGTCCTCAAGCTTTAAGGTTTGTATATCCTGATCGGCGGTTCTGCCTGTCAGAGTGTCAAGCGCCGTACGGGTGGTCTTTACATTGTGCTCGGCCACATTGACGCTCTCGCGGATCCTGAGATCATTGATCCTTGCCGTATCCAGATCCACTGCGTTGGCAGCGCCCGCGGAGAATTGAGCCTGAATAAGGGCAAGACGGCGCTCTGAATCCTTCAGATCAGCTTTGGCAATCTCTAGCTGCTCCTTGGCGCACGCGTATGCCCAGTAGGCCTGAGCGGTATTTGAGATAACGCTAAGACGCATCGCGTAATAGTCCCAGGCTGTGGCGCGATAGCTCTCATCTGAGCTTTTTATCTCAGCCTCAACCTTGCCGAATACATCCGCCTCATAGCCTACGCTGAAATTAAGCGATGATGACTTGTGCGAGCTGTCATGGCGGTCCAGCGCCCTTTTTACGTCAGGACCAAAGCTTGCCTGAGCGGTAGGATTGCGTCCGGTCCTGGCTACCGAGCTTGCGAGCCTTGCCTTCTCAACATTGACCGCGGCGATCCTCAAATCGTAGTTGTGCCGTATAGCCTCATCAGTTACCGCGTTTAAAAGCGGATCGGAGAAATCCTTCCAGAAATTGCCGGAAGGGAGCGCTCCATACTTTGAAAAAGCCTCATCAAACGATGCCACGTAGGGCATGTCAGGGCGTTTGTAGTCTGATAAAAAAAGCGTGCATGAGCTTAAAATCCCGCATGAGAGCGCGACTGAAACAATCAGTGTCGTTTTTTTAAGCATTTGTTTGTGCCTGAAGGGTTTCATCAATGTAGTCCTCCCACGAAGGAGCGCTTATTCCAAAAACTTTTTCAATACGCGCGCACGATAATCTTGAATCAAGAGGGCGCTGCGCCTTTGATCCATACTCATCAGAGCTTATCGCCATTAAAACCGGCTCTTTTTCAATCAGTCCCAGCGCCAGAGCACGTCCTGAGATCCTTTGCGCGAAATCAAACCAGGTGGTATCAGGGGCTCCCGCGAAATGATAGATGCCGCAGCAGGGCTTGTTTTCTGAAAG
The DNA here is from genome assembly GCA_004557545.1 of Succinatimonas hippei. GTDB lineage: Bacteria > Pseudomonadota > Gammaproteobacteria > Enterobacterales > Succinivibrionaceae > Succinivibrio > Succinivibrio hippei_A. The sequence continues at coordinate 3,265 of SFGV01000024.1, forward strand.
CTCTCTTTTTGCTATAAGCGCCACGGCATCTGCCAGAGCGTGCGCTGGCGTCGGGCAGATCCTTGTGTCTGACACCACCCTGAGTGCCCCGCCCTGCTTTAATTTATTTAAGATCTGCCCTGCAAACCCCGGGTTATATCTGCCAAAGAGAGCGCTGGTTCTTATTATGTAGCCGCGGCAGCCTGATCTTGTGACAAGTCTCTCTCCCTCAAGCTTTGACTCTCCATACACGCAAAGCGCGCGCGGAACCTCGGTTTCCGCGTGAGGTGCGTAAGAGGGGTTTGAAAATACGTAATCAGTAGAGATATGAATAAGAGGGATCTCATGGTCAGAACACCAGTTGGCGACATAACCCGCTCCCTGGGCGTTTACCGCGAAAGCCCTTTCTTTCTCATCCTCGGCCTTGTCAACCGCGGTAAAGGCCGCGGTATTTACCACAAGATCCGGCGCTATGCCGTCAAGCAGACTTTTGACGTCATCAGTGTCGGATATGTCAAAAATGTCATGCCCCGCGGTCGCGACCTTAAAACCTTTTTCAAGCAAGGCTTTCTCGCACTCATGACCAAGCCCGCCATAGCCTAACAAACAAACCGTAGCCATCACGCGCGCTCCTCCGCGGCAACCTCAATAAGCGCTCTTACCGCGCTGTAGGCTGAGTGAAGCGATTTCACGGGCAGACACTCATGCACTCCGTGGCAGGCAAGACCACCTGCGAAGATATTCGGACAGGGCAGTCCCCGGTTTGAGAGATTGGATCCATCGGTACCGCCGCGTACTGCCAGCTCTCTGATCGCGATCCCGGCGCGTTTGTAGGCCTCTCGGCACAGCTGAACTATCCTCGGGTGCTCTGAAAGCGGCTTTGCCATATTGGAGTACTGATGATAGTGCTCGACACTGACATAGCTCCCGCCCGTCTCCTTGTTTAAAAGCTCGGCAATTGCAGAGAGCAGCGCTACGCGCTTTGAGAGTCCTTCCTCCGAAAAATCACGCAATATCAGCTTAATGCGCATCAGCGAGGCGTCGCCTTTCATCTCGTGCACATGGAAGAAACCTTCTGTTCCTCTGGTGTTTTCAGGCTTTTCGTCAGGCGGAAGCATGCTCATAAAGCGCGCGGCCATCTCACAGGCGTTGACCATGGTCTTGTAGGCAATTCCCGTGTGTACGCTGCGTCCCTTTATGGTTATGAGCGCGGCCTCGGCGTTGAAGGTCGCGGTATCAAGCTCTCCCGCCTCACAGCCGTCGATGGTTACGCCATAGGCACACTCAAGCGATGGTATGTCTATAAGATCGGCAGACTTTCCTATCTCCTCGTCAACTGAGAAAACCGCGCGAAGCCCGGGGTGCCTGAATGATGGATCTGAGCTCAGGTCATGGAGGAGTTGCATTATGACCGCGACACCGGCCTTGTCATCGGCGCCTAAAAGCGTATCCCCGGATGTCACGATGATGTCATCACCCTTATGTGACGGTAGCTCAGGACAGATTGAGGAGTCGGTCACCAGCGAGTTTTCAAGCTCGATTGCCCCGCCATCGTAATTTTTAACCAGCATGGGCCTGACGTGACTGCCCGGAGCGTCAGGAGCGGTATCGAGGTGGGCGATAAGCGCAAGCTTAGGGGCGTTCTCAAGCCCCGGGCTTGCCGGTACTCTGGTAATAACAACTCCGTGATTATCCTGTCTGCACTCAAAGCCAAGAGCGTTGATGATCCCGGATAACTGCGCGCCCAGACGCAGCTGTCCTACGGTTGATGGGACGTTGGCACTGTCAGGATCGGATCTGGTATCTGCCGATACCAGATCGCAGAAGATCTTTACAAGACTGTCCACTCCGCAGAGATCTTCAATCTCACGTACGCTTGCTTTCATTTAAACTACCTTTTCCTGTTTACTGCCTGATTTTTATTATTCGCGCGCCAGAGCCTCAATCGGGTCAAGCCTTGCCGCGTTGCGCGCCGGCATAAAGCCAAAGACCATGCCTATGACTGACGAGGTCAGCACGGCTACTATTATCGACAAGGCTGAAAATGACAGCGGAACTGACGGGAAGAAGAGCGTAACAATCTTTCCTGCAATAAGCGAGAGCAGCACGCCCGCCAGTCCTCCCGTTATGCAAACTGTCACCGCCTCGATTAAGAACTGCGTCATGATGTCGCTTTGTCTTGCCCCTACCGCCATGCGGATACCTATCTCGCGCGTGCGCTCGGTAACCGATACCAGCATGATGTTCATAACGCCTATTCCGCCGACCAAAAGCGAAATCACGGCAATCGCTGATATGAGCAACGTGAAGGTCGATGTGGTCTGGCTTATAGTCTTCATTATGGTGTCAGATGACTGAATGAAGAAATCCTTGCGCCCGTGACGGGATTTTAAAAGCGAGGTCAGGCTCGCCTCTGCTACCGGGGTGGAGAATCCTGAGGCTATGCGCACGATTAGGGTAGACAGATAATCCTGGTTTGACAGCTTGTGCATGACCGTCGAGTATGGCGCGTAGACATAAAGCGCGTCACGCGGACGGAACATGATGTCCTTGTCAGTAAGAACCCCTATAACCACCATCGGGGTGGTCTTGACGATGATCCTCTGTCCAAGAGGATCAATGCCAGGAAACATCGAAGAAGCGGTTTTGGCGTCTATGACACACACCTGCATGTCGCCTGAGGCCTCGTTCTCGTTAAACAGCCTGCCGCGGGCCAGTTCCATGCCGTAGACGCGGAAGTAGTCAGAGCTTACCCCGTATACCGTACCGGTGTTCTCAATATTGTTCCGTCTGAAGAGCACCGACGACTGGACTACCGGCGATACCGAGTCCACAAAAGGCTGCCCTTTAAGCGCGTTCATGTCAGAAATTTTTAATGATCGCACCTTGCCTGAACGCACATCTCCCATACGCTCGCCGGGCATCACGGAGATGGTATTGGTGCCCATTGAAGATATGTTTGAAATGATGTTGTCAGACGCCCCGCGCGCCAGCGCCACCACCATCACCACCGCCATAATGCCGATGATGATTCCGAGCATGGTTAAAAGCGTGCGCATGCGGTTTGAGATCATCGAGCGCAGGGCCATCGCTCCAGCCTCCTCAAAGCGGTCAAGATATGCGCGCGCCGAGGTGGACCAGGCGGCTTTGAGCCTGATATCAGGAATGGCATCAGCGCCGGCATCCTTTATGACGCTGTTTCCCTTCTCCGCTTCAGGCGCTTTATCTTTGAGCTCGTCTGAGACCACATTGCCGTCCCTGATGGTAATTACCCTGCGGGCATGGGCGGCTATTCTGGGATCATGGGTTACCAGAATCACGGTGTGTCCCTCGGCGTTAAGCTCGGTCAGGATCTTCATGACCTCACTGCCGCTTTTGGTGTCAAGAGCTCCGGTAGGCTCGTCAGCCAGAATTATCTGACCGCCATTCATCAGCGCTCTGGCTATTGACACTCTCTGCTGCTGACCGCCAGATAACTGCGAGGGACTGTAGCCTTTGCGCTCGCCAAGTCCCAGACGCTCAAGCAGCATGTCCGCTCTCACCGCGCGCTTGCTTTTGTTATATCCTGAGTAAATTGAAGGTACCTGCACGTTCTCCGAGGCGTTGAGATTTGACAGCAGAAGATAACGCTGAAAAATAAAGCCAAAGAAATCGCGCCTTAAGGAGGCAAGCTCATCAGCCTCCATCCTGGAGGTATCGCGTCCCGATACCTCGTAGCTGCCAGACGTAGGCCGGTCAAGGCAGCCTATGATGTTCATAAGCGTGGATTTGCCGGAACCTGAAGGTCCTATGATAGCGACCATCTCTCCGCGCTTTATCGTAAGGCTTATACCGTGCAGCACCTCAACTGAGGACGGACCCTCACCGTAGGAGCGGCGTATATCCTTAAGCTCAAGCAGTTCTCCTTGCATCAGAATGGCCCTCTCCTGCGCTTATTATTTGCAAGCGCTGCCGCCTCGGCGGTCTGCACGTCATCACCTATAACAATACGCGTATCTTTGGCGTCAGGAGAAAGCCCTGATTTGACCTCGACATACTGGTCATTTCTAACGCCCAGAGCCACCTCAACCTTTTTAATCTTTTCACCATCGAGCACGTAGATCTCAGCGCTCGTTCCCTGATCGTTTCTCAACGCCGTTATCGGCAGCGCGAGCGCGTTTTTGGCTGAGGCCACATCTATGGTGACGTCCGCGGTCATGTCTATTCTCAGCGCGCCATCCTCATTGGGGACATTGATGTCAGCGTTGTAATAGATGGCCGTGCTCGAAGTCGAGGATGAGGATGACGAGGATGATGAGGTTGATGAGGTTGAGCTTGAGCTTTCATAGGATGAAGGCGCAGGAGCCACGCGGCCGAGCACCCCCTTATAGGGACGGTGCGGACGGCCTAATATGGTGAATGAACACTCCTGTCCGGTCTTAACGTTTACCACATCAGCCTCTGAGATCTCCGTCTTTATTACCACATTATCAAGATCGGCAAGTCTCAGGATCGTAGGAGTGGTCTGGCTGGCGTTTACGGTCTGCCCCTCATCTACCACGGTGGCGTAAACCGTGCCGTCCATAGGAGCCGTGATATGGGTATAGCCTAAATTGGTCTTTGCCGTGTCAACTGAGATCTTGTCCTGCTCAAGCTCGCCCTGAAGCTGCTTGAGCTCGGCTCTGGCTACCTCAATTGCGCTTACCGCGCTTTCATAATCCTGACGGGAGGTCGCGTCATTTTTTACAAGATTTGACTGGCGCTGCGCCTCATATTTGAGCTTTCTTATCTCAGACTGCTTGGCCTCGATCTTGGCTTTTACTATGTCAAGCTGGGCCTGTGCCGAACTTAATGCGTTCTGCTGGGTCTTGGGATCAATTTCACACAGCGGATCGCCTTTTTTAACCTTATCTCCGGTCTTGACGTAAAGCTTCAGGATCTGGCCTGAGGCCTGAGCGCCGACATCAACCTGAGTCAGTCCCTCAACGGTACCGGTCGCGAAAACCTGCTTTTTGATATCGCGGATCTCGGGACTTACCGTCATGTATGAGGGAACCTCGGTGTGAAATACCTTAAATAGTATGAAGATTAATAGCGCCAGCGCGGCAGCCCCAATGAGGATGTATTTGAGGATCCTGGCCTTTGGTACTGACATTTATGATCTCCTGAGGAAGACTGAGCGAACTTTCGCGACTTTCTACAATCTACAGACTGAGAATTAGACATACATTAGTTTTGCTTCCGATTCTAATGCCAAAACACTCTTATACAGGAACGTTGCTTAATGCCTGGATCCGGATCCGCCATAATTTTGCAGACGCGCTCTTTCAGGCCCGCTGAATTGTGGTATTTGAACCTGCCGCGTCATCAGCGTTATGCAATTGTCTGACATTTTTGTACCATTTCTGACCAAACAGACAGCATTCGCGTTTAGAATCGATCCCTGTCGCGAGATAAAGCTATAGGAGTTGAAATGGCAAAACCTGAAAAGATCCTGCTCATAGGTGATCTGCCCTGCTACGGGCGCATGGCTGTAAACGCCATGCTTCCGATCCTCTCTCACATGGGCTATGACGTCTCGGTGCTTCCGACCGCGCTGGTTTCCAACAATTTCGCCTATGGCAAATTTGATGTCCTTGATACAACAGCCTTCATGCGCAGCACCCTGGGATACTGGAAGGAGCTCGGATTTAAGTTCGACGCTGTATACACTGGCTTTATCGCCTCAAAGGATCAGGCCGATCTCGTGCTCTCCTTGTGCAAATCCTTCCATGATCAGGGTCTGCTGGTCTTTACCGACCCTATCATGGGTGATCACGGGGCGCTGTACAACGGCGTCACTCCCATGAATGTTGAGTACATGAGAAAGCTTGTCTCGGTTGCCGATTACATAATGCCCAATTACACCGAGGCCTGCTATCTGGCGCTTGAGGACTACAAAGGCGGCGATCCGAAAATAAAAGACGCCGATGCTGTGGCAAAGGCGCTTTGCGGTATAACCAAGGGCTGCTCAATCATCACCAGCGTTCAGGATGGCGACGCGCACCGCGTGCTCATAAGCTCAGATAAGGAAAATATCTCTCTGCCCTATACCGAGGTTGGCCGCGAGTTTCACGGAACAGGAGATCTTTTCGCCGCGCTTTTCATAGGCAGGATGCTTAAGACCTCGGATTTAAAAGAAAGCGTGCTTTTCGCGATGAACGGCGTGAGCGCGATGATAAAACGCAATCTTGAGAACCAAAACGTGTTCGACGGACTGCCCATAGCCCAGTGTCTTGATCTCATATAAGGCTTTATCAGAGGAAACAACCATGTACGCCACAGTAAAACTCAATGAAGGACGCGACAAATCGCTAAAGCGTCATCATCCGTGGGTGTTCTCAAAGGCTGTAGCCCGTGTAGAAGGAAACGCGGCCGCGGGAGATCTGGTAAAGGTTACGGACAATATCGGGAATTTTCTGGCCTGGGGCTTCTACTCACCATCCTCCCAGATCCGTGTCCGCGCCCTGAGCTTTAAAGAAAATGAGCTTCCTGATGAAAAATTTATAAGAGATCTTGTAAGAAGCTCCTGCAAAAGACGCGATGCTCTGGTCGAAAGAGGCAACGAGGGAGTAAGGCTTGTCGCCTCAGAGGGCGATCTGCTCCCCGGGCTTATCGTTGACCGTTATGGCAAATTCATCGTGCTCTCAGTCTCATCACAGGCGATGGAACATTGCAGACAATTTGTGCTCGATGAGCTCTTTGAGCTTTATCCTGAATGCTCGTTCTACGAGCGCTCTGATACCAAAGCACGTAAAAAAGAAGGTCTTAGTGACCGCTGCGGTGTGATAAAAGGAGAAGAGCCGCCTGAGGTTATCTATGTGCTTGAGGGAGGTCAGATCCGTATCCCTGTTGAGATACCACACGGTCACAAGACCGGAGCCTATCTTGATCAGCGCCAAAGCAGGATCTACCTCTCAACCATCTGCCGCGGCAAAAACGTGCTCAACTGCTTCTCCTATACCGGTGGCTTCGGGCTATGGGCGCTCAAGGGCGGGGCCAAATCAGTGGTGAACGTGGATGTCTCAGGTCCGGCGCTTGACGCCGCCAGACACGGCGTGGTTGAAAATCATCTTGACCCGGGACGTTGCCGTTTTATACGCGATGACGTGTTCGAGTATCTGCGCAAAAAGGTTAATGAGGGCGTTAAGTACGATGTGGTCGTGCTCGACCCTCCCAAGTTTGCTGAAAGCGCAGCCACGCTAAAGCGCGCCTGCCGCGGCTATCAGGATATCGCGAGACTGGGCTTCTCCCTGCTCTCAGAGGGCGGGAGACTGCTTACCTTCTCATGCTCGGGAATTGTCGATCAGGCGCTTTTCCAGAAGATCACCGCCGACGCGGCGCTTGAGGCCGGGGTTACCGCGCAGATCCGCGCGGCCTTAAGGCAGGATTGCGATCACACGGTTTCCCTGCCCTGCCCCGAGAGCTTTTACTTAAAAGGACTCGATGTGGAGGTGCTATGAGCCTGCAAATATCCGTCCTGCCGGTTACCGCTTTCATGCAGAACTGCAGGATCTTCTCAAAAGATGATAGCAAAGAGGCCATAGTTTGCGATCCGGGAGACAACGCCAATGAAATAGCGTGCATGCTTGAGGACGCTGATCTTAAACTTGCCGGGATCATCCTCACCCATGCCCACCTTGACCATATAGGCGGTGTGGCCGAGCTCTCGGATCTCACAGGCTCCCCGATTTACGGTCCCGGCGCAGATGATCAGATCCTTATAGACGAAATAACAAAACAGTCAAAGGGACTCGGGCTTAAACCCTGCCGGCCTTTCAAGCCGCGCTTTGTGGCTGACGGACAGATCCTTAAAATCGGCTCAATACCGGAACTAACCGTAATCTCCACCCCTGGGCATACCCCGGGCGGAGTGTGCTATTACTGCAAGGATGAGGATTTTGTTTTAACCGGTGACACTCTGTTCAAGCTATCCATGGGCAGGACTGATTTTCCGGGAGGCGATCAGAGAGCGCTTTACATATCATTATTAAGACTCGCAAATCTTCCTGATACGACCAGAGTACTGCCCGGGCACGGAATGGACTCTACCATAGGCTATGAGCGTGCCAACAATCCTTATCTTGCTGAAGCCTATAACCTTTTGAATGATAATAAACTCTAACAATATTAATTATTTATAATGCTTTTGGAGGAGAGCATCAGATGGTGATTGAGCACATCGCGATGTACGTAAACGAGCTTGAGAGAACCCGCGAATTCTTTACAGACTATTTCGGAGCCAAAGCCGGAGCGTTGTACTTCAACCAGAAGACCGGACTGCGTTCTTACTTTTTGTCCTTTGATCAGGGCTCAAGGCTTGAGATCATGACAAGACCAGGTCTTGAGGATCCCAAAAAACACCACGTACGCACAGGCTACATCCATATCGCCTTCAAGCTTGGCTCAAAAGAGAAGGTGGATGAGCTAACCGCGAGAATGCGTCATGACGGTTATGAAATATTAAGCGGCCCGCGCGTGACCGGAGATGGCTATTACGAAAGCTCGGTGGTAGCCATTGAAGGCAATCTTATTGAAATAACCGCCTGATATCCTCCGCAGCTGACAGAGTCAGGGGAAGTTGCGTTTCAGCTGACGCTCAATGATCAGTGAAAGAAGCCGTCAATCTGCTCTTTGGTAAGCGGCGGAAGCCCGCGCAGACGACGCTCCTCATTGAGTAGATTCTCCTCCTCGCTCTCAAGGTCTACTCTCAGAAGATATCCCTTCTCATCCAGCGCTTTCATGAGCTCATCGATCGTGATCTTTGGAAGCACCGGATGCCTGGCGGCGGAAAAAACCATCACGAACTTCGGCATTCCGAAGGCGTCTAGCAGACCTGCCGGAAGCTTTGAAAAATTGTCCCGCTCCTCAAGATAAAGATAGGTGCGAAGTTTCTTGACGCTTTTATAGACGTAAATCATCCGATCTTTCATGGCTGCCCCCGTAGCTCAATAAAGCCAGCTCGCGCATTCGCTTTGTTTCATTTTCGGTTTGACAGTTTAGAACATCTTTTGTTTTCAGATCAAACAGATCTTGAATATAAATGTAGTAATGTCCCTGTAATTGGTCTTTAATGTGAATACCTTGGCGCTTAAGGAGCAATTCCCACATCCTTTAACCTTTGTCAGACAGCTCGCAGGTCCAATACCTTAAACAGGCAGGATAGTTTAGTAGGGAAGCAGGGCTTTGGAGACCAGATCGTATTCAGGTACCGGGATGGTGATCCTGTTTATCTCCGATACCAGTAAGGTCTTCACATCTTTTGGCAGTTTTTCAAGCTCAGGTCTTGTGAACGTACCCGCCTATAGAGGTGTGGGTACATTCACGCCAAAGTGATAATAAAAGTACACTTGTGATACAGGTTGAAATCTAATTATCTGTTATTATGGCATATTTTGTTTGAAAGGCTTTTGATAATAAATATTATATTCATAAAAATCCGCTACTTGAATGATAGTATAAAAGGTATCCGGAGTTGATATATTTTTTGTAGCTACTCACCTTAGCATTATTTTCAGAACACCAGACGGAAAGATTATGACTACTACTAAATTAACTAAAGATATGACCGTGGGCTCAATGGTTGCCGGGGATTTCAACCGCGCGCAGGTTTTTGAGCGCCTTGGTATTGATTACTGCTGCCATGGGGCGGATACGCTCGATGCGGCCTGCAAAAAAGCCAATCGCTGCCCCGATGAGGTTCTGGCAGCACTTGCTGACAAAAAAGAGGTAACAGGCGGCACGCCCGACTTCTCAAGCTGGCCTCTTGATCTGCTTGTCGACTATGTTCTCAAGAAGCATCACCGCAACTTCCACCTCCATCACGATGAGATCATGCAGCTTGTCGCGAAGGTCGCTAGCGTTCATGGCGGCAGGCACCCGGAGCTTTTACAGCTAAGGGACAAGGTGGCCGAATCCTTTGAAGAGCTCGATCAGCATTTTTTCAAGGAAGAGCATGTGCTGTTTCCGCAGCTGTATGAAATCTTCAACGCCCACAATGAAGGACGCCCGGCGGCTCCCTTCCATTGCGGAACCATCGCCCACCCTATAAGACAGATGATGCTTGAGCATGACACCACGGGTGAGATGTGGGAGCAGATCACAAAGATCTCCAACAACTTCACCACCCCTGAGGACGGATGCTCGTCCTACAGACTGATGAATGAGCAGCTAAAGCAGTTCTTTTTGGACCTCAAGGAGCATATCGCCCTTGAGAACAATCTGATCTTCCCGGGCTTCCTTGGCATGGAGCAACAGGGCTGACGGTCTGAAATTTCCATTGGATCAAGTAATAAGGGGAGGTCTGAAAGCCTCCCCTGCTTTTTTAACTCCATTGAGCGCTCTTATCCACATGGATACGCTGAATATCCCGTACACTGGCATACAGGCTCAGGATCTCTTAGGACTTATTTGTCTTTATCCGCGCTCACAGCCTGAGGTTCATGAGACCTTGTCCGGCAGTTCAAAGACGAGCGGCCTTATGGTGTGGTAAGATCAAAAAGTTAATCCAAGACGAAAAAGGCTTTACGCGCTCAGATGGCAGAGGATAGTGAAAAAATCGGACAGTCAAAAGTGTCAGGCAGTGTGACACGTACCGGCTATTCCTTTGACACCATTACTCTGGCGCGCGGCAGCGTGTCAGAATGCAGAGCCGTGCTTGAGCAACGCGTCCTGAGAACTCCCGAACTCTATTTAAACCGGCCGTTTGTGCTTGACATATCAGCTGTAGATGATCTCAGCGCCATAGACTATCCGGCGCTCTGCGATCTGGGACGAGAGTTTGGAATGTTCCTTTTGGGGCTCTCCGGCGCTACAACCGAGGAGCGCGCTCAGGCTCTTACCTCAAAGGGTATCCCGGTTGTAAACTCAAGTCGTTTTGCCCGCATGCGCGAGGAGAATCTCAAGCCGAAGATCATCACCAGAACCGTTGAGGTGAAAGTCCCGGTTGAGGTTGAGACCATACGCGAGGTTCAGGTTCCCGTGAAGGTAAGGGAAAGCGCGCCCATGATGGTAATAAGACGTAACGTAAGGTCAGGCGAGAGCATTCAGGCTCCTGGCAACTCGATTGCGATCTTCGGGAGCGTGGGGAACGGTGCCAGGGTCATCGCCTCTTACAATATTTTCGTGTTTGGAGATCTTATGGGCGAGGTTTACGCCGGAAGCCCGAGAGACAACGGTGATCCGGGAGCGCCGGATTCCTTTATCTACACCGAAGGGTGCTTCAACCCGACTTTTGTGGCGATAGCCGGTAATTACCAGACCGCCGACGATATCGAAAACGATCCACTGGGCAGGGCAGTGAGCGAGGATCAGAGAGAGACTCTGGCCTATCTTACAGGTCATACCCTGCGCTACTGTCAGGCCCGGGATTTTTCTAAAATTATTTCAATTACAGAACGTCCTTAGCAGGAAAACACATGAACAAGACTGAGAACACTGAAAAAGAATCCAACGCAAAACAGGATCAGGTAAACAAGGCTCCTGAAGCTGAGGAGACAAAAGCCCAGGATCAGGCGGCAAAGGCAGAGACTGAAAAGTCAGAGGTCAAGACCGCTGCCGAGAGCGCCGCGGATGATAAAGATTCCGCCAGGAGCGATGAGAAAAAGAGCGGTCTGAGCCCCGAGCCATTTAAAGAGCGCATCATTGTTGTTACCTCGGGCAAAGGCGGCGTAGGCAAGACCACCTCGTCAGCGGCCATCGCCACAGGACTTGCCATGCAGGGGCACAAGACCGCGGTTTTAGACTTTGATGTGGGTCTTAGAAACCTCGACCTCATCATGGGCTGCGAGAGGCGCGTTGTATATGACTTTATAAATGTCATAAGCGGCGAGGCCAAACTCAACCAGGCTCTGATCAAGGATCGTCATGTAAATAATCTATACATACTTCCGGCCTCCCAGACCAAGGACAAGGACGCGCTTACCCTTGAGGGGGTTGAGGGCGTATTGCGCGAGCTTGACAAGATGGGCTTTGAGTATGTGATCTGCGACAGCCCGGCAGGCATTGAAAACGGCGCGCTGATGGCGCTGTATTTTGCCGATGAGGCCATCGTAACCACCAACCCCGAGGTCTCGTCAGTGCGTGACAGTGACCGCATAATCGGGATCCTCAACGCCAAATCCCGCCGCGCCGAGCTCAATATGGAGCCCGTGGTCGCCAAGCTTCTGCTCACCCGTTACCTGCCGCACCGCGTTAAAAAGAACGAGATGCTCTCAGTTGAGGATGTGCAGGAATTGCTTACCATTCCGCTTTTGGGGGTCATTCCTGAGTCACAGGATGTGCTCAAGGCCTCAAACGCCGGCAACCCGGTGGTCCTCAATAAGGACTCGGATGCCGGAAAAGCCTATATGGACGCGGTGGAAAGACTGCTTGGCAATGAGGTTCCTCTGCGCTTTGTGACCGACAAGAAGGGCTTTTTAGGCAAGCTTTTCAGAAAGGACTAAGGAGAGGCGATGTCACTTTTAAAGATAATCTCCGACGCTGTTTTCCGTAATGAAAAGGAAAGCGCCCGCGAATCGGCTAAACAGCGCCTGCATCTGGTGCTCATTAACGACCGTGCCGGCCGAGATACTCCTGATTTCATGCCAAAGTTGCGTCAGGAAATCCTCGAGGTATTAAAAAAATACGTTTCGGTCGCCAATGACGATGATGTTGAGATAAGCGTGGTTAACAAGGACAACACCTCGATCATGGAGATGTCTATTTCACTTGACAGATCCAAGGTCAAGGGCGATGAGCCTGACAAGAAAGCCTGATGACTTTCTGCCAGAGCGATCACCTTCATTCCTGGCCTAAAACGGGATCTTCAGGTCCCGTTTTGTCTTTTCCCTGTTTCAGGATCGTGAACGCTAAGACCATTCTCCTGAGGTAACTCTCTCGTTACCCCCGAGATCACGTACTGTCCTAATCCGCTTAAAACCTGATTTCTCCATGATCTCCCGCACCCGCGGTCCCTGATCATATCCGTGCTCAAGCATAAGCGCTCCGCCCGGGTTTAAGTGTGACGGCGCCTCTGAGACAATCCTGCGTATATCATCAAGCCCGTCTTTGCCCGAGGTAAGAGCGATTGACGGTTCATAGGGCAGAGAGGTCTGAGTCAGGTGAAGATCACCCTGCTCTATGTATGGCGGGTTTGAGACTATAAGATCAAAGCGTGATGAGTTAAGGCCTCCGGCGTTAAACCACGATGAGAGGATGAAGCTTACCTCAAGACCAAGGCTTTTAGCGTTAAATTTCGCGACCTCAAGCGCTCCCTCTGAGATATCACAGGCTGTGCATACGCTTTGGGGCCTTGAGGCCTTGATCGCCAGGATCACCGCGCCGCTCCCTGTTCCCAGATCAAGTACCGTGGTAAAGGATCTTTGCAAGGCCTCCTCAACCAGAGTCTCGGTATCAGATCTCGGGATCAGGACCTCCGGCGTTACGTGAAGCTTAAGACCATAGAAATAGCGATACCCCAGAACATAGGCAAGCGGCGTGCCCTCAAGCCGCTTTGAGGCAAGAGCGCGAATTCTCTCAAGGCTCGCATTATCCACGCTCTCAGATCCATTTACGATCAGGGCGGCGCGGTCAGCTCCGGTTACATACTCAACTATCGCGCGCGCCTCTACCCCAGACTCTTCATGCGCTACGGCTTTAAGAGCGCTCTGACAGGATCTTAAGGCCTCGTTTAAAGTGGTCACAGGCCTTCCTGTGAGGCCATCTGCGCGAGCTGCTCGGCCTTTGATTCCTCAATTACGGGTTTAATGAGCGGATCAAGATCGCCTGACATTATCTTGTCAAGGGAATAAAGCGTCAGGTTGATGCGGTGATCGGTAACCCTGCTTTGCGGGAAATTGTAGGTGCGGATGCGATCGGAGCGATCACCGCTGCTGAGCACGCTGTGACGGATCTTGTCAGCCTCGGCATTGCGCTTGTCCTCTTCGAGTTTGGCCAGGCGTGAATACAGCACCTCCATGGCGCGGGCGCGGTTCTGATGCTGAGAGCGCTCGTCCTGGCACTCGACAACTATACCTGTCGGGATATGGGTGATGCGGATGGCCGAATCGGTCTTGTTAATGTGCTGTCCACCAGCTCCTGAGGAGCGGTAAGTGTCAACTCTCAGATCGGAAGGGTTGATCACAGGGGCCTTGGCAGGTGGGATCACCGGCAGAACCATGACCGTGCAGGCTGAGGTGTGAACACGTCCCTGAGTTTCCGTAACCGGAACACGCTGGACGCGGTGGCCGCCTGACTCAAACTTCATATAGCCGTAGGCGCCCTCGCCTGACAGCTTGGAAATTATCTCCTTGTATCCGCCCATCTCCCCTTCGCTTGATGAGATCACCTCAAGCTTCCAGCCCTTTGACTCAACATAGTGGCTGTACATCTTGAAGAGATCGCCGGCGAAAAGGCAGGCCTCGTCACCGCCGGTTCCGGCGCGGATCTCCAAAAAGCAGTCACAGTCGTCACGCTCGTCATGCGGCAGAAGCTCCATCTGCAGCTCATGCTCAAGACTTTCCTTCTGAGCGCGCGCGCCGTCTATCTCCTGCTGCGCCATCTCCTTCATTTCCTGATCGCTGCCGTTTAGCATTTCCTCATACTCGGAAATGTCAGAAACCACCGTACGGTATTTTTTGAACAGATCAACGGTAGTCGAGAGACGGGAGTACTCGCGGTTTAACTCACGGAATTTCTCCTGATCGGCAATGACCTCAGGCTGGGCGAGCAGCTGCTCAACCTCCTGGTGACGCTCTTCAAGCGCCTCAAGTTTGCGGTAAATCGTATCCTGCATTAATTCGCAGTCCTGAATAATCTAAAAATTCTCTAAAAACGAAGTCGCGCGGATCTAAAGCCTGCGCAGAAAATCGCGCCCCAATTTTTCAATACCCTCTCTGGTAACCTCGGCAAAATCCATCATGGTTGGATCCTGACTTCCCTGACGGTGGAGCATGATACAGGTTTCCATATAGAAGATCTTCTGGCGGGGATTTAGCTTCATCTGCGCTCTTCTGCCAAACCAGTAATAGCCCTGAAGCGGCATCATCAGCAGAAAAAGCGTGCAGGTGATGGTCATCGGCCAGGTTGATTTCATTGCGAGGAAAAAGCCTATATAAAGCCCCCCACCGCGATACCAAGCCCATACCAGAGTGAAAACTATAAAAGGTGGAAGCACCCGGTTGCCCAGTTTCATCCAGTATTTGACGCGGTTTTCCGGAAACACCGGTCCTAAGAGAGGATCATTTGGCCAGATATTCATATACCTTACGCCAAGCCGCAGCGTCCTGAAAAATCCCATCTTACCCCCGTGGATATCTACGCTGATTCTACCAGTCATCACTGTATTGGGAAATTCCAATCCCGGGATTTTCAAACGCGTCACCGTCTCATCCTGAAAAAATCTATCGGATTAGGCAAATCTGCCCCTCTTTCATTGAAAAAAAACGTCCGGCGGCGGAAAATGAGGCGCGCGGAGATTACATCTTCGTGTTGTACCACATTGGCGCGAATTTCTGCCACGCCAGCAACTTAAGATTGGAGTTTGAAGTGACACGCACTGTAATGATTGTCCCGGCCGGTAAGACCGAGGGCATTTTCCCGGTTTCTCTCGGACTTGTAAAAGCCCTTAACGATCATGGCGTAAAAACCGCGCTTTTTGTACCTTTCGCAAGAGAGCTTGACAAGCCCATTGATGGAAAGACCATATGCCGCGATTGCGCTTTTAAAGCCATTTCCTCAGGCAAGAGATCCGATGTTTTGGAAAAGATTGTTTCAAACTTCAATGCCCTGCTCGCGTCTGAGAAGCCTGAGGTGGTAATCGCCGAGGGCGTTACCGGCACCAAATCCGATCAGGATCTGTTAAACGCCCAGATCTGCCACGCGCTTGACGCTGACATCATCACCGTAGCCAATGGCACCTGCAAGGGCAGCGCCGCCGCCATCAGCAATACCCTGATCCCTTTTGGCAACGCCGGAAAGAACCGTGTGCTCGGCACCGTGGTTCTCAATAATGACGCGCCGCGCGACGCCGACGGCATAAGGCGTATCGTCCTTTCAGGCTGCGGCCATTGTTGCAACGAGACCGCCAAATGCTGCACTAAAGAGTGCTCATGTGTCACAGAGCCCGCGGTTAAAAATGTGATAGCAACCATAGGCTATGACCGCATCATTTACGGCCCGAGAGCCTCTGATATAGCTGATTACCTGGGCGGCGAGGTCACCTCAGGCGAGGCGGTAAGACGCGTCTTCAAGATAGCGTTCCCTGGTGAGGAGGAAAAATCCCCCAAGGCCCTGCTCACCTCAAGCGTGCCTGAGTCAACCCAGTGCGGCAGCGTGATCCTGGCAGACGGCGTTAAGGGAACCGTAAGCGGCGCTACCGTGATCTCCACCAACGGCACTCTCTGGCAGTGCGCTCAGGCTCTTGCCTCCTTCCCGGCAACTCTGCCTGACGATGACGCCGAGCGCGCCATGTACACCGCCAAGAATTGTGCTCCGGCCTTTGATGACAAAGTCATCGACCTTATCAAAAACTACGACAAGAGCCGCACTCCTTTAATGAGCCCGGCCACCTTCCGCAACATGCTCGCGACAAAGGCCAGCTCTGACAAGATGCGCATTGCCCTTCCTGAGGGTGACGAGCCGCGTACCGTAAAAGCCGCCTCGATTGTCGCCAATCAGGGTATCGCCATCCCGGTGCTCTATGGCAAGCGCGACGCGATTGAGAAAGTTGCCAAAGAGCAGGGCGTGACTCTCCCATCTGATGTTCAGTTCGTTGATCCTGACGCGGTGCGCGCCAACTATATCGACCGCCTTGTTGAGCTGCGCTCCAAGAAAGGCATGACCCCCGAGCTTGCCGAGCAGGCGTTGCATGACAACGTGTTCCTCGCGACCATGATGATTGAGCGCGGTGAGATTGACGGCCTCGTGTCAGGCGCCGTGCATACTACCGCCAACACCATCCGCCCCGCGTTCCAGATCTTAAAAACCGCTCCGGGCGCCAAGCTGGTTTCAGGCGGCTTCTTCATGCTCATGCCCGAGCAGGTTTACTTCTACGCCGACTGCGCGGTAAACCTCAACCCGGACGCTGATCAGATCTCCGAGATTGCCATTCAGTCAGCCGATACCGCCAGGGCCTTCGGCATTGATCCGCGTGTGGCCCTCATCACCTACTCAACTCACAAATCAGGCAAGGGGCCTGATGTTGACCTGATGACTCAGGCTACCGAGCTTGTAAAACAGAAGCGCCCTGATTTGAGTGTTGACGGACCTCTGCAGTATGACGCCGCAGTGATGCCTGAGGTAGCTGCCCAGAAGGCTCCGGGCTCACCGGTCGCCGGCAAAGCCACCGTGTTTGTGTTCCCAAGTCTCTCAACCGGCAACACCGTTTATAAGGCGGTGCAGCGCTCCGCTGGTCTGGTAGCCATCGGACCTCTGCTTCAGGGTCTCAGAAAGCCTGTAAACGACCTCTCACGTGGCGCTCTGGTTGACGATATTGTCTATACCATCGCGGTTACCGCCATCCAGGCCCAGCAGGCTAAAGCGCACTAACGCTTTTTTAAGCTAGACTTTAAGGGCGCCTTCAGGGCGCCCTTTTTGTCGCTGTATGGGTGGAATATGCGAGTTCTTGTAACCGGCGCTTCCGGGTTTGTTGGCAGTCTTTTGTGTCTTACGCTTCTGCAGCACGGACATCAGGTTTTCGCTCTCTCAAGAAATACTGATGTTTTGAATGCGAAAAGAACCCCGCGCTTTAGCGCTTATACCTACGGCGATCCTCTGCCGGATACTGACGCGATAGTAAACCTCGCTGGAGAGAGCATTGCGCGGAAAAGACTTAATCAAAAACGCTCAGATGAGATAGTTGAGTCAAGAATTGCCGTGATGAAAACTCTCAGGAACAGCTACCAAAACCGCATGCCCGCGATAGTGATCGAGGCAAGCGCGAGCGGGATCTATCCTGAGGGCCGCAGGTGCGATGAGAACAGCCCGATCTCAGAGAGCTTCATCGCCACGATGATTAAGCGTATTGAGGAGGCCGCTCATTCTTATTTTGGAGAAACACGGCGACTTGTGATCGCGCGCTTTGGCGTGATCATGGGCGAAGGCGGAGGACTGATGGCTCTGACCGCGCTCTTACCGCGAATTGTTCTGCTGGGAGGCTCACCATCTGTCCCATGGACAGGCTGCAAAGACGCGGTACGCGCGCTTGAGTTTATCCTGAGCCACGATGCTCTTGAGGGGATAGTTAACATCACCGATCCGCGTCCCGCGAGCGCCGCGGCTTTGCTATCCAAAAACCGCCGCTCAAGACCACCCCTGCCCGTTCCGGCTTTTTGCCTGAGTTTTCTTTTTGATCACCGCTGTGATCTCATCACGATCAATCATATGGTGTTTCCAAAGAAACTTACTGACAACGGTTTCATCTTTGAAGAGCATTAAATAAAAGCCATTTTTTGAAACCGCTTACGGCTGACACCTGTTTTTATAACCTGTTTTTATAAAAGAAAATTTACCGACAGTGTGAGAGGGTAAGCAAAATTAAAAAATAACGTTTGCGTGAGAACGTGAACACAGTCTGTTTTTCTTCTTTCTGCTAGGATCAGTCAAAACATCCATTCGGAGCCAAAAATGCTAGAAGATCTCAAAAAAAAGGTGTTCAAGGCCAATCTTGAGCTGCCAAAGCACGGACTTGTTACTTACACCTGGGGCAATGTTTCAGGTATAGACCGCGATGAAGGTCTGGTTGTTATAAAACCTTCAGGAGTTGATTATGAAACCATGTCAGCTGACGACATGGTGGTAGTCGACCTTAAGAGCGGAGAGAGAGTTGAGGGCAAACTGAATCCTTCAACCGACACCGCGACCCATCTTGAGCTTTACCGCGCCTGCCCTGACATCATGGGGGTGGTTCACACCCATTCACGCTACGCGGCCTCCTTCGCTCAGGCCGGGATCGACGTGCCGGCACTGGGAACCACCGGAGCTGACTATTTCTACGGCCCTGTCCCCTGCACCCGTCCGATGACAGATGAGGAGATCAAGGGAGAGTACGAACTTGAAACCGGCAAGGTCATAGTCGAGACCTTCAAAAAACGCGGGATCAGCATGAAGGATGTCCCGGCGGCGCTGGTGTTCTCGCACGGTCCCTTTACCTGGGGAACCTCGCCTGACAACGCGGTATACAACGCCGTAGTGCTCGAGGAGATCTGCTTTATGGCCTTCCACACCATGATGCTTCGCGGTGGAAAAGCCGCGCCCATGCAGCAGGTGCTTCTTGACAAGCATTATTTAAGAAAGCATGGCAAGAACGCCTACTACGGTCAGGGAAATACCTCAAAGATCCATACCCTCTGACTTTTTAAGCTTTACTTTAAGGCGCGCGCGCAGGTCCCGGGCCAGATCCCGCACACTGCCACGCGCCTGTCTTGATTCAAGCACCTTGGTCATTGCCATAATTCCTACTCTGGGAGAACTCAAATCGTTTTGCACAAAACTTGCGGTCTTTTGCGGAAATTTGACGAAATACATAGATAATGCCCAGGCCGCCCCCATCGCAACATAAAAATGCGAAAGATCACCTCGTCCAATCAGAGAGAGGGCTTCATCTACGTGTCTGTCGTCATTGAAGTAGGTGAGGCAGAGTACCATGGCAAGACGTCTGGCGTAGGGCATCGGGTTTACGAACAAAGCTTTTACATAGTTCCACCACTCATCAGGGTGGACCGCGGCGTCTTTTAAAGACGAGGCGAGGGCATCGCAGGCGCCCCAGCCGTCAATCTCCGGAATGAAGCGCAAAACCATGTCAAAGATCTCCTTTGAAGGAAGAGAGAGATTTGAGAAGGCGGCCGCCTTGAGCAGAACCATTTCATTGCACTCAACGCTTCCAAGGCCTTCCATAAGACCTTCAAGACCGCCATTTTTTACGATTTGTCCGGCCAATTTGCGTATCTGAGGCATTCTCACCCCGAGGAGTTCTCTGTTTTCACTTGGCTTTAATTTCAAATTAAATTGCCTGTAGGCTGGATCCGCCAGTGTCCTGAGTCTTAATAGTGCCTGTTGCTGTACCCTGTTCACGCTCTGCCCCTTAATTTCTTAGCGGTTGTCAAAATCAAACTGTGCGCATGCGCTCAAATCAGGCGCAATTTGCGTTTAAAACTGAGAGAAAGCTCTAAAAACGGAATAACCCGTGTTATGCGGCTCATTCCTTTTTTTACAATCAGTACTGTAATCGTTTGCGCTTTTGCGCAACACACCAGGAACAGATTATGAGCGTAACACTAAAAGATCTCGCGAAGGCCTGCGGAGTATCCGTTGGCACCGTATCAAGAGCACTTAACGAAAAAAACGAGGTCAGTGCGAAAACCTCAGAAAGAATTCGCAAGCTGGCCATGGAATTGGGATACATTCCAAATCGCGCCGGCCGGGCTCTCTCAGCGCAGAAAAATGTCAATTTTATTGGAATTGTACTGCCCAGCATCAACAGCATGTTCTTTGATGACATAAAAAAAGGCATAGAGATAGCGCAAAGGGAATTTAAGGATCTTGGGATCAGCACGATGCTTGAAGAGGTTGAAGGCTGGGGTGTCGAAGAGCATCTGGCTGCCATAGACCGTCTTGAAGAGCGCGGATGCAAGGCGTTTGTGCTCTGCACGGTTGACGATCCGCGCATAGTTGCCAAAATCAATGAGCTTACCGATCAGAAAAAGCCGGTACTGCTTTTAAATAACTTTATCCCTGAGGCCAAACACGTCTGCTTTGTCGGTCCTGATTACTATAAATCAGGCTCCATAGCCGCCGCGATGCTCGACAAATGCAACAAGGAAAAACATCTTGAGATCCTTATCGTCGTAGGCTACAAGAACCACTACGGGCACCACTGCCGCGTTGATGGATTCATCGCCGAGCTTAAAAAGCGCAAGGTTGATTTCAATATAACAGAGATAGTGGAAGGCCATGACAGGGATATAGACACCCAGCAGTCAACCATGCGCGCCTTTCTGGAACACCCTGAAATCAACTGTGTCTACATGGCCTCAGGCTCAGGCGTAAGCGGTCTTGGTGCCGCGATCATCGCCGACGCCCGCCACAAGCGCTTTGTAATTGCCTGTGATGAGATTTACACCACAAGAGAGCTGGTTAAAAACGACATCATAGATTTTGTGGTGTGTCAGGAAACCCAGACCCAGGGATATCAGGCTATAAAAAAGCTGCATGACTACCTGAACAGCAAGTTCAGCGGAAGTCTGGATAATTACATAGTTAACAATATCATCAAGATCAAGAATCACTTCGAATAAGGGAAAAACTGTGGAAGTGCGGGATGGTTTTGTATATAATTCCCGCATTCTCCGGAAAGGTGGCAGAGTGGTCGATTGCACCGCACTCGAAATGCGGCAAACACTTCGTGTTTCGGGGGTTCGAATCCCCCCCTTTCCGCCAGAGCATTTCTGATATCTCCCGTTTATGCCATGATCACCGCCATTTTCTAAGGCGTGTCTTTGCCAATCCGGCGCAAAAAAGCTCAAATCGCATATTCAGTCAAACTTGTGTGAGAATACGCACACTCACATTCGCGAACTAATTTTGCAAAATCTATGGACTATCTGACCTTAGGAAACTGCCTGATCATCTTTCCAATGGTGTTCATCGCGGGCTTTATCGACGCGGTGGCAGGCGGCGGCGGACTAATTTCACTTCCGGGCTACTTTATCGCGGGGCTTCCGGCTCATATGGCGCTTGGCACCAACAAACTCTCGTCGCTTATGGGAACCTCTGTCACCACATTCATGCTCGCAAGACGTGGACTTGTCAGCTTTAAAAGCTCACTGATACTTATAGCAGCAGCCTTCGCCGGATCATTTTCAGGCGCCAGAATTGCGCTGATTTTAAGCGGAGATACCCTCGAGATCGTGATGCTGATAGTACTGCCCTGCATTCTGGTATATCTGCTAAGTCCCCGCGCGTTGAAAACCACAGGCCAGGCGGATAATTCAGTTAAGACCATCGCGCTGTGCGCCCTTATAAGTCTTTTTGTCGGCGTCTATGACGGGATGTTTGGACCGGGTACCGGAACCTTTCTAATCATAGCCTTCACCGCAATAGCCCATCTGCCGCTTGCCAGAGCCAATGGATCAGCCAAGGCGGTAAATCTTGCGACCAACATATCGGCCTTCATCGCGTTCGCCACGGGAGGTTCAGTAATTTTTATAGCAGGTCTTATAGCAGGGCTCTTTGGAATTGCTGGAAATTTTCTGGGCACGCGTTCTTTTGTCAAAGGCGGCGCGAGGATTGCCAGACCCGTCATGATCATCGTCATGCTGATCTTCCTTATAAGGATCATCAGGGATCTCGTAATTAAGTACGCTTTGATATAGAGAAAAGCTATAACCCGATATAGTAAAGATATATTTTTCAAATCACCCCTGACTTGTTACATTGACCACATAGAGCAACGCACCTTGGAAGAAATCCACGGATGACGGCAACGCACAGACTCAGGACATAGCAGAACGCGGTCCTGAGGAATGCTGTTTCAGATATCCGCCTAGTCTGGCAACTCTCAGACTGCGGGTTCCTCTCCATTAAGTTTCTCCTATAAAAGGATGCGCTGAGTTCACTTTGGAGCAAAAACATGCACGCGTTTACACGTTTTCCTTCCCACGCGGGTCAGAACCCCTGGTTCGAGCTGAGCCAGTACAAAGATCACAAGTTTGACGACATTAAGGATCTCAAAAAAAACTATGACTTTGTCATAGTCGGAGCTGGCTTTGGCGGCGTCATGGCCGCGTTTCGTATAGTTGAAAATGACCCTTCGGCCAGTGTCGCGATCTTTGACTCACTGCCAGTTGGCATGTACAGCTCGGGGCGCAACGCGGGGTTCGTAAGCTCGGCGCTGATCCTCAAGGCTCTGGTAGGCTGGGCTCATTTCACCCTTGATGATCAGAAATGGCTGCTTAAATTCAACCGCGCGATCGTGGACAAGTTCAACAAGATGAGAGAGCAGTACAAGCTCAACTTTGAATGGCGTCACGACGGAATGTACAAAGCGGTACGCGAACGCTCAAATCAGAAGCAGCTCGAGCCGCTTGCCCGCTACTTTGATAAGCTTGGGATAAATTACAAGTGGTATGAGGGTGATGAGCTCTCAGAAAAACTTGGCACAGAGTTCTACCGCAAGGCGCTTTTCACCGATGAGAACTATCTGGACAATCCCTCCGAGTTCATAAGAGGTCTTGCCACCGCTCTGCCGCAGAACGTTCAGGTTTTTGAAAACCAGAGCGTGCTTGAGGTAAAGGACGGGCCGCATCCTGAGGTGCTGCTTCCGGGCGGTCAGGTAATTAAGGCCGGCAAAGTATTCCTTACATGCAATGAGTTTATCAAAGAAAGCGGCATAAGCGGCGTGAACAACCTTTGTGCCATTCACAGCTTTGGCGCCATGTCACGCGAGCTTACCGATGATGAGATGGAGATCTTCAAGGGAGTTCAGCCATGGGGCGTGACCGGTATTCATCCCTGCGCCTCGACCGTGCGCTATACCCCAAGAAGGCGAGTCTTCGTGCGCACGGATATCGCCTTCGCGACTCACCCCAACGTAAGCCCCGAACGCATCCACAAGGCCTTGAAGCTTTTGCGTCCTGCCTTTGAAAAACGCTTCCCGACCTTAAAGGAAGTTCCTTTTGAGTATGTATACGGTGGCCTTATCTGCTTTACCGGAAACGACAGACCGCTTTTCGGGGAATTTGCCAAGAACGTATACGCCATCTCAACCGGAGACGGATCCGGGGTCACCAGAATGGCGTCACTGGGACAGTATCTTGCGGACTATGCCCAGGGCAAGGACAGCGAGGAGCTGCGCTACATTCTAAAGCACTATCACCCGAGCTATATCCCGGGAGAGCCTGTACGTACCATAGGCGCGACTCTCAACATCGCCTGGAAGAACTTCCAGGCAGGCTCTGAGGTCTGACCCTAAACTTTGAGGATCCTAGTTTCTAATCTTTGAGGATCCTTCCGGGCAGGCCCACTCCCAGGGCCTGCAGGAGTTCCCTGGTTGACCTGGGGAGCTCCTTTGTCAGCCAGCGAGGCCTGGAGCTTTCTTAGGATCCACATCGCCTTCACCAGCGAGTCCCCGGGGAGCTTCCCCTGCAAGCTGTTGCCCTTGTCATGCAGCCTCGCGGCGGAGGAGATCATCAGGCTCTATTCGAGGCGCTGGATGATTGAGATCCGCTTCAAGGCCCAGAAGCAGTGGCTCGGCCTCGGCAGCGAGTGCCAGGGCCATCTGTTCGAGACCGTCCACAGCCAGATGATCATCTCGTCCATGAGGTACATGCTGCTGGAGCTGAACCGCCGGATCGAGAAGGATCCGCGCAGCTTTTGCTCCTGCTGTCGCTCCATCAG
>SFGV01000025.1 GCA_004557545.1 Succinatimonas hippei
AAAACAGACTCTGGGAAATGTGGTGATCAAAAGCTCACAGAGCTTCCTTCCAGATCATCTTCTAAGATCC
This sequence comes from Succinatimonas hippei, assembly GCA_004557545.1. Lineage (GTDB taxonomy): Bacteria > Pseudomonadota > Gammaproteobacteria > Enterobacterales > Succinivibrionaceae > Succinivibrio > Succinivibrio hippei_A. Next base: position 71 of record SFGV01000025.1, read on the forward strand.
AAGTGGATCATCTAGCGGATCCCTAACACGATGACGGCAATTACCGATCCCGACATCGCGGCAAAATTGATTTTTTCATAGCTCATCCATTTAGGTTATTTGGGGAAATTGTCGATTTTCTCAAATGAGCGAAAACGGAATCTAAAAACGCGTACAGCTGCAAGTCTTATGAGCTATAAATTCGTTTTTTGAATATTATAAGATATTTTATACATATTTTATTATTCGGTTTCGAGTTTGGGATCTGCTCCAAATTCTCCTTCCAAACTCAGAGAAGAATATGAAGCAGGAAACCGCCGCGTAGAGATATTGTTATAGGAATGGCTCAGCCAATGACAATAATGGAGGATAGCCACTGGGATCAAAATTCGCAGAGGAGTGGAATTACAATAAAAACGCCCGAGGACGGGCGTGAATACGCATCTTTAAATGACGCAGGCTTTTTGAGGACGCGGTTTAAAAAAACGGCCTTAACATAAGGCCGTTTTTTCTTAATCAAGCCCTAAAACATCATTGATGCCATACAGACCCGGCTTGCGTTTTTCAAGCCACTTGGCAGCGCGCAGCGCGCCTGAGGCGAAGGTCTGGCGGGAGGTCGCGATGTGCTTTAACTCAATACGCTCGCCATCACCGCAGAACATGGCGGTATGCTCGCCCACGATGTCACCGCCGCGGATTGACGAGAAGCCGATAGTGCCGTACTGACGCGCTCCGGTTTCACCATTGCGGCCGGCGACCATTACATCACGCAGCGAGACGTTACGGGCGGAGGCCGCGGCCTCACCCATGGCAAGTGCGGTTCCTGACGGAGCGTCAACCTTATAGCGGTGATGCGCCTCCACAATCTCAAGATCGAGATCAGCAAGCACTGAGGCGGACTTGTGAATAAGGTTTAAGAGCAGATTGACGCCTACGGAGAAATTCGCTGCCATCACAATGGGGATGGTACGTCCCGCGGCCTTGATCTGCTCGCGCTGCTCGGGGGTGAAGCCGGTAGTGCCAAGCACCAGGCTCACGTTATTGGAAACTGCGAACTCAAGCACCTTCATCGAGCACTCAGGTCGCGAGAAATCCACAAACAGATCCGGCACATCCTTAAGCATTGATGGCTCAGCGACCACCTCAGCGTTAAACCCTATCGGAAGTCCCTCAGAGCTGCGGTCAATTCCGCATGCTACTTTGACCCCGTCCATGCCCTGGCAGCAGTCCCAGACAGCGTGACCCATGCGCCCGCCGATCCCAACGATTCCTATCTTGAGCACTTCAGATCTCCTTTGTCATGATGATAAGATGACCAGATCTTACGCCCGATGCACAAAAACGCAACGTCCGGTAAAAGGCCTGCGCACCATAATTGAGCATTTCAACGTGCACCTCAAGCTCGGTTCCGCCCTGCATTCTTACTATGTGCCCCGCGGTGTCGAGCAGGAAACGCCCAATCCCGCGCCGCATGAAGGCAGGCTCAATATAAAGCGCGTGGATCTTTCCATTCCTGATGACTCCGCGAAAAGTCAGAAACCCTACCACGCGCTCTTTACCCTTATCCTCCACACAGGCAAGTATGGTACTGTTGCCCTCCTGCGTAAGACGCTTGCGCCAGAGCGCGCAGATCTCATCAGGTCCCATCAGCATGGGACTCTGACGCTTCTCATAGGCGCAGGATCGAAACTCCAGCATCGCGATCGCGGAGCTGTCAGAGAGCACCGCCCAGCGTAGCTTAAGATTGTCAGCCGGCATGATCTAAAAGAGCCCTGGCGCTCTCAAGCGTGGCCTCAGTCACCACGCTGCCGCCCATCATGCGCGCGATCTCCTTTACCCTGTCCTGCCCCTCAAGCTCGCTTACGCGGGATACCGTGGTACCTGCGCTGGTATCCTCCTTGGTGACCAGGAACTGGTGAGACGCCGCGGCGGCTACCTGCGGCAAATGGGTTACCGTAAGTACCTGTACGCTATTGCCAAGCTTTGAAAGCAGACTGCCCACCGCGGACGCGGTGCGCCCTGAAATACCGGTATCAACCTCATCAAAGATAAGCGTAGGGGTTGAGTTGCGTCCGGCGGTCAAAACCTCGATGGCAAGGGCAAGACGCGACAGCTCACCGCCTGAGGCGACAGAGCCAAGAGGCCCCGCCTCCTGCCCGCGGTTTGCAGTAAACATAAAGCGAGCCTCATCACGGCCAAGCGGCCCCGGGCGGCGCTCGGTGTCATATCTGAGATCCACGTGAAACACCCCGTCAGGCATCGCCAGATCCTTTATCATCGCGGTGACTCTGGAGCCCATCTCGCGTGCGGCGACAGCTCTGAGCTCTGAGAGCTCCTTTGCCTTTTGCTCATACTCGTCACGAAGCCCCCGCACCTGCGCGGTAAGTGAGGTTATCCTGTCTTTAAGCGACAGGAAGTGCCCAAGGCGCTCCTCAAGCCTCTGCCTTTCAAGATACAGCCTCGCCGGATCCGTGTGAAAGCGGTGGGCAAGCTCATGGCATTTTGAAAGTCTCTCCCCTACCTCGCGCTCCTCGTTGGGATCGGCCTCAAGCTCAATATCCGAGAGCGCCTCGCGGGCCTCATCCAGAAGCTCGCACCCTCTGGTCATGAGATCGATTACCGGATCAAGCCTTTCGTGGTCAAATTCGGCGGCCTTTGTGAGATCGCTTATTCTGCTTGAGAGTACGTCAAGCACATTGCGCTCGTCATTGCCCAGCGCGGCCTCGGCCAGCGCCACGGCCTGCGAGTTTTCCTGAGCGTGCGAGAGCTGATCGTAACGCTCTGAAATGGCCTCGTAATCACCCTCGTCCAGATTGAGCTCACGCAGTTCCTCAAGATCTCTTCTCTCATCCTTAAAGGCGGCCGCACCGTCTCTCTGCTCATCGGCTATTCTCTGAAGCTCGCCGCGCTTGTCGTTATAAGCCTCATAGGCCTTTTTTACACTCTCAAGCCTGTCATCAAGGGCGCCGAAGGAATCGATAAGCTCAAGCTGCCTCTGGGTATCCATTAACCTTACCGAGGCGTGCTGGCCGTGAACGGCCACCAGCAGCGCGCCGACCTCCTTTAATACCGACAGCGTGACGCTATGACCGTTGACATAGGATCTCGACTTGCCATCTGAGGTCACCACACGGCGCAAAGCAAGCTCATCCCCATCCTCATTCAAATCACGCGAGGAGAGATAATCTGAAAGCGCCTGGTTTCCCTTTATGTCAAATAAAGCCTCAACCTCCGCCTTGTCGGCCCCGCTTCGCACCCACCCTGACTCAGAGCGCGCGCCGGTAACCGCGGAGATGGCGTCAACCGTTAGGGATTTGCCAGCTCCGGTCTCGCCCGTGATAGCGGTCATCCCATCTTTAAAATCGATGGTATTTTTTTCGCTTAAAACAAAATTGGTGGTGATGAGCTGTTCGAGCATTTTTATTTCCGAATGGGATTTTTAAGATCTATATCAGACAAGGCTCTGACCCCAGCCGAGTTTCTGCCTTAATAGACTGTAATAGTCATATCCTTCAGGGTGGATGAGCTTTAGCATGACCCGGTGCTGTCTTATGGAGACCGTGCATCTGGTGTCAGCGCGCATCGTAACCTGTCCGTCACAGTTGATGGCTACAAGTTCGGGAACTCCGCCCTGCGGATAGTCAAAATCTATACGAACCGCGCTTTTACCCGGAATGATTATGGGAGAGCAGTTGAGTGACTGCGGGAACATCGGCACCAGCGCGAGCACATCAAGATGAGGCTCAATGATGGAGCCGCCCGCCGAGAGCGAATACGCGGTCGATCCGGTCGGGGTATTGATGATGATCCCGTCTCCGCGCAAGGTGTACATATAGCGCCCGTCGATGAATACCTTAAAGGTCATCATATGAGCCATCATGCCCGAGTGGATCACGGTCTCATTGGTGGCAAGCGACTGTCCCACAAGCTCACCCGCGCCATCCTCGTCCTCCCTGAAGACCTGCAGATCCAGCATGGTTCTCTGCTCTAAGGTGTAATGACCGGATACCACTTCCTTAAGCTTGTCGCGAAGTCCCTCAGGTGAAAGATCGGTAAGCAACCCGAGGTGCCCGGCGTTGATACCGAGCATCGGCACCTTGAGATCCACCAGGGTGCGCGCCGCGCCCAGCACCGAGCCATCTCCGCCTACGACTATGAAAAGATCCCTGGTGCGCATCTCATTGCGGCTTATCGCGCGGATCTCGCGTATGTTGAAGCCTACCGCGGTGTTCTGGTCAAGACTGGCCTCAACCCCGAGAGAATTGAGTATGTCGGCGATGTTTCTGATGACTCCCGAGACCGGGCGATGATATACCCTCGACAGGATCACCGCCGAGGTAATGGGTTTGTGACTCTGATCCTCAATCATTTACCATCCCGATCTGAAAAATCATCCGCGCGAGGACGCTCTTTTTATTGATCAATTTTAACGCCCGCGCTCTCTTTTAAAAACCCTGTATAAGCCTTGCGGATCTTTTGCTCATTTACAAATCAGGCGCGCCCGCTCATGGCTTTATTAAAAGACAGATGGATTTTTTAAAGAAGCTCACCGCAGGAGGCGCGGATCACCAGCTTCGGCAGAAGCTCGATACGCATGGGCAGACTGTCGGGATTGCGCAACTCATAGATAAGCTGGGTCGCCGCCTTCTGTCCCAAAACATACTTTCTCTGGTGTACCGTGGTAAGCGGGACGCTTATCATGGATGAAGCCGCTATGTCATCAAAGCCGCACAGCTTGAGAGTCCCCGGAACATCTACATGGTTTCTAAGACACCAGTTGAACGCACCCAGAGCCACCTGATCGTTTACCGCGAACATGCAGTCAGGATTAAACTTCATGACCTCCTGCATGATCTGATCGCCATGATCATAATCAGGCTGGGTATAAAGCGTCTCAACTAGCACCTCAGGACAGCCGAGCCTTGAGAGGGTTTCCACGCAACCGCGCAGACGCTGGCGGGTGGTTTCGGCGTCCTTGGTGCCCATGACCGCGACAAGCCTTTTAACTCCACAGTCCCTTATAAGATGCTCAGTAAGATCGCACGCCCCCTGAAAGTTGTCGTTTAAAACCGTTGAGACCTCATTTGAGATTGGGTTATCGACGCATATGACCATGATCCCCTTCTCCCTGAAGATATTCAGATCCTCAGGTCTTGCCGTAACCGAGAGCAGCACAACACCCTCTACCCTGTATGAACAGAGCATTCCGAAATACTGCTGCTCCTGCTCACGGCTTCTGGTCGAGTCGCAAAGGAAGGTACCATAGCCATTGGCGCGCAACACCGAGCCCACGCCCTGAGCCACGCTCGCGTAGTAGGGGTTTGTGATATCCGGCACCACCAGCCCGATGATCCCGGATTTATGGGTAATAAGCCCGGCCGCCAGAGGATTTTTGGAGTAGCCAAGGCGCTGGGCGGTTTTCACTATTCTTTGCCGCACTTTCTCAGAAACGCCTTTCTTGCCGTTAAGCGCTCTTGAAACCGTAGCCGGATTGACCTTGCAGCTTTTCGCTATGTCCTTAATGTTTGCCATCTGACTGCTCCCCGGATATCTGTGCAACCTGCACTAATTTGAGCTTAAACCGTAATGCTAATCCCCGCCCCGCTCTTATGGCAAAAATTTGAGCGGCGGCATATAGCGTCTGCTCAAAATTTGACCTGCGTGACATTTTGCCTGCTGCTCTGTTAATCCAATGATTTAATGTAAATTAAAAATGTGAGCTTAAGCCTTGTATTCAAGATAGCATGGGGCCTGTCAAAATCTTTTGCGTTGTATAAAGCAAAATCCCCGCGTTCGGTTGCGCGGGGATTTGGATAGAGAAAAAAGATTTAGTCTTTGTGTAGACCTTTTCTTATAAGCGCGTCAAGCTTCATGCTGTCAGTGATGAGCGTATCGTGCTTTAAAACGAGATCAGGCATATAACGCAAATTAAGCCTGCCTGCCAGGGTTGAGCGTATAAAGCCTTTGGCTTTTTTTAGCCCTTCCATTGCCTGTTTAATCTCGTCCTGGTTATCAGTAAGAAAACTGATATAGACCGTGGCGTTCCTGAGATCCTCTGATACCCGGACCTCGGTCACCGTTGCGTCACGCACGCGCGGATCCTTAAGCTCGCGCTGAAGGATCTCCGCCAGCTCACGGAGGATGGCTGCCGCCACCCTCTCGTTTCTGCCATAACTCCTTGGCATGCCTTACTCCAGAGTGCGCTTGACTTCAACGTTCTGGAAGACCTCAATCTGATCTCCCTCGCGTACGTCCTGATAGTTCTTGACGCAGATACCGCACTCAACGCCCTGCTTGACCTCATTGACATCGTCCTTGAAGTGACGCAGTGAATCAAGTTCGCCCTCGTAGATCACGACATTGTCACGCAGCACGTGGATAGGAGCGGAGCGTTTGACCACACCCTCGGTGACCATACAGCCGGCGATGGCGCCGAACTTGGGGTGATGGAACACACTGCGAACCTCCGCGATACCGATGATCTCCTGACGAACCTCTGACTTGAGAAGTCCTGACATGGCCTTCTTTACATCATCGATGAGATCGTAGATCACGCTGTAGTAGTGCAGGTCAACGTTCTCATTCTCGATAACCCTGCGGGCAGGGCCGTCGGCACGCACGTTGAAGCCGATGATGATCGCGTTGGACGCGGTAGCCAGAGTGGCGTCGGTCTCGGTAATACCGCCAACGCCTGACCCGACGATCGCGACCTTGACCTCGTCATTGCCAAGCTTGAGCAGCGCGTCGGAAATCGCCTCGACCGAGCCCTGAGTATCGGCCTTGAGCACGATGTTGAGCTCTGTCGCGGTATTGTCCTTGAACATGTTCTCAAGCTTGGATTTCTGCTGTCTGGCGATCTTCATCTCGCGGAACTTGCCCTGACGGAAGAGCGCGACCTCACGGGCCTTGCGCTCATCACGCACCACCGTGACCTCATCGCCTGCCGTAGGCACGCCGGAAAGTCCGTATACCTCAACCGGGGTTGAAGGGCCGGCCGCGTCCACGGTCTTGCCGTTTTCGTTGCGCATCGAGCGCACACGGCCAAACTGCAGACCGCAGAGCATGACATCGCCCTTGTGCAGCGTACCCGAGCGCACCAGCACGGTCGCGACCGGGCCGCGGCCACGGTCGAGGCGGGACTCGATAGTGACGCCTTCTGCCATACCGTCATATACAGCCTTAAGCTCGAGCATCTCGGCCTGAAGCATGATTGCCTCAAGCAGCTGGTCAACGCCCTTGCCGGTCTTTGCCGATACGTGGACGAACTGAGTATCGCCGCCCATGGTGTCAGGAACGATGCCGTGCTGGATGAGCTCATTGGTAACCCTCTGAGGATCCGCACCCGGCTTGTCTATCTTGTTAATGGCGACAATGATAGGCACCTTGGCCGCGTGAGCGTGCTGAATGGCCTCGAGGGTCTGGGGCATCACGCCGTCATCGGCGGCGACCACCAGAACCACGATGTCAGTGCACTGCGCTCCGCGGGCGCGCATCGCGGTGAAGGCCGCGTGACCCGGGGTGTCCAGGAAGGTGATGCCGGTACCGCGGGTCTCGACGTGATAAGCGCCGATACGCTGGGTTATGCCGCCGGCCTCGCCCGCGGCGACCTTGGTCTTGCGGATGTAGTCCAGAAGCGAGGTTTTGCCGTGGTCAACGTGTCCCATGATGGTGACGACCGGAGCGCGGGGCTTGGCCTCGGCGCGCTCATCGCGATCAGAGAGCAGCTCTTCCTCAAGCTCGTTCTCCTTGCGCAATACGACCTTATGGCCCATCTCCTCGGCGACGACCTGGGCCGTGGCCTGATCGAGCACCTGGTTGATGTTGGCCATCTCACCTAATTTCATCAGGGTCTTGATAACCTCGGAGGCCTTGACCGCCATCTTCTGGGCAAGCTCGGCCACGGTCACGGTCTCGCCGATCTCAACCTCGCGGTTGACCGGAGCGGCCGGACGGTTAAAGCCGTGCTTCTGCTGGTTCATCTTGGCCGACCCCTTGAAGTTAAGTCTGCCGGCCTTGCCGCCCTTCTTGCGATCATGAGCGGGCGCGCGCTCACGCTCCTCGCTCGGACGGGCCTGACGTACCTGACGGCGCTCGCCTGAGATACCGCTGCGGTCACGGTGACGTCCGCGGTTCTCAGCCTCACGCTCCTGTCTGGCCTCAGCCTCACGCACATACTGTGAGGTGTCCGAGTCATCCTCAGTCTCCTGATTGCGGCTGGCCTCTTCGGCAGCCCAGCGGGCTGCGTTCTCCTCGGCCAGCCTGCGGGTCTCCTCAGCCTGACGTCTGGCCTCCTCCTCGGTCTTGCGGATCTGCTCCTGCTCCTGCTTACGCCTGAGCTCCTCGGTAGCCTTGTCCTCAAGTTTTTCCTTTCTGACAGGCTTAGGGGCTGCAGCCGCGGCGGCTTTGGCTCTGGCCCTGGCCTCAGCCTCCCTGGCGCGGCGCTCCTCCTCAGCCTTGCGACGCTCCTCGGCTGCCTTAGCGGCGGCCTTGGCCGCCGCCTCGCGGCGGGCCTTTTCCTCAGCCTCGGCTTTGGCCTTCTCCTCGGCCTCGCGGGCCTTGCGGGCCGCGATCTCAGCAGGATCGATAACGATCTTGCGTTTTACGACCTCTACCTGAACCTTTCTGGTACGTCCCGTCTGTGACTGCACGGCAAGAGTGCTGTGAGTCTTGCGGTTGAGGGACATACGCACGGGTTTCTGCGCCTGATTGTTGTTATCTTCTGCCATATATCATGTCCCTCCCTTATTCGGCCTTGTCACCGTCTTTCTGATCCGGCTTTGCCGCATTTTCCTTAAACCAGTACTCATTACGGGCAGCCATTATGATCTCACCGGCCTTCTTCTCATCAAGGCCCTCAATGTCCGTAAGATCATCTACGGCCTGCTCTGCCAGATCCTCACCGGTTTTGATCCCGTGCGCGACAAGCCTGGCCGCGAGTGCGTCGTCTATCCCCTCAAGCGAGGAGAGAGCCTTGATCCCTTCACTGTCAGCCTCACGGGCCTTCTTCTCAACAGCGGCCTTGGCGTTGTCCTGAAGCGCCTTGGCGGTCTCCTCGTCTATGCCCTCAATTGAAAGCAGCTCCTCCTGAGGAACATACGCTACCTCCTCAAGCGAGGTAAAGCCGGCGTCGGTGAGCGCCTGGGCGAACTCATCGTCAACATTAAGACCTTCCGTGAAGACCTTGAGGATCTTGCTGTTCTCAGCCTTGAGATTCTTCTCCATCTCGGTATCGGTCATGATCTTGAGATCCCAGCCTAAGAGCATTGAGGCAAGGCGGACATTCTGACCATTGCGGCCGATTGCGAGCGCCAGATGCTCCTCGGTAACGCCGATGCTGATGGAGTGCTTGTCCTCGTTTATCACTATGCGTGAAACCTCGGCAGGCTCCATCGCGTTGGTGACGTACTGCGCGAGGTTCTCATCCCAGAGCACCACATCGATCTTCTCGCCTGCAAGCTCGTTTGACACGGCCATCACGCGTGAGCCGCGCATGCCGATGCAGGCGCCGCGCGGGTCAATGCGGTGATCCTTGGAGCGTACCGCTATCTTGGCGCGTGAGCCCGGGTCACGGGCAACGCCCATGATCTCGATGACGTCCTCGCCGATCTCGGGAACCTCTATTTTGAAGAGCTCCTTTAAGAAATCATTTGAGGTTCTGGTGCAGATGATCTGCGGCCCCTTGCCCGGATCGTTTCTGATCTCCTGAAGCAGGACCTTGATGCGATCTCCGCGGCCGTAGGTCTCATGCGGAATTATCTGATCGCGTTTCATTACCGCCTCGGCGTTGTTGCCAAGGTCGATGACCATGATCTCATGGTTCTGCTTCTTTACAGTCGCGTTTACCACATGACCTATGTGGTCGCGCTGCTCTGCGATGATCTGCTCGCGCTCGGCGTCACGCACCTTCTGGGAGAGAACCTGTTTAGCCGTCTGGATGGTGATGCGGTCAAACTCAACCGAAGGGATCTCCTCTTCAATCACATCACCTGCTTTTATTTCAGGATGCTCAACCTTCGCGGCCTCAAGCGAGACCTCGGAGGCCGGGTTCTCCAGAGGACCGTCGGTGTCAACCACGCTCCAGCGTCTGAAGGTTTCGTATGAACCGTTTTTGCGATCGATCGCCACGCGCACAGCGATGTCAACCGGATACTTCTTCTTGGTGGCGGTGGCCAGGGCCATCTCCAACGCCTCAAAGATCTTCTCCTGCGGAATCGCGCGCTCGTTGGAAAGCGCTTCGGCGATCTGGATGATTTCCTTGCCCATTTTTAGACCTCTTTCTCAGGATTTCCGGCACCCTCTGGCGCCTTTTTGCTATTTTGCTTAAAAACCGGTACCGCCCTCATGACGGCAATATTGGAAAACGCGGCCTCAATCTGCGCGCCGCCGTCTTCCTCTATGACCACCATGCCGTCATCACCAATTCCCTTGAGCGTACCCTGTATACGGCGCCTGCCGTCCTGAGGAATGCGCAACTCGGCTTTGACCAGCTCACCCACATAACGTAAGGCCTGATCTCTGGTGAAAAGTATGCGGTCCATGCCGGGGGATGAAACCTCGAGGGTATAGGCAGGCCCGATGGGATCAGCCACATCAAGCGCCGGGGATATGAGATCGGCCAGCTCGCCGCACTTGTCGGCGTTAACCCCGTCCTCACTATCCACAAAGATCTGCAATACGCCGTGATCTCTGCCTCCGCGGTATCTTATTCCCCACAGCTCAAGCCCCATGGACTCAATAAGCGGAGATACGATTTCGCGCACTCTCTCCTCAACAGTTCCTGCCATCGGCACCTCATGTAATCAAAAAAAAAGGCCCTCTTCAAAATGGGCCTTCTTTTATAAGTTCCACTCTTTTTTACGGGACGCTCAGGCGTCGCGCCGTATACGGCGCCTCTGATTCACAGAGATCTTATTTTTTACTAAAACCTCCGCCGTCGTGCCTGGCACGATCAGAGCGCCAGTATCATAACGGATGGGCGCGTCTTTATCAAGCGGAATCGGGCTTTTTTACCTGCCACCTTGAATCTTCTGCGCCCGGTTGGAGCTGAGTTTTACCGCCTCAATCGAGGTCTCATCAGCTTTTAGGATCTCAAGCCTCCAGCTGCCGAAGGTAAGCTTCTCGCCTACCTCGGGGACACGCTGAAGGTAGTCCAGTATGAAGCCCGCCATGGTGGTGTAATGTTCTGAAGGAGGAACCTTAAATCCGGTCACCCTCGCCACATCCAGAAGCACCGCCTCGCCGTCAATGCGGTAGACGCCCTGAGCTACCCTGACCACCTCCGGGATCTCGGTCTGATCAGGCAGATCTCCTGAGATCTCCTCCATGATGTCATGCAGCGTTACTATGCCCTCGAAGTTACCAAACTCGTCAAAAACGAAACCCACGTACTTTTTGGCGTTTCTGAACTCATCCAGCGCTTTTAGAATATTGACGGTTTCAGGGAAATACAAAGGCTGTTTTACCAGAGCGTTAAGCGCTCCCTGAGAGACCTTGTGCTCTACCCCAAGCGAAAGAATGTCCGCCCGGTTTATATAGCCCTCTGGCTGGTCACGGTGATCGTGCAGACAGGCTATAAGCCTTGAGTGGGTCATGCGCGAGGCGGTCTCAAGGATCTCCTCGGCAGGAGCGTCCGTCATGATCGTCTCAAGATCATTGCGCGCGCACATTACGGCTTTAACCGGGATTGATGACATGCCAAGCACTCTTGCCACCATGTCCTTCTCGCTCTGGTTGAACACCCCGGCGCCGGCGTTTTGCACTATGGCCTCCTTGAGTGTTGGCACCTCGCTCTGGCGGGAGCCCAGAAGCCTCAGCACCAGGTTGGCCGCGAGTTCGCGGCTTTGCATCGAGCGGGTAGGTCCCAGGTTCAGAATGTTCTTCCTTGCTATCTCGTTGAAGATCTCAATTAGCACTGAAAAGCCTATAGCGGCATAGAGATAACCTTTTGGTACTTCCATGCCAAGAGCGTCCATGATGAGCGAGAAGCCGATGAGCAGAACAAAGCCCAGGCACAGGATCACAAGAGTGGGGTGGCGGGATACCACATCGGTGACTATTCCTGAGGCCAGAACCATCACTCCCATCGAGATCACGACGGCGGCCATCATGATAAAGACATGATCAGTCATACCAACCGAGGTCACGATGGCGTCTACCGAGAACACCGCGTCAAGCACCATGATCTGTATAGCGACTATCATGAGCGAATGCGCGCCCTGATTTGTGATCATCGCGTCATCCTCCGGCTCACCCTCAAGTTTCTGGTGCAAATCAACTGTCGACTTGTAGATAAGGAACAGTCCTCCCACCAGCATTACCAGATCACGCACCGTAAAGTCATATCCCATAAGGGAGAACAGCGGTGTGGTGATCGCCGCGATATAAGCAGTTAAGGTCAGAAGGATCAGCCTTATGACAAGTGCTCCGCCTATACCTATGTAACAGGCTTTGGAGCGCTCTTTGGGCGGAAGACGCTGAGAGAGCACCGCGATGAAAAGCAAATTGTCTATGCCCAGCACTATCTCAATTGCCGCGAGTGTAAGCAGACCTACCCAGGCCGATGGGCTTGATACCCACGCAAAATCAAAAAGCACATGATGTGTCATTACCGGATCCATAAAAAGCCTCCGGATGACATGGAAGTGATTGAAGACAAGACTGCGATACTCCGCGCGGGAGTGTCATGACAATTGCCGTCCCCAATAAAAGACGGCTGACAACAGTGGGGTTCCACAAAATCTCCAAAAAACCAAAACCGGATCAATTGTATCAAAGAGCGCGTTTTTTCAAAATAAAGAGAATTTTCGCGCCATAATTTCAGGAACCAGGTACAAAACCGCCATGATCAAGATGGCATCATGGTACAGAATCTAAAGCAACCCCTGAATCTGCTGTCGTTACCAGCGATCTTTATTTCCGCCTCTGTAGCTCTTTCTTTTAAAGCCTGAGCCAGAACGGCGGTGCTCGGATCCATTGCCCCTGCGGCCTTCAAAATCCTGACGTCCGCCATTGTAGGAGCTGTCATCAGGTTCATATAAACGTCGTGCAGGATCGGAGCTTTTATACCTTCTTTTTGTAAACGATAAGCCTCTGTCCGCGCCCTTCCAGGTCGCGCCGCGGTCTCCTGAGTCAAAATCATTCTCACCTGAGCCGTCCTCTGATACGCGGCGCTGATTGTAATGGGATCCTGAAAATGGTCTTTTACCATCTTTTCTAACCCCCCTTCCGTCCTCAGCGTAACCAAAGCCGCGCCGCGGGGAGTATTTTGAAGACCTGCCATACTCATCTGTTTTTTCAGAATAACCATCGCCCAGGCGAGAGTCAGCCGGTGCTTCTCTCTTTTTAGATCTTAGACCTGTATCTGAATTCTCATACCGGCGTCTTGCGCGGGCGCGGGATCCTTTTTCACGCTCTTTTATCTCAAGCGGGGAGGCTATCTGTGAGCTGTCCAGAGCCTCCAGTCCTGCCTGTTTCCTTAAGGTATTGATCTCATCTGCCGTAAGCTCGCGCCACTGCCCTGCCTTCAGGGATGGATCAAGTTTGATCCCGGCGTACTTTATACGTATAAGCCTGCTCACCTGAAGACCGCAGGCCTCCCAAAGGCGTCTTACCTCACGCTTTCTGCCCTCACGCAATGAGCAGTGATACCAGGCGTTCATCCCGCTGCCGCCGGCGAATTCGACCGAGCCGAATTTGGCCATTCCGTCCTCAAGCATGACGCCGACGGTAAGCTTTTCCAGTGTTTCCTCCGAAACCTTACCGAACACTCTCGCCGCGTACACGCGCTCGATGACCTTGCTCGGATGCATCAGGGCGTTGGCGAGTTCTCCATCGGTTGTAAAGAACAGCAGTCCTGAGGTATTGATATCAAGTCTTCCTACATAGATCCATCTGCCATTGCCCGGATCCGGGAGGTGATCAAATACGGTAGGACGGTTCTGTGGATCGTCCAGAGTGGTCAGCTCACCCTCAGGCTTGTGATACATGAGCACGCGGCAAAGCGGCTTTGACTGTCCGGGGCGGAGCACCACCCTGCCGTCAAGCGTGACCGTGACGTCATCCTCAATGCGATCGCCGAGCTTTGCCACCGCGCCATTGACGCTTACGCGTCCTTGCGATATCAGCTCCTCAATGCCGCGTCTTGAACCCACACCAACCCGCGAGAGAACCTTCTGTATTTTTTCGCTCATGTAAAACCTACTGTCCCGAGACCCGTCACGGCCTTGTTTAAAGAAATCTGGTGATGTTTTTACGCCGCCTGGCGCGTCTTACGATTATCGCACACGAAAGCCACAGCCGTGCGCCCTTCATAGTTAAAGCAGGCACTCGTCAAAATCAGCTATGTCTGACCACGACTACCATGACGCGGCCTATGCTATCATTTAACGCAGGCGGAGGTTTACATGAATAGCGAGCAGAATGACGATCCCAACGAGGTGGTGACGGTTAATTTCACCATTCTCGGAAGCGCGTTCAGCCTTAAGGTGAGAAAATCCCAGAGAGACAACCTGCTTGAGGCGGTAAAGTCCGTGCAGGAGCGCTCATCATCCATGTTAAGGTCAAACCCCACGCTCTCGCCCCAGCAGACCGCGATTTTAACCGCGATTGACAGCGAATCGGCTCTGCGCGCCTACTTAGGCGCCAACACGCCCTTTCAGGATCAGGCTTTCAGCCTTGTGCGCAAAATCGCCAGAGTTTTGCAAAGTGCCAGACAAATTGACAAATGACGCGCGATCAACAGCGCGCAGGGAAATCTTAAGCCAAAGGCGCAAACTAAGCCTGCAAGAGACAAAAGACGCCGGGCTTAAAATCCTTTCAATCCTCCGCGAACATGAGTTTTTCAGGCAAAAACGCGTTGTGGCCTCGTATATCGCAGTACGCGGAGAGGTGGATACGGGATCCATAAACAGCTGGCTTTTAAAAAACGGTCATACTCTGGCTCTGCCGGTAGTGGATCCGGTACAAGATGGGGAGATGAGTTTTTACAAGACAGAGCCTGAGACGGTATTTACAAAGGGACGGTATGGGATAAGCGAGCCTGAGGCAAAGCCCGAAAGCCTTGTACCAGAGCGTGACATAAACGCCGTGCTGCTTCCGCTTGTTGGCTTTGATCTTAGCGGCAACCGCCTTGGCATGGGCGGCGGATACTATGACAGGCTTTTAAAAAAACTTAAGGATGACACCCTGCTCATCGGCATAGCCTACGACTTTCAGAGACTTGAGTGCATTGAGACCCGTGAGTGGGACATGCGGGTTGATGAGGTTATAACCCCATCAGGGCTGTTACGTTTTCAGCCCGGCCAGCGTTTCATCTGATCAGGGTTTTGGCTGTTCATTCACCCGCGGGATCGGGTCAAGCCCGGCGCCCTGACGGTCAAGCATCTCTACAAAACGATCGAGCATGACCGGCTTTGAGAATAAATATCCCTGCCCGTAATGGCATCCGCAATCTAATAACAGTTTTTCCTGATCGGTAGTCTCAATACCCTCGCAGATAACCCTCATACCTATGCCGTCACACATCTTTACGACACCTGCCAGGATCTTGCGGGATCTGGTAGATTCCGTCGCGGCGTTTAACATCGCCATATCGATTTTTACGGTATCCATGGGCAGTGACATCATGGTCGAAAGCGATGAATAGCCCTTAGAGAAGTCGTCCATCGAAAGCGAGTAGCCCATACGGCGGAGCATCAGGATAGTCCATTGTCCCTTGCGTCTCTGCTCCTTGCTGTGAACATCGATAATGGCCTGCTCGGTTACCTCAAGCTCTACCGAGCCATTGGGAACAGGGATCTCGTCAGCAAGACTCTGCATATGGGCGATATAACGATCCTCGTTAAAGTGCAGACCGGACTGATTTACGGATATCGGAACTACAAGCTGACCATGATCTCCCCGCTCCTGCTGCAGCAGCCTGACTTTTCTTAACATGTAATAGTCAAGCTTTATCACGAACGCATTCTTTTCAAAAAGATCGATAAAGGCTCCGGGCATCAGGAAGCCGAGTTCCGGGCTGCGCCAGCGCACCAGAGCCTCGGCGCCGATGATTTTTCTTGTATTAAGGTCATACTTTGGCTGCATCCAGACCTCAAACTCCCCGGAGGCCAGAGCCTTTTGCATGAGATTCTCGATGCGCTGATGGGTTACCTTGAGCTTTTCTATCTCATCGTCATATACAGAGTAATAAGTTCCGTGCTCAATCGCCTCATCGCGAGCCATTCTCGCCGACACCACAAGATTAGGGATTGAAAGCTTGGCGCCCCCTTTGGGAACAAAACAGATCCCGCATGAGGTATGCACTGAAACGGCAACCCCGTTAACCACAAACTTGGAGTCATGCTTTAAAAGCTCGTCCATCAGTGTCGCGATGTTTTTGCCAGATGGAAGAACGCACATAAGGTCGATGGTTGAAAGATCGGCGCTTACCGCGCACTCCAGCATCCATGGGAACTGCGCGCGCATGTTGTCAACCCAGGCGCGCAGGGCTTCATCAAGCAGCCTGCTATCGTAGCTTTTTTGCAGGACCTCCATCTGCCTTATGGTAACCAGCAGGACAAAAAGCGCCCCGCGGCTTCTGTCCCAGCGGTGCTCACCTATAACCTTTCCCATGTTGTCGACAAACCAGCGCTCATTGTGAAGACCGGTCTGGCTGTTGGTGTAGTAAACATGCCTTATGGCCTTATAGCTGCGCTTGCGTTCTGACATCAGGTACAAAAGTCCGGCTATGATCAGCGTAAGCGTGAAAAACACTGCCCCGATAGCTTTAAGTGGATTGTGATGGATGATTGACAACGCGGTCTGCTGGGCTCGCGAGTCATAGATCATTTTGTTGATCACGCGCTTGATGTTCGACTTGTCGATATGGGTTATTTCCTTATCAAGGATCCTGACCAGAATAGGATCCATGCGGTTGCTTACCCCAATTGATACGAAGTGCGTGTACACCACATTGGCGTTTACCACAAGATTAGAAAGCCCAAGCCGGTTTACTGCGGCTTGAGCGGCTATCTGTTTTAAAAACACCATGTCAGCCTTGCCCTCTGACACCGCTCTCAGACAATCGTCAACACTTGAGTAATAGATGATCTGGCTTGATGGGAAACGTTTTTCAACAAAATCGTTGACCATAAAGAAATCATATGGAGCAGCGACGATTGAATCGCGTTCGGCGAGAAAGTCGTCACGGGTTACGGTTACGTAATCAACGTCAATGTAAGGTCTTGTGATATAAAGATCATTGGCGTTCGCGATGTTGAAATCAGAAAACAGATCCAGAACAACGTCCGACTGTCCCGAACGCACCATGGAGAGCATCCCCTGATTGGAATCCGCTCCGGTTACCCTGAAGGTGATCCCGAGATCTCTTTCAAAGACCTTGATAAGCTCGCGTATAAGCCCTTTGTAGACTCCGTTTTCAATATAGCTGTAGGGTTTCTGGTTATCTATGGCGACAGCGTTTATAACCTTATGCCTTGTCAGATAGTCAAGCTCTTCATTTGAAAGTATGAGCGGCGCTCCTGACGTCAGATGTTTAGAGTACAAAATGTTATCAAGCCATGGAGCGTTCATCTTGAGCTTGGAGATCGCGCTTTGAAGCTCATCCCTTATAACGGTATTGCCTTTATGTACCGCAAGATAGACCGGCGCATGCAAAAGCTCTGCGACTATAGGAATTGGGAAGGAGCGCTCAATTAAGGAGAAGACCATTCCGTCAATCAGCTGGTCGCGGTAGAGGGATAAAAGCTCGTTATAGTTCTGACAGGGTACAAATTCAGCTCCGGTCGGAAGACGGAAGCCTTTTTCCAGAAGATATGAAACGATCTGCTTTTTACTGATCGTTTCAGTCACATAGCCAATTTTGAAACTCCGGGTGGAATAGAAGTCGGCGCTTCCATGACGAAAACCCAGCAGTACGGGAACTGAGGCTATGGGAATGTCTATAAGCTCAAGATCTCCGTTGCTGGCTTTTGGATCAGCGGATGTTATGGCGATGACATCAACATCACCGCTTTGCAACAGCTCATATGAGGAGCTTGAATCAGACTGTACATAGTTAAAATGACGGTTGAGATACAGCGAAAGCTCCTCAAGATAGTCATAAAGGTAACCTGAGTAGTTACCGGTAATCCCGTCCTGAGTTAAATAATAAACCGATGAATTGTAGCCAAAGCGCAGATTTGATTTAAAAGGCGCGGCGCAGACCTCAAAACTTGTGAGTAACAGGAAGATCACCACTAAGATGGCGGCACAACGCGAGATGACGTTTTTTAAAATATGTCTGCGTTCGTGTGTAGTGATCATTTTCATGCGCAATCTGTTAAAAGACTAACCCCGGGCTTTCAGAGTCCGGTTCTCATATTGAAACATATTAGACGACAACTTTGATTATTCTTTTATCACATATCAAAAAAGCCGTGTCTTTTGACACGGCTTTTTTAAGCTCAGTCAGGCTTATTTTGCCGGAGCATCGGTGCCTGATGATTCAGAACCGCCTGCCACAGGAGCGTCAGTTGCCGGTGCGTCAGTGGAGGGAGCTGCCGGAGCCTTCTGATCGGCCTGCTCGGTCTGCGCGGCACCAGCGCCGATGTTGGAGAAGTCCGAAGTATTGGTCTCATGCGCGCTCTTCTGCATCCAGCCAATCAGAAGGCAGATCGCGAAGAAGAGCAGGATCAGAAACCAGGTTGAACGGGTCAGGAAGTTTCCTGACCCTACAGAGCCGAATACAGTCTGTGAAGCGCCCTGACCAAAAGAGGCTCCCATACCGGCTCCCTTGCCCTGCTGAACCAGAATAAGCGCCACCAGCGCCACACAAACCAGCAGGAAGATCACTATAGCTACTTCGTACATCTTTTCTTTTTACCTAAATTTAAATCTGCGGACGTCCGCTGATTATATGGATCCACACAGCGCTTTTCAAGCGTTTTCGCCCTCTGACTGGTGGACTATGACATTGGCGATGCGCTGAGCGTAATTGTGCACAAGACGCTTGTCCTCGCCCTCTACCATCACCCTTACCACAGGCTCGGTTCCGGATTTTCTCAAAAGCACGCGACCGCGGCCGCCGAGTTCCTGCTCGACCTGTTTTACCTCATTCTGGACCTTCTCATCGGTGAGCGCGTCAAATGACGAGTTCATCCTGACGTTTATAAGATCCTGAGGATAAAGCGTAAGCCCCTGCATGAGCTCGCGAAGCCCCTTACCCTGTCTTAAACAGGCTTTGAGCACCTGCAGTGCCGAGACAATACCATCACCGGTGGTTACATAATCAAGGCAGATGACATGACCGCTGTTCTCACCGCCAAGATGCCAGCCTTTCTCAAGCAACTGCTCCATGACATAGCGATCGCCTACCTTGGCGCGAAGGAAATCAATTCCCGAGCGTTTTAAGGCCTGCTCTAACGCGAGATTGGTCATAAGCGTGCCGACAACCCCGCCATGAAGCTTGCCCTGATCAAAGCGATCCATGGCAATCATGTACATGACGCAGTCACCATCAAGAAGCCTGCCGTTTGAGTCCGAGAGCATCACGCGATCACCGTCTCCGTCAAAGGCTATTCCAAGATCAGCCTTCTCGGAGAGCACCTTGGTGCACATCGCCTCAGGGTGGGTAGAGCCCACACCATCGTTAATATTGGTGCCGTTGGGGCCCACGCCCATGCAGATGACCTCAGCTCCAAGCTCGCGGAACACCAGTGGCGCGACATGATAGGTAGCGCCGTTGGCGCAGTCTAAAACTATTTTCAGACCATCAAGGCTGTAGCGTCCGAAGGTTGACTTGCAAAACTCGACATAACGTCCCGGGGCGTCATCCTGACGGCTGGCGCGGCCAAGATCGCTTGGCTTTACTACCTTCTCATTGCCCTCGTCGATGAGCTTTTCAATCTCAAGCTCGGTAGCGTCCGGCAGTTTGGTACCCTCAGATGAGAAGAACTTGATGCCGTTGTCAAAAAAAGGATTATGAGAGGCTGAAATGACTACGCCGAGATCTGCTCTGAAGGCTCTTGTAAGGTAGGAGATCGCCGGAGTTGGCATAGGTCCCAGCATCACGGGTGACATGCCTGAGGCGCAGAAGCCTGCCTCAAGCGCGGCCTCGAGCATATAGCCGGAGACACGGGTGTCCTTGCCAATGATCACGCGTCCGCCGCGCTTTTTTCCTAAAACCCTGCCAGCGGCCATGCCAAGGCGGAGCACGAATTCAGGGGTAATCGGGTATGTGCCGACCCGTCCGCGGACGCCGTCGGTTCCAAAGTACTTGCGTTCCATGGTTTATTGATTTTTCCTTTTCGCGCTAAGACGGATGCGCAGACGGTCACGTATGGCGATAAGGCGCCTGACCACGCCCTTTGAGAGCTGGTGGGGACGCGCCGTCTGGGATGCTATCTGCCATGATGCCAAAGCCATGGCTGTTCTTGAGACATCGGTAGTCCTGATAAGTCTTACGCCGCTGTGTGAGACAAAAAGCGCCAGAGTCAGCGACACCACGTCATTCTCATCAGATGAGAGCTGCATGTAGGGAAGCGCCTTTGGAATAGCCACGCTCAATGGCAGAGCGAAGCTCTTGAAGGTATGAATTCTTCCGAGCATCTTTAAAGCCGCGTCTACTCTGGTTGGATTTCCCATCATGGGATCGATGATGAGCCGCTTGCGGCTTATTCCGGCGTTAAGGCAGGCGTCAACGCGTTCGTAGAAAAATTCCTGAAGCACGGATACCGGATCATCGGTAACCTCAGAATCGTTGCCGGGATCGCACAGGATCACCGGAATGTCGAGCTTGGCGGCCATCTGCAGAGCGCCGCTTACCCTCAGGGCGTTGGGATCGACTATCATGCACGCCCCGGCGTCGTTGCCGGCCTTCATCACGGAAGGATATGAGGTGCAGATGGCGACTAACGCTCCGGTCTCGTCGGCTACTGCCCTTACCACAGGCACGAGCTTCTCAAGCTCGACCCGCTCTGAAACCATGGTCTCTGAAGCGGGGCGCATTCCTATCTCAAGAAAATCCGCGCCGTCTGACGTAAGCTTTCGGGCCTGCTTTATGTAGTCCTCCACGGGGCGGTCATCATTTTCAATAACCGGGATCATGCCGATGATCCTGGTTACATCAAGACTGAAACTGCGTCCTGAGAGTTCAAGTTTCACGACCTGTCCTCCTTGTCGTCAGTATCGTTACCGCTGTCAGTGTCCTGAGTTTTATCAGAAGACACACTATCCTGCTGAGTTTTGTTCTCAGATGTCTTAGATTGAGCAGCGTCTGTCTTGTCAGATCCGCTCACGTCAGATGAGACCGGAGCCGCTTTATCTGAGGTCACACCGCCATTTCCGGCAGAATTGTCGGAGCTGCCGTTATCCTTGTCCTTGCCATAGTTCTTGGCCGGATCGTAATCAACGGTGGGCTCACGCACCGGGCGGCGGGCCATCAGATCATCAATCTGCAGGGCATCGAGGGTCTCATACTTTAAGAGAGCGTCCTTCATGGCCTCGAGAATGTCTTTATTCTCTTGCAGGATCTGTTTTGCCTTCGCGTAGCAGGTATTGATGATCTCGGTTACTTCCTCATCGATCACCTTGCGGGTCTCATCAGAAACCGGAACCATCTGGGTGGTTCCACCGCCCAGGTAAGCGGAAGCCTCGTTATCCTTCTCGTACTGCATCGGCGGCAGGCGCTTTGAGAAGCCCCATCTTGTGATCATCTTTCTGGCGATGTCAGAGGCGCGCTCGATATCATTGGACGCGCCGGTGGTAACCCGCTCGGGGCCGAATTCAAGCTCCTCTGCTATACGGCCCGCGAACAGGGTGCAGATGTTGGAGAGCAGATACTGACGGCTCTGCGAGACACGATCGGTCTCAGGCAGGTACATGGTGACACCAAGCGCCCTGCCGCGCGGAATAATCGATACCTTGTACACCGGATCATGCTCAGGCATAAGTCTGCCCACTATGGTGTGACCTGACTCATGATAGGCGGTATTCACCTTCTCATGCTCGCTCATCGCCATACTGCGGCGCTCGGCGCCCATCAGAAGCTTATCCTTGGCGGCCTCAAACTCGTGCATAGAGACCACGCGTTTATTATCACGTCCTGCCATAAGCGCGGCCTCGTTTACGAGGTTGGCAAGCTCCGCACCCGAGAAGCCAGGGGTTCCGCGGGCGAGCACCGCCGCGTCAACATCTTTGGCAAGCGGGACCTTGCGCATATGAACCTTGAGGATCTGTTCACGTCCGCGCACATCAGGAAGCCCCACCACCACCTGACGGTCAAATCTGCCCGGACGCAGAAGCGCCGGGTCGAGCACGTCTGGACGGTTGGTAGCCGCGATCACGATCACCGCTTCAAATCCGTCAAAGCCGTCCATCTCAACCAGCAGCTGGTTTAGAGTCTGCTCGCGCTCGTCATGACCTCCGCCAAGACCTACACCACGCTTGCGGCCTACGGCGTCAATCTCATCTATGAAGATTATGCAGGGAGCGTTCTTTTTGGCTGTCGCGAACAGATCTCTTACGCGCGAGGCGCCCACGCCGACAAACATCTCAACGAAATCAGATCCTGAGATCGAGAAGAAAGGCACCTTGGCCTCACCAGCTATAGCGCGGGCAAGCAGGGTCTTACCGGTTCCCGGAGGTCCTACCATCAGAACACCGCGTGGAATGCGTCCGCCGAGCTTTGAGTACTTGGTGGGATCCTTTAAGAAATCGACCAGCTCTTTGACGTCCTCCTTTGCCTCATCACAGCCGGCGACATCGGCGAAGGTGGTTTTGATCTGGTTCTCGCCCAAAAGCTTGGCCTTGCTCTTGCCAAAGGAAAGCGGTCCGTTCTTGCCACTGCCCTGAGTCTGGCGCATGAAAAAGATCCAGACCGCGATGAGCAGGAGCATCGGGAACCATGACACCAGCACCGAGGTAAACAGGCTCTGTTGCTCAGGCTTGGTTCCTGAAACTCTTACGTTATGGCTGAAGAGACTCTCAAGCAGGTTGTCATCACGCATAGGCATTACGGTGACGAATTTCTCGCCTCCGCGTTTGACACCCGTGATCACATTGGCGTCAAAGACCACTTCCTGAACCTGATCAGACTGAACCTCGCGTACAAACGAGGTGTAATCCTCAGTGCGGCTCTGACTGTCGCCTGAGGTGAAGGATTCAAACAGTGACATCAGGATCACCGCGATCACCAGCCACAGGATCAGATTTTTAGTCATCGATTGCATTGTCTGCCTAAGACTCCTCTCTTGGATCTTCGTTCAATTGGGTATCACTATCGCCAGTCTCGGGCGGAACTCCGTTGAGTTCGTGTCCCTTAAAACCGGTCGCTACCATATACACCTCGCTGGATCTGTCCCGCGAGGCGTCGGGCTTGCGCACCTTGACCGACTGAAAATCGTGTCTGAGGTCGCTGAGGTACTGCTCTGAGCCCTCGCCCTGAAAAACCTTGACGGTAAAAGAACCGCCCTTGCGCAACACGCGTCGCGCCATATCAAGCGCCAGCTCTGAAAGCAACATCGCGCGCGGCTGGTCAATTGCCTTGTTGCCGGACATATTGGGTGCCATATCCGATAGCACAACATCGGCTCCGCCGCCTACCATCTCATAAAGTCTCGCGAATACCTGCTCGTCACGGAAATCTCCGCAAAGAAAAACTACTCCCGGGATCGGCGCCATAGGCAGGATATCACAGGCGATTACCTTACCACTCTCGCCTACGCGGGTAACCGCGTATTCAGACCAGCCTCCGGGGGCCGCGCCCAGATCCACCACCTTCATGCCCGGGCGTATGAGATGATCGCGCTCCTGAATTTCCTCGAGCTTGAAGCTGGCGCGGGAGCGCCGGCCTTCCTTGTGCGCCTGCTTTACATAAGGGTCAGAAAAGTGTTCCTGAAGCCATCTGGTCTGGCTTGCGGTCCTCTTCTTACTCTTATATGACATATGGAAATCCACCAGAACGTTAAATTGATATAGCCTACTATTATAAAGGCATTAGACAATGGTAGTTGAGGATCATTGGCATATACTTAGATAAAGCTCATCGCTGACAACGCCTTAATACGTATATACACATGCGGGCTATCATGTCCGGGTTCAATGGTAAAATACGCCAAATCTGAACAATAATGACACGAAACTGCGTTGTCATGTAACCGCGGACATTAGACTGACGCGTAATTTAATGAGCGGTTTGTTTTAGCAAAAATTAGCGCGCAAATTTAAAATTTCGTTTCTTAAACATAGTATTTCTCAATCAGGCCTTAACCAGGCTCAGGATTTAAGGAATTATCGAGGACCCATACATGGCACTTAATTCACGCCAAAAGCAGTTTCTCAAGGCTCAGGCTCACCATTTAAAACCGGTTGTGATGCTGGGGGCGGACGGTCTTTCACAGGCGGTGATCGCCGAGCTTGAGAGCTCAATAGATCATCATGAACTTGTAAAAGTAAAGCTCAACGCCGGGGACACCAGAAAGGAACAGGGACAGCAGTGCGCTGACGCTGTGGGAGCCGAGCTTATTTCTGTAGTCGGCCGTGTTGCCATACTCTTCCGCCAGAGAAAGGAAGACAGCCGTTTTATTCTTCCGCGCTGAGTACAAGTACAACTCTGTCTGCCCGGGAACTACAAAACATTTTTACCAGTTACCCGGGCGCGTTTATTTCGGATCTGATCCTGACAATAAGCAATAAACTCGCCAGTCCGCCTGAGCACAGGCTGAACCGCAGGTATTGAACTCAGGTTCAACCCGGTGGCTTCAGGATCACGCTTTTCCCTGTTTACCTAGGGTTCACTTCATCAGCTTACGTGATCCTCCTCATGTTTTAATGATCTTTGATACCCGACTGAAAATTTATGATCCCTGTGGTTGTATACTAGGATACCAGTTATACATTAAGAGCTTAGATAGCCAAATTTTATTTTGGAGTTTCAAACATATGATGCACATGGGTTTTCGCTGGTACGGACCCTCACAGGATGCCGTTACGCTTGATCAGATACGTCAGATTGGTGGCATGGAGGGAGTTATAACCGCCCTCCACGAGATCCCGGCCGGAGAGATCTGGCCATATGAAAAGGTGGCCGAGCGCAAGGCTCTGGTTGAAAAGGCCGGACTTAAACTCCTGGGAATTGAATCAATAAATGTCTCTGAGGAGATTAAATACGGCGGCAAGAACCGTGATCATCTTATAGACAACTACATAAAATCCCTTGAAGCGGTCGGACGCTGCGGCATAAAGCTCGTCTGCTACAACTTCATGCCGGTATTTGACTGGACCAGAACCGATCTCGCGCTGCCGCTGCCTGACGGATCAAGCGCCATGTCATATGACGGCAGGATCTGCGAAGGTCTCAGTGCTCAGGAGATGTTCGATTACATCGCCAGGAATTCCAATGGCTTTGAAATGCCCGGCTGGGAGCTTTCACGCCGTGACGAGATAACCGCGGAAATAGCGCACTTTGACGGTATGACCGGTGACGATCTCAGGGCAAACTTCAAATACTTCCTTGACGCCATCATGCCTACATGCGAGAAATACGGGATCATGATGGGAGTTCATCCTGACGACCCTTCATATGATCTCTTCGGGCTGCCGAGGATCTGCAAGTGCGAGGAGGATCTCGTAAAGATTGCCCGCATGAACAGCTCAAAGTACAACGGCTTTACCCTCTGCACCGGTTCCTTAGGCTCCAATCCTGCAAATGATCTTCCGAAGATCATAAGAAACCCCGAGATTGGCCCGCGTATCCACTTTGCCCATGTGAGAAACGTCAAATACACCGGTGATCACCAGTTCCATGAAAGCGCTCATGTCTCACGCTGCGGGTCACTTGATCTCTACGAGATCATGAAGGCGCTCATTGAGGTCGGGTTTAACGGAGTTATAAGACCTGATCACGGCCGTGCCATCTGGGGCGAGAAGGCCCGCCCGGGATATGGCCTGTATGACCGCGCGCTCGGGGCGTCGTATCTTCTGGGACTTGAAGAGGCCATTCGCAAGGACATGGATAATGGCAGCTGCG
>SFGV01000099.1 GCA_004557545.1 Succinatimonas hippei
CTTCATTGTTGTCTCCTGATTAAATGGCTATCTTGGCGTTTAAAAAGGATTTGTTATTTCAGATCTTATGTTAGAAGCGCTGACATCTCAAGCAAACCAGAGCTTGGGATTAATGGAGTCTGGATACATTAACAGAATTGTAAAAGGAGCGCGGCAGAAGATCCGTTATACGGATCTTCTGCCGGTATGGATAACTCAGATCAGGCCAAGATGGGCTTTCCAGGCCGTAACGGTGTTCTCCATCAGCGTTGCTACCGTCATAGGCCCTACTCCACCGGGGACAGGAGTTATGTAAGATGCGTGTTTTGACGCTTCCTCAAAATCCACATCTCCGCAGATATGCCCGTCAGGCAGACGATTAATGCCCACATCGATAACCGTAGCGCCGTCCTTTATAAGCGATCCGTCAAGGAAGCGAGGTTTGCCTACAGCCACAACCACTATGTCAGCGGCTTTTATGAGTGCGCGCTGATCTTCAGGCTTGGAGAAGCGGTGAGTAACGGTTACGGTGCACCCGGCGAGCAGGAGCTCAAGCGCCATGGGGCGGCCGACAATATTTGAGGCGCCGACTATGACGGCATTCTTACCTTTAAGATCCCTGCCAAGAGTGTTGTGCAACATGGTCATGATCCCGTGCGGGGTGCAGGCGCAGATTCTGGGGATCCTCTGAACCAGACGGCCTACATTGTACGGGTGAAAGCCATCGACGTCTTTTGCCGGGTCAATCCGCTCTACAACCTGAGATTCATCAAGCCCGCCCGGCAACGGAAACTGTACCAGGATCCCGTCAACCTCGTCATTGGCGTTGAGTTTGTCGATAAGGCTCATAAGATCATCCTGAGTGGTTGTCGCGGGGATGTTGTATGAAAACGCTTTTATACCTACATCATCGCAGGCGCGGTGTTTGTTGCGCACATAGATCTGGGAGGCCGGATCATCTCCTGCCAGAACCACGGCAAGACCCGGGGCGCGTTTACCGCTCTTAACAAGAGCGTCAACCTCGGCGCGCAGTGAGGCGCGAAGCTCCGCGGCCATTTTTTTGCCATCGATGATTTGGGCTGACATTTACATTCTCCTTCTAATCACAAAGACCGCTTATAAGCATGCGTATGCTGATTATCAGCAGCATTACCGCGAAAATTCTCTTGAGTGTTACCGGCTTGATGTTCTTCCCAATTGAAACTCCAAGAGGGGCTGAAAAGATAGAGACTCCGACTACGCAGACAGCCGCCAGCACATTAACAAGTCCTATTGTGCCTATGGGAGCTCCCTGAGGTGTTGAATTTAGATTTAAGAAGATCATCAAAAGCGCGCCCGGGACGCATACAAAGAGTGATACAGCCGATGATGTGCCTATGGATTTGTGCGGAGGAACCGAACACGCGTTGAGAATTGGCACGGTGAGCGTGCCGCCGCCTATTCCGAGCATAGATGAGAAGCAGGCGATCGAGAACGCGATAACCTGCTGGAATGGTTTACCAGGCAGTGAGTAAAATGCTGGTTTTGCCTTGGCGTGGAGCAGGGTATTTATACTGTTGCAGATCATGACCGCGCCAAAAAGCGCCGCCAGCCATTTGCCTCCCCAGAGTTTCGAAATGGCGGTGCCGGCGATTACTCCTATCAGCATCGCTACTGCCCAGCTTTTTATTACCGATACATCCATATTTCCACTGCGGTACTGGGATCTCGCGGCGGATATGGAGGTAGGTATCATGCACAAAAGCGAGGTTCCGGTAGCGACTATCATCGCGACATCAGGCGGAACGTTGAAAAAGTAATAAAAGATGAGGTAAAAGCAGGGGACGAAAATTACGCCGCCACCAATTCCTAAGAGGCCCGCGAGAAAGCCCGCGAGCAGACCGCACAGGAGCAGAACAACAAGCGTAATTACGAGCTCGGTCGCGGTTAATCCGAAAAGAACCATAGAAAAACGGCACCCTGACTTTAATCCATGGTGCTGCCCCGTATATAAAAAAGTAAAGCGTGAAGGACTTTTTTAGCCAGTTCATTATCTGCCAAAGAGGACAGTTGTCCTTTCCCATGGCAGAGAAGATTTTAGCAAACAGACGGGGCAATGACCCACAATTCGTTCCGCAAGTCATGTCAAATGGTCAGTTGCGCGAAATGTTAAAATTGTTGTTGACTAAGATTTGGTCTTTCATTAGTATATGCACTCGTTAATTCATTCGGTGATTAGCGCAGTCTGGTAGCGCATCTCGTTCGGGTCGAGGGGGTCGGAGGTTCGAATCCTCTATCACCGACCAATGGGCGTCCTTAGCTCAGTTGGATAGAGCAACAGCCTTCTAAGCTGTGGGTCAAAGGTTCGATTCCTTTAGGACGCGCCACTCATCCAATGTGAGGCGGAGCTCATTGCGTAATGAATTAACCACACCAAGTGGTGGCTTTAGCTCAGTTGGTAGAGTCCTGGATTGTGATTCCAGTTGTCGTGGGTTCGAACCCCTCAAGCCACCCCATTTCTTTTCCTTCTCACACCCTCTATTAAGCGGAAGTGGTGAAATTGGTAGACACGCTGGATTTAGGTTCCAGTGCGTTAGCGTGCGGGTTCAAGTCCCGCCTTCCGCACCAGAATATGGGATCTGCTCAAGATCTAAATCCTACCTGATAACCCCTTATAAACTCACTCAATTCTTTGAATGTCAAAAAATAACGGTCACCGCACCCACCTTTTTCCACTTTCATAAAACAAATGGAATTCCTTTTACCACACGCTAAACCACTTTGATAAAAGTGGATTCGAAAGATGGAATCGAGCTTAAATCAGAGCGTCAGAATAAAAAATATAGAGGTCTGAAAAACTCTTATCTCCGTTGTCAATGCTCGCCTGAAAAGACCAGTAATTGCTGACCTGATTTATTGAAGCCCTCATTTTTCTGGGCTTAAACGCTGTCCTGCTCACCTAAAAAAGGGGCCAGATATATTGGCAATAGCTGAAGGTCATGGTCTTTGGCGAGGTTCTTAGTATAAATAAGATACTTATGCCCAATATATTGTGAGTACTTCATACTGAAAGCATCAAGTGACGCGTGACTCTTATAGCCTGATGATTTAACCTCAATGGGGCTTACTTTGTTGCCATCAGGGATCAGAAAATCAATTTTATACAGCGTCGTTTTGTCTTTGGCGCTGAATGTGTGATAGCAGGGCTCATAGCCCTGAGCTGTAAGCATCTGAGCTACAAGGTTTTCAAACAGGTACCCAAGATTCGCTGAAAGATGGTCGCCAAGGATTTTTTTATAAAGATCGTTTTCAACAAAAGGTCTGTTCGCGAACATCAGAGTCACGAAGAGCCCGGTATCCGACAAAAACAGCTTAAATCTTGAGAGATCTTTGTACGCGGTCATATCAACAGTGGGCATACTTGTGTGATAGACGGGAATTACCGTTTTTGAATCAGCAAGCTCCGCTATAAGGTTAAGTGAAGAACCCGGCCTGAGACTTGAGATAACGCTGGATACTGAATATCGTGAGGAATTTTTGTTCAGCTCAGCCGGAATGGCGTTAAAGATCTGAGTAAGACGGCCCCTCTCGTCAATTTTATGGAGATCCTCTTCATACAGACTCAGAATATCCCGCTTAATCTGATCAACAGGCTCGAAGTTATTGCTTTCAATATATGCTTCCACCGCCTGCGGCATGCCGCCAACAAGCATATATAGCCTCAGCTTACGCATAAGCTCACGATGCGTGCCGTCACTTAAAGCCTTTATATGACAAACCACATGACGAAGCATC
>SFGV01000026.1 GCA_004557545.1 Succinatimonas hippei
GATTGAAAAGAAAGAATACGCTGTCTCATTTCTTAAAAATAAAACCATTAATAAGGTCTCAGCAGTTGGGATTGTCTTTTATGGCAAGAGCTGCGTTGTCGCAAGCAAGAGACTCAATTAGAGAGTGGGAAGATGAGCCAGAATGCTCATTCAGTATCCTGACGCCATTTAGCTCTTTAAAAAACTGCCGGTACTGGGCAAACATCTGACTGCAAAGAGCGGGTGGGATGAAGAGACTACCTAACGGGATTACACTGAAAAGAGACAGATATTAACGATCAGATGGGGGTGTAAGGCAGGGCGCCGGCAGGCGCCCTGTGAAACGCGCGCGTTATTGTATAAACGCGTGCGATGTTTTCGAGGAAGACGCGGCATGCCGCCGCGCCACGCTCCATGGATTTCTAGCTAGAACAGGTATGAAACCTTCGCGTACAGGCTATGGCTTCCGGTGTCGGATGACCCGTAATAACCGTATCCCGCTCCAAAGGCCAGCGCGCCATTAGTCGCGTCCACCCCAAGTCTGAGACCGTAACCAAGACGATTGTCCAGATCGGCGCTTTCTTCAAAAGCCGCGCCAGAGATCACGCTTCTGACAGCTACGTCATCGTCGCCACCGCGCCACTCGCCAAAGAGCTGGGCGTTCTCCTGAACACTCCATGAGCCGGACTTCTGTGAAAGTGAGAGCTGTAATCCCGCCGGGATCTCGAGCATGTCGATGTTCATCGATTTCACCTTAAAACGCTCAGTACCGTATTTACCGTCAAAGCTTTCAGCGTTGATCCTGTCATAACGGATCCCTGCGAAGGGTGAAAGAGAGAAGCCTTCCGCAAGCTTGAAGATATACTTTGCCTTGACCTCGGCGCCTGCGACGTTCAAATCAGAATCTCCTTTAAGCTCGCCAATGCTGGTATATTGCTTAACGTCTCCGTTGAGCCTGCCATAGAAGACGTCGCCCATTGCCTCAAAGTTTCCTGCCTGACACAGAGCGTAGGCTGAGACTCCGGCATAGTCGTAATTACCCTTGGTATAGGCCAGATCACCGGTGCTGTGGGAATTGACGCTGCCAGCGTTCAGGGCTACGCCAAGCCTCATGCCTCCGACGACTCCATCAAAGCCGATTGCCGCTCCGGCAAGGCTTGAATTGACGCCATATGAGAAGATCCCCGCGTCGAGATCCTCGCTCTTGAAATGCCGGTAGACGGGCTTGACCCAAATTCCTAGCCCCTTTCCTGAATCAGATGACGTTCCAAATCCAAGACGATCCGAAACCGACTCGTGAGCAACGTCCGTCACCATACGAGCATCCTGCGCGGCTCCTCCCAAAAGTGGCACGCGGGTAAATGATCCTATAAGCTTCGCAGTGCCTTCGCTACCGAACGTGTTTCCAGATGAACGGTAACTGTCCGCGTTGAGCGCAATGCCCAAAAGCGACCCGGCGTCAAGCTGATTGGAGCTCAAATAATCGATTATATTTTCAGAAGAGGAAGAAGATAATCCGCTGTTCTCCAAGACTGACGCGGCGTCGCTGCTGATCGCCACGTCATACTTTCCGGTAGTGTTGTTGTAGGTGAGAGAGTAGATGCTGGCAGATTTGACAACGCCGGATGAGGAGACTGTGACGCTCCCGCCTGGGGCCGATGATGAGAATAAGTTTATGGAGTTGCCCGCAGTCAGATTCTTTCCTGCTATCTCGATGGTGCCGTTGTTTTCTACTGTCGCGCTGGCGTTTTCAAATGTAACCGCGGCGGCAGAGTCGGATGAGCCGGAAACGTTTAGCACCAGCAGGGAGTTTGGAGCGACCGAGAGCTTATCCGCAGTTGCGGTAGACGCCGTAGTCGCACTGCTGTCGACAAGAACACCCTTGCCTGACGCCACAGTAACCGGAACGTCGAAGTACGCGATGGAGCCGGTCCCATTTGAGCTCAGATTAGTGGCAGCATACTGTTCGAACTGGCTCTGGCTCATAGTGTTGCCTACGTAGAAGGCGCTGTTCTGACCGACCACCAGATTACCGTCGAGCACATTCCCACTACCTGAGAGCGAACCCGCGTAAATTACTGAAGGACCGACACTCCAGTCAGGATCCACACTCAGGGTGTGTCCGTTCAAGATCAGCTTGCCAGCGGTGACGTCGGCGCCATCAGCTACCGAGAGATCGCCAGACAGCTCCATGTCGCCACTGACGTTGAATTTAGCGTCCGGAGTGAAGATTTTGCCGTCAACAAGCGCTGAACCTGCGTTGATTACAGCGCTACCCGAGACGGTTAGTCCGGGCGCGACCAGCCTGCCGGCGGTGATAGAGATGTTTTCGCCTTCGATGCTGAATTGTCCTGTGGTAGTTATAGAGTCAGCGGTTATTGAGATGTTTGCAAGATCATTACCGACCACTATGTCCGAGGAGGAAATTGCCTTGGAGGTAAGCGAGGTGTCGGGATTGATGTCCAACTCGTCAGTTTTGATGTTCCCAGTTGAAACTTTGCCGCTTATGACTAGCTGGCGGACATCTATGTTTCCGGTCGATACATCCCTGTTGGTCGAGGAGTTGCCAGTCTCGCTATTGACGAACATACTTCCGCCAGTTACGTCGCCAAGCGCTCCTGCATCACGGATGTAGAGCGAGGAAGTGTCGTCGAGAACGTAAGACGCGCTCTTTCCTCCCGCACTTACGTAGCTTCCCGAGGCGTCCGCACCGCTTGAGGACAGGAACATTGAAGCTCCATTCCTAAGTGTCACCTTTCCGATATCAGCAACCACTGAATTATCGATATCTTTTTCGAGATCTCCGTCAAGCAGGATGCCGCCGTTTGCCCCTAGATCCACAGCAGTGTCGATTATAGCAAGCGACTTAGCCTGCCCCTTGTCCTGCCCGAGGAGGCCGTTTGACACATCAGAAAAGCCAATTGAGTCATAGGAATTTCCTACGTAGATCGCACCGTTGCGTCCGGCAATGAGCGATGAGGGCTCGGAGCCGCCGCTAAAGCTGAGTGTGCCTGTCGCGATAACCGAGGCGCGCTTGTCAAAGCCTGATTTGACATAGACGCTGCTGCCGCTGGAAACGCTCAGGGAAGTTGTGCCGATCGTGGCTCCGTTGCCGCCGTACAGGACACTGTTTTTCCCTCCTTCAAGAGCGATCACCGAGGAGGAAAGTTTCGCGTCCTTCTCAACATCTATTCTGCCTGTCACGTTCAAGTTTCCTGACGATGAGAGAGAGCCGCTCTCTCCTACACTGATGCTGTCGGCATATATATCCCCGGCGTTCAAAGTTCCGCCGTGCGCGCCGATTTCAATGTCTCCGAATCTGGTATTCTGATCACCTATGGCGCCGGACGTCACGACATTCTCATCTAATTTTGTAGTGTAGTTAACGCTGAGGCTACCAGTTCCTTTGATTGCGCCGATCCTCCCGGAGCCGTTGAGCTCAAGGGCGCCTGTTTTCTTATCAGCTCCAACTACGACACCGGCTACAGATCCATCTACGCCTTTGACATAAAGCTCGTTTGGATCCGCGGAATTAAGATTGATAGTGACGGTGATGTCATCGCCGGTGTCAAACTCTGTACCGGCAGACAGAACTATGGTTTTATTGGCTACAGCGTGGTCGACCGAGGGACGCTGTTCCTTTAGCGTTCCTTTTGATGGATCAAGATTCTCTAAAATTGTGTCTGTATTTGGATCAGCCGCCTGCGCTTGAACGCAGATCCCTGCTGAGGCTGCCGCGAGCGTGAACCCCTTGATGAGGATCGCCAGATACTGGGCGCGCAGGAACGATATTGCGCCTCTAGTCTGCCTGATGGACATGGAACTCTCCTGGTGCAAATTAATAGTGTTTTATGGTCTGAGAAAAAAAACTATCTTATTTTGAGTGAAGTTTTGTAACGAAGTATATAGGAATGATTTTGTGAAAAAAGACCTTGTACAACAGGCTGGAAGGATTTACGATTTTTTTTTGGAAACGTTACAAGGATCATGCGCCACTACTTAAGCAAAGAAATATTGGAATGTTTTGAGTAAAAATCCAGATTTAGAATTTAGAAAATGAAGTTCATGATCCCGAATTTTCAGCGATCATGGCAATATACTCAGTTTAAAAAACACAAAGCTTAAAAAACACAAAACGGGGCTTAAAGTGACAAGCAGGTTCTTTGTAATACGTAAGCCTGCCCTCTGTTCATAAAACCGGAGTGGATCAATGATCATCAATAGCGCGAACATCAAGGCGCTCTCTTTGCTGGGACAAAAGGGCAGTGTGTTCAACTACGGCCTGCTTGAGGCGGCCGCGGAGCATGACAATCTGCGTCTGCTTACTGCGGATCTGGCGCTGCTTACGGGACTTGACCGTTTCAGACGCAAATACCCCGAGCGCTTTCTGCAGGTTGGGATCGCCGAGCAGAACATGATAGGCATCGCCGCTGGTCTTGCCATGGAAGGGGAGATGCCGGTAGCCACTACCTACTGCTCGTTTCTCGCGGTAAGAGATCTTGAGCAGGTGCGCCAGAACGTATCGTCAACCGGGGCTAATGTCAAACTGGTTGGTACCTTCGCGGGGGTAGTCGCGGCGAAGTCAGGGATCTCGCACTGGGCTACCGAGGATATCTCTTTTATGCGCACTCTCCCGGGGATGACCGTGCTCTCTCCCTCTGACGGTCTTGAGGCCTACAAGGCTTTTAAGGCAATGTGCGATTTTGATGGGCCGGTGTACCTCAGACTTTCAGGAACCACCGGCTGTCCCGTGATCTACGATCATGATTTTGATTTTTCAATAGGACGATTCAACCTCACGCGGGATGGCAGCGACGTAGCCATAATCGCAACCGGACTTATGGTTAAAGAAGCCATGGACGCTGCCGATATGCTAGGGAAGAGGGGAGTAAGCGTCGCTGTATATGACGCGGCGACCATCAAGCCTCTTGACACGGACACGCTTGATGAGATTTTTGATCGCTGCCTGCTGGTAGTCACGCTTGAGGAGCACATGATAACCGGCGGGCTTGGTTCTGCGGTAGCCGAGTACAAGGCGGCAAAAAGCCATGCTCCGGTGCAGCTTACCTTAGGGTTTGATGACCGTTACACGAGGCCGGGGTCTCAGCGTTATATCTGGGATCTCGCGGGGATTACCGCCGATGCTGTCGCGGATCGCATCGTGGACGCCATTAAATATTACTGGTGACGCAATCAGATAATAAAGCGTCAAAATCCCCGCGGGGGTTTTGGAGCTTTGGCGGATTTAGCCACTGACAGCTCAGATCAGAGCAGCTTTTGGCCTTCAGGGCATAAGGATTTGCTATGTCAAAATCAATAGAGGTGCTTGATTGTACGCTGCGTGACGGCGCCTATATCAATAAATCCGAGTTCGGCACAAACACCATACGCGGGATCTTAAAAAGACTTGCCGACGCCAAGATAGACATCATCGAATGCGGCTGGCTAAAAAACGATCCGCACGCTGAGGGCAACAGCTACTATCACACTCCCTCTGACCTTAAGCGCTATCTTGATTACAAGGATCCTCAGGTCACCTACGTGGTGATGATCGACTTTGACCGCTATGACACGAAGTACCTCACCCCGTACGACGGCACATCCTTTGACGCGGTGAGGGTGGTATTCCCAAGAAGCAAGGTTAAGGAAGGCATTGAGGCCTGTAAAAGGATCCGGGAGAAGGGCTATAAGGTCTACTGTCAGGCGTCAAATACCTTAGGCTATACCGACAAAGAGCTTTTGGAGCTTGCAGATGAGATAAACGCCTTTGAGCCTGAAGGGATCTCGGTTGTCGATACCTTTGGCGCGATGTATCCTGAGGATCTTTTAAGGATCCTCTCGATTGTCTCCCACAATCTCAGGCCTTCAATCAGAATTGGCTTTCACTCGCACAACAACCAGCAGCTCTCATTCGCGTTATCCATGCTTTTTACCCATTACATGACAGGGCAGGGACGTGAGATCATCATCGACTCCAGCCTCTGCGGCATGGGCCGCGGCGCCGGAAACGCCACCACCGAGCTGGTCACCAGCTTCCTAAACCGCAAGTACTTTGGCAACTATGATCTCGACCTGATCATGAACACCATCGACATGTACATGGTCCCGTGCCTTGAGAAGTACAAGTGGGGCTACTCAATTCCTAATTACATCGCCGGCATGTACTGCTCGCATGTCAACAACATAAGCTATCTTTTAAACCGTCACAGCGCCAGCGCGCAGGAGATCAGAAGCGTCATCTCCTCGATGAGCCCACAGCAGAGGGTAAAGTATGACTATGATCTGCTTGAGGACAAATACATTGAGGATCAGAACAAGGAGACGGATGACACGAAGAGCATGGAGGCTCTGCGCTCGATATTGCGTGGACGGAGGGTGCTCCTCGCCGCTCCCGGAAAGAGCCTGCTTACCCAGAAGGACAAGGTTGACGCGTATATAGCTAAAGAGTCCCCGGTAGTGATCGGGGTTAACGCCTTTTTGCCCCAGTACGAATACGACTACATATTCATAATGAGCAGGGTAAGGTATGAATACGCCCGCGAGGCTTATCACAGGCAGTTTGAAAAAGTTCCCAAGATCCTGCTCTCAAGCGTAAAGACCAAGGGCGGGCAGGACGAGTACATAGTAAGGTATGAGCGCGCGATCCAGCGCGGCTGGCCGCACTTTGACAACGCGGTTATCTGCCTTTTAAGGCTCCTCGACAAGCTTGGAGTAAGCGATGTCGCCATCGCCGGATTTGACAGGTTTTCGGATGTGCACAATGAAAGCTATGCCGATCCGGCAATCCCGTCGCTCTCGGGTGATGAGGACTGGGACGCTTTAAATGCCGAGCTTTCGGAAATCGTGTCGGATTTTGAGAAAAGAGTGCGCGGCAGGATGAACCTTATGTCCATAACCCCAGGCTCGATTTTTAAAAAAGAGCCATAAAAAAGCCGCGGCCCAGTAAGGCCGCGACCTTTGAGGAAAACCTCTTACGCCGGAACTTTAAGCCCCTGTGTTTTGATCAGTGCTTTAGCGCGAGCAGGATCTTTGATAAAAGATCCACGGATTCCTTTACAGAGCTCAGATCCAGCCATTCGTCAGGGGTATGGCAGTCGTAGCCGCGGGGACCGAAGCTGTCTAAAACCGGTGTTCCGCACTGTGAGATATGGTTGCCGTCCGAGATCCCGCCTGAGGCGTAGAAGCTAGCCTTAATCCCAAGAGCTGAGGCTGCGGAGTTCACCAGCGCTTTGAGCTCGTCAATTCTCTTTGTGAGCACCATTGGCTTTTTCACGAGCAGTATGTCGTATTCGGCTCTGATGTCTTTTCCAAAGGGCTTTTGGAACTCGGCCTTAAAGGCGCTTATGAACTCGTCCCACTGCTCGTTGGTCCAGAAACGCACGTCAATGCGGGCCTGACACTCCGAGGCGATGGCGTTGGCGACGGTACCTCCTGAGATGGTTCCGAAGTTTACGGTCACGTTCTCATTGGCAAGCGCGTTGATCCTCTTTATGCACTCTGCCATCGCGTTGATGGCCGAGCGGCCCTTTTCAGGGCAGAAGCCGGCGTGCGCGGCGACGCCGTGCATAAAGATGTCGATATGAGAGATCCCCTTGCGGCGGTCACAGAAGCTGCCGCGTTGGGTGGCGCTCTCAAAGACCAGCGCGTAGCGTGAGCGTCTTGCGTAGGAGTCTATCCACTGCTCTGAGTGCAGTGATCCAAACTCCTCGTCAGGGTTCAGGCAGACGGCGATTCTGAGCTGATCACGATCCTCCTTTGAAAGCGCGGTCAGAGCCCAGAGGATTGTAAGATCACCATCCTTCATGTCGGCGACCCCGGGACCGAAGGCCTTCATGCCATCGCGCCTGAAAGGGCGCTTTGCGGCGGTGCCATGAGGAAACACCGTATCAAGATGTCCTGAGAGCAGGATGTCGTACTCTCCGTCTCCCTCATAATTGGTCGCGAACATCCCGTGACCTACTATGGGACCGAGGTCGACCTCTCTTGCGATATAGCCCGCCTCTTTAAACCATTTACAAAAGAGCGCGGCCTGGGCGCTCACATCGTCAGGGTCATGAGTGCCGCAGTCCTGATTTACGCTCTGCTCAAGCTTTACGCAGTATGAGTCAAGATCTGTTATAAGAGCCACGTCAGCCTCACTGTGCCTTATAGCCGTTAAGAGCGCCTTCCCACGCTGGGATGAACGCGCCCTTGTATTCTTTAAGCAGTGTCCTGGCAACGGCATCGGTGTGGTAGGCGTCAACTACCTTTTTGTACACCGGGTTGTCCTTGTCAGCGCTTCTTGCGACTATGACGTTTACAAGCTGCGGGGCGGCCTTGTTGACCTTCGGATCAAGATTTTCCTGATAGATGGAGTCCCTGGTCGGATCAAGATGGGCGGTAAAGGCGTTGCCGCCGTTTATAAGGGCGGCTGACACATCAGGCAGGATCCTCGCCAGAATACCTGACTCAGCCTCGCGGATCTTGATCTTCTTGTTGTAGGCGGTGATATCGGCTTTGGTAGGGGTGTAGCCCTTTGCAGGGTCAACCTTGATAAGACCCGCGGACTCGAGCACCTTCAGGGCGCGTCCGCCGTTTGTCAGATCAGAGGGAATGGCGATGATGTCGCCGTCCTTGATATCCGACATGGATTTGATGCGATCCTTATTGTTAAACACGCAAAGCGGGGTAATCAGGGTATCGCCGACAGCCTCAATCTTATAGCCGTTGCGCGCGATGTCGTTTTTGAGGAAGGCCTTGTGCTGGAAGGCGTTGAGATCGATGTCTCCGTCATTTAAGGCGCGGTTGGGGGTGGCGTAATCAGAGTATTTGACAAGCTTAACCTCGATATTGTCCTTCTTTAGGATCTCATTTATGGTGTCCCACTGGGCGTTATAGGCTCCGACTACACCGACCTTTACGATGGTTGGATCGGCAAAGGCGGCAGAGCACAAAGCCAATGCCGCGGCACTGGTCAGAACCTTTTTAAAACTGAGTTTCATTTTTTTATCTCCGATAACAATTTTTTTCAAATCATAAACCCAAAAACCCTCAGACAAACCATGCTCATCTGAAGCTCTTTCTCACGTGCCGGGACAGGCGCTTTTAAAACCCCGCCGCGGAGATTAAGATCATTATGTCAAAGAAAGGATTAAGTCATGATCACACTTGAGCATGTAAGCAAGATCTTCAATCAGCGCGGACGTGAGGTGCGCGCGGTTGATGACGTATGTCTTCAGATAAAGGATGGCGAGATCTTCGGGATCATAGGTTTCTCAGGCGCCGGCAAGTCAACCCTGGTGCGTTGCATGAACCTGCTTGAGCGTCCTACATCGGGAAAGGTTTTTGTCGGAGATTGCGAGATCACGGCGCTTGATGACAAAAGACTTCGTGATATCAGGCGCGGCATCGGCATGATCTTTCAGCACTTCAACCTCATGCCCTCGCGCACTGTCGCGGGCAATATCGAGCTTCCGCTGTGTCATGCCAATGTTCCAAAGCAGGAGCGGCTATCGAGGATCAGGGCTCTGCTTGAGATGGTGGGGCTTTCGGATAAGGGGGCTTCCTATCCTTCACAGCTCTCTGGTGGACAGAAGCAGCGCGTGGCGATAGCAAGGGCGCTTGCCTGTGAGCCTAAAGTACTGCTTTGTGATGAGGCAACATCGGCGCTTGATCCCCAGACCACCTCGCAGATCCTCAAGCTTTTAAAGGAGCTTAATCAAAAACTTGGGATCTCAATTGTGGTCATTACCCATCAGATGTCGGTGGTAAAAGAGATCTGTGACAGAGCCGCGGTGATGGAGCATGGAAGGATAACTGAAAGCGGCAGCGTCTATGAGCTTTTCAGCGCTCCCAAGGATCCCTCAACGAAGGAGTTCCTGGACATGGCTTCAAATGTCGGAGCGTTTTATGAGACCTTCAATGAAAAAGGATCGCTTGCCGATCTGCATGACGGTACCCATATCTGGTTTCTTACCTACACCGGCAGTGCGACCGGAGAGGCTCTGATGAGCAAAATCTATCAGCTCTTTGAGGTCGAGGCGAACATCCTTTATGGAGATATCGATTACATCAAGGGCAGGCCCTTGGGCAAGCTCGCGGTAAACCTGCGCGGAAAGCCTGAGAATATTGAAAAAGCGGTTTCATACATAAAAGAACAGGGTGTCAAGGCGGAGCTTATAAAATGAACGCGTTAATTGAATTTCTAGATAAGCTGATGCCGAATTTCGAGCCTCTCAGAGAGGAGTTTTTTGAGTGCTTTTATGACACGCTCATTATGATCGCGGTGTCAGGCACCATAGCCTGGTTTCTGGGAGTTGCGCTCGGGGTCACGCTGGTGGTTTCCAAAAAGGGCGGAATTTTGCAAAACCGCGCGCTCTTTACCATCTGCGACCGCTCAATTGACATCATAAGATCAATTCCCTTCATCATTCTGATGGTGCTTCTGATCCCGCTCTCAAGGCTTTTGGTCGGTACCGGTTCGGGGCTTGAGGGATCGTTTGTCGCGCTCGTGTTCGGTACAGTGCCCTTCTTTGCCCGCCAGATAGAGCAGGTGCTCTCGGATCTTGATCCTGGTCTTGTTGAGGCGGCGCAGTCGATGGGCTTTTCAACCACCGAGATAGTGTTTAAGGTTTATCTCAGGGAGAGCATCCCGGGGATCACCAGGGTAACCATGATAACCTTCGTAAGCTTTGTCGGGATCACCGCTATAGCAGGAGCGATCGGCGCCGGCGGGCTTGGTGATTTTGCCATCCGCTATGGCTATCAGATGGGCTATCGCGACATGATCTGGCTTACCGTGGTAGTGATCCTTCTTATGATTTCCGTGTTCCAGTTCATAGGCGGGATAATCGTGAGAAAAACCACCCACTGAAAACATACTAAGGGATCCTCATCTCAGACCAGATTGCCTGAGCTGTCTGCGGTTATAACATAAGATCAGAAATAAAATTGCTTTTTGAAGTGGTATATAAGTTTTTGTTCCAAAGCCTTGCCACAAGCGGAACTGAGAAGATTTTACCTGAGGCTTAAGGACCATTACATGAGAAAATTAGCATCAGTTCGGCTGATTCAAAGAGTTCTTTCCTTTTCCTAAGTTCCTGAAAGTTTAAGCTCGGTGATAGGGTAGACCGGCGTAAATGCTGTAGGCCCGGTAAACGGTCTCGGCGACAAAGACACGAACCAGCGGATGAGGAAGGGTGAGCTTTGAGAGCGACCACAGCTCGGAGGCTCTTTGCCTGCACTCATCGGTAAGCCCGTTTGGACCTCCAATCAAAAGCGCGATGTCACAGCCCATGCTCTCCCAGGAGCCTACCTTTTTTGAAAGTTCCTCTGAGGTGAATTGTCTGCCGCGCTCATCCAGAGCAATTACATAGGATTTTTTGGGTATGGCCTCAAGTATGGCTTTGCCTTCCTTTTCCATCGCCTTTATCTCAGAGCCGCGGCCGTCACGTCTTTGCGGGGCGATTTCGCGGAACTCAAGCTTAAGCTCGGGTGGAAAGCGCTTGGAGTACTCATCTACCGCGGTCTGAACCCATTTGGGCATGCGGTTTCCCACCGCTATGACTACTATCTTCAAATCAGGCCTCAGTCTGGCTTAGAGTACGGTAGAGATCTTCAAGGCGGTAACGCTCGCGGGCCTCAGGGCACATTATGTGAACCATAACGCCGCCGGCGTCTACAATGACCCATTCACAGCTCTGCTCGCCTGAAACGGAAATTCCCTTAAATCCCATATCAGAAAGCCTTTTGGCCAGATGATCGGCTATGGCCGCGACATGGCGGGTTGAGGTGCCTGAGCATATGAGCATGTGATCGGCAATTGAGGATCTGCCCTCAACATCTATGCTCACCAGATCTTTGGCTTTATAGTCCTCAAGACCCTTAAGGCACAATCCTTCAAGTTCGTTTTCAGAATGAATGGCGGAATTTTGCGCCATCGCTGGTTGAGTATCAGACAATATAGTCTCCTGTATCGGTAATTAAAGCATTACTATACGCCCGGGCAGTCTTGGGCGTTCTTGTGGCGCCGGGGCTTTCGCGTAGCCTAAAGCTACGTGGCCTATGCCGACCCATTCACCGTCAAGACCTGCTTTTTTTAAGATCCTCTGACCAAACGGAGTCTCAAACTCCTCTTTTGCGCGGTGGATCCAGCACGAACCAATGCCAAGTGAGTTCGCGGCAAGCATTATGTTTTCAAGCATCACCGATCCGTCATACACGGCTGTGGGCACATCCTTTCTTGAGATTGCGATCATGACAGCGGGAGCGCCGTAGAAGGGATCAAATCCGCTGTTCCAGCCGCCTATCTTGCAGTTAAGCTCAGAGAGCTCTTTTAAGAGCCCTTTGTCGGTTATCACAATTACCGAGCACATCTGGCGGTTTTTCCCCGAAGGGGCCCAGATCCCGGCGTCGGCTATGGTTTTGAGATCCTCAGGCGCAATAGGACGCGCGCTGTCAAACTGTCTTACGCTGTGCCTGGTGTGCATGTTTTCAATTACAGGATTAGTCATTTTTTGACTCCAGAAATACAGTTCTGCGCTGATATTACGGTTGGTGAACTCTGACTTCAATAATATATTTAAAGATTTTATTGTAAAGACCTATGAATCAAACCATGTTTCACTGATCTTATCGCAAATTACTTTTAATACATATAAAAACACAAATAGTAGTATTGCCCACAGAATTGGAATGTATTTTGATAAAGCCAAAATAATACAGGAAGCAGTGGCCGCGAATGTCGCAGCGTAACTAAACCCCCTCATTCTTTTGTTTAGCCTCTCAAGCTTCTTTTCTTTTTTATCTAAGGCAAATTCTTTTAGCTTGTTTTCCATTTCAGCTATTGAGGACTCAATATCAAAAAAAGCATATAGATCCTTCCACATGTTATACAGTTCAATTACTCGATCGCGTCTCAAAGGCATCCTGAAAAGATATCTTAATTTCCAGTCCTGCATTTCAGCATAAGCTTTACGCGAATTTTTATTTTCTTTAAACTCTAATATTTTTCTTTTTAGATAATTATGTTTTATTTGAGAAGAATCTTGCTTGTCTGTTATTTGTCTTACATATTGGGTAGTCTTATTTATATATGAGCTTGCTAGAATGTAAATAACCGCCAGTCTGCAGGCGGAGCACTCTAATCTGTCGAAAGCCTGAGTAATGGTTAACTTTTTATTTTGAAGTTTTAAATTTGGAG
Source organism: Succinatimonas hippei (assembly GCA_004557545.1). GTDB lineage: Bacteria > Pseudomonadota > Gammaproteobacteria > Enterobacterales > Succinivibrionaceae > Succinivibrio > Succinivibrio hippei_A. Next base: position 13,160 of record SFGV01000026.1, read on the forward strand.
CTTTTTGATTCCCTGGTGGTACTGCATTTTCAATTTTCTCAGCGCTTTCACTGGATCCAAGCTTGGTTATCTCCATTTTTGTGAATTCAGCTGATTGCGTGCTTCTGTCAGAATTAAATTCGCTCTCCTCTGGATCCTTTGAGGAAATCATAAAGCCTGTTGGAGTTCTCTCTAAAACGTATCTGATATTGAAAAGATTTATGAAAAGGCTGTCCCACTTTTCAAATAATGATAGATCTTTATTTTTACCTTCTATATCGTGTTTATTTATTTCATGTTTATCCTTGATTACTGCTACCTTATACTGATGAACAAGGCTCTTTCTTAAAAAATTGATCTTGAATTTCCCATCAGAGTTATTTAAAAACCAGCAGTCATGAATGGATACGAAATTAGATGGCTCGTATTTCCCATTAAGATATTTCTTCCCAAGATCAGAGATTTGTAATTCCATAATTCATCCCGGTCGGTATCTTTCTAACAAAGAGTCTTTCAGGTGAAATTATCGCTGTCGCTAAACTTTCGTCTGATATTTTAGATGAGCGTTCAGTCCCTTCGTCGGTCATAGAGATGATGCGAGAGCGCGTACTCTCTTACCTCATCCGTAAGATACTCACTCGCGAGGGGACCGTTTGGCGTGATCCCGATCTCCTCGCGTATTGCCCGGGAGGAAACAAGGTGCAGGGAGTTTTTTAGCATAAAGCAGTGTCCTTTGGGATCAGCTAACGCTTTTTCAAAGTCACTTCGTCCCTCATCAATTCCATTCTCATCAAGAAAGCTTTTTATTACCGGCTTAAGTTCTCTTTGCAAATGCCCTCTGCGACCTACCACCACCAGATTTGAAAGACTGGTAAGCTCAAGCCCGCGCTTCCACTCATCAAGATACAAAAGCGAATCCGTTCCCATGATGAAGAACATCCGCTCTGAAGGACCGTATTGGGATCTGAGCGCGCTTAGCGTGTCATAAGTGTAATGGTGGACTGAGGCGTCCTTTTCAAGATCGCTTATCTCAAAAAAAGGATAATCCTTTATGGCAAGCTCAAGCATTGCCCTGCGATCCTGATAAGAGACTCCGACGGTGTTCTTGTAATCAGGAGAGGCGTTGACCACGAACAGCACCCGGTCGAGCTTTAGTTTGTCTCTAGCCTTTAGCGCCATGAGGATGTGATCACGGTGAACCGGGTTAAAGGAGCCGCCAAGGATCCCAAGAGATGAGGGTAGGGTCACAGCCTTTTTAGCTCCATAACGTCAAAGTTGCCCACCGCGACACACAGATCCTCAAGATCGCGTCTTGCGCCCTGAGTATCAAAAAGACAGAGCTCTGATGACGCCGAGGCAAGCTTTGAGGTCAGAAAATCATAAAGCTTCGCTGGCATTGTGGTAGCTGCGCGCAGCACTGCGTCCTGAAGCCCCGGGGTTTTTACCCCGAGCTTCATAAAGAATATGCTGCGGTCTCTAAAGGACATCGCCGCGACATTGCTTTGCCTTACCGTAGCGACCGCGCTTAAGGCGCTGTCAAGCCTTGAGCATAAAAAGCCCAGGGTATCGATTAAGCTGCCTCCGGAGTTTGCGAGCGAGTAGAGCACATTGAGCGCTCTTGAATAGTTACCTGACAGTACGGCCTCTGAAAACTCAAAGCCCGTAAATCTGCTGTCAGAGGACATGCTCTTGTCGATTATCTGTGGGGTAAGATCGCCGCCCTTTAAGGTCATTGAGATCACCCTGAGGCTCTGATCAATGCTTATAAGGTTACCCTCGCCCATGGAGGAGATCATCTGCGCGCACTCAAGACTGCATCGCATGCCGTAGGCTGAGGATCTGCTCTGGATCCAGCGTGTGAGCTGCTCACCCTCGGGCGGATAGAGGATCTCAAGACTGCCGCCAATACCCTTGATGGCGGAAACTGCGAGATTTGACATCCCGTTTACGCCCATTCTTCCGGAAGGCTCCTTATAGGGCGCGGGCGGGAGCCTGGCGTAGCTTGAATTTACCCTCGGCAGATCGATTATCACAAAGATCCCGTCGCGCATGCGCCTGGCTATGAGAAGCATGACGCGGCAGGCGAGGATATTTAAGGCTCTGAGGTAAATTCTGATGATCCGGTCACCACCAAAAAGACCGGGGTCGACCAGTTCATTTTCAAGCGCGTTCAGATCCGGATCGGATGGATTTTTAAAGTCGCTCTCAGAGAAGAGCATGAACTCAGCCTGGGGAAGCTCCTTTCTTGCAAGCGCGATGATCTGCTCGCTACGCTCTTTTTTGAGAAGCGGATCGTCAGAGCAGAGAAGATAGACATGGCTTTTAGCCATCAGAAGCCCTTTTCGCTGATAGACTCCGGAGCCTCGTTCTTAAGCGAGGGCCTGGTCTTTGGCAGATCATGGGTACCCTTAAGCACCTTTGACCCGTTGTTAAGATCATCAAGAGTCTTGGAGCTCTGTCCTTCCTTCTCCTTCTCGCCTTCATAGCGCAGAGCCTCCATCAGGGTCATGCCCGCAGGAGGCTCGTCTTTTAAGGCGGTAGCCGGATCATCAGATGCCACGGTGAGCTCTGCCGGAGTAGGGGACTTGTCATTAGGATCTGACTGACGTCCAAGATACCCAAGACGGGTGACTATCTGACCAGCCAGCTCATCACAGGACTCTTTGTAGATATTGTCAAACTCATTGGAGGTCGCCAGAGCAGCGCCTGACTTGTTTAAGTAGGAGCGGGTGATGGAGGCTCTCATGAGTATGGGACGGTGCCCATGAATCTTAAGTATGCTCGAGGAGCGCAGGATCATGTTGTATTCAGAGGCCCCGAGGTAGGAGTTAACCGATACCAGAGGGGCGTAAACCGAGGGATCGGATACCTGCAGCTCAGGCACGGACGGATCCTTTGACAGTGGATGATCCTTGCTTTGCGCGGTGCGGACGTCAACGCCCGCCACACGCAGCTTCTGGATCACGGATCTGCCGATGCGTCCGCGCTCATTTCCCACGAAGTTCACTACCGGCATGGTGTCGGCAAGCGTCGCCTCGCTCGGGAGGTGAAAACCGCAGCCCTGAAGTGACAATAAAGCCGTTACAATCGCGCAGGGGATCAGTTTAAGCTTGAGCATCCGGCCTCCCAGCAGTTCAATCAGACCGCGACAATGTTCACAAGACGGCCCTTGACGTAAATCACCTTCCTGACCTGCTTGCCATCAGTGAATTTTTTGACCTCCCCGTTATCAAGGGCGATCCTGCGGATCTCATCCTCAGCAAGTCCCGGGGCGATGGTCAGCTTGGCGCGCACGCGGCCATTGACCTGAACCACGAGAGTCATGTCAAGCGGCTTTAAGGCCTGCTTGTCGGGCACCGGCCATTTCGCGTCATCGACCTCTTCCTTATGCTCCAGAACCTCCCAGAGCTTAAAGCAGATATGCGGGGTTACCGGATCGAGCATCAGCACGACGTCATCGTAAAGTTCGTACATCAGGGCGCGATCGTTGTCTGAGGTCACCTTGAATTTCTGAGCCTCGTTTAAAAGCTCCATGATGGCCGCGATTGCGGTATTGAAGGTCTGACGGCGGCCGATGTCATCGGTTACCTTTTCAAGGGTGGAGTGCAGATCGTGACGCAGTCTGCGTCCCTGATCGTCAAGCTTTGACGGATCAAGAGCGGATCTCGCGCCCGAGTTTACAAGCTCATGAACCTGCGTCCAAAGACGTCTTAGGAAGCGCAGTGATCCTTCAACACCTGATTGGCGCCACTCAAGCGTAAGCTCCGCCGGAGATGCAAACATCAGGAAAAGTCTTACCGTGTCGGCGCCGTAGATCCTGATCATGTCGTCAGGGTCGATGCCGTTGGCCTTGGATTTGGACATCTTGATCATGCCTTCGTGGTGGAGCTCATGACCCTCGTCATCCACGGCTTTGACAATATTGCCTTTGTCATCGCGGGTCGCGGTGACCTTAAGCGGGCTGACCCAGCTCTTGACCCCGTCCTTATCAAGATAGTAGTAGGCGTCGGCAAGCACCATGCCCTGGCAGAGGAGTCTTGTGAAGGGCTCATCGCTCTTTACCATTCCGGCGTCACGTAAGAGCTTGAAGAAGAACCTCGCGTAAAGCAGGTGCATTACGGCGTGCTCGATACCGCCGATGTACTGATCTACAGGAAGCCAGTAATTGGCCTCGTCAGGATCGAACATTTCCTTGTCATCGCGCGGTGAGCAGTAACGGCAGTAATACCAGGATGATTCCATGAAGGTATCGAAAGTGTCCGTCTCGCGGGTAGCGCTGTGCCCGTGATAGGTGGTCTTGTAGAAGGCCGGATCCTTTTTAAGCGGTGAGGTAACGCCGTCGATCTTGACATCGTCAGGAAGCTTTACCGGAAGCTCGTCATCAGGCACCGGAACAACCTCGCCTGTAACATCATCGGTGAGCATAGGAATAGGCGCGCCCCAGTAACGCTGGCGGGAGATGCACCAGTCGCGCAGACGGTAGTTTACCTTGCGTTCGGCGCAGCCCAGAGAGGCGAGCTTGTCAGCGATCGCCTTGAAGGCGTGGTCAAAATCAAGTCCGTCGAACTCGCCTGAATTGCAAAGCACGCCGTGTTCGGTGTAGGCCTCTTTTGAAATGTCTATTTCATGACCGTCAGATGGCTTTATGACCTGAATGATGTCGATGCCGTATTTCTTTGCAAACTCATAGTCACGCTCGTCGTGAGCCGGAACTGACATCACGGCGCCGGTGCCGTAATCCATGATCACGAAGTTCGCCACAAATATAGGAACCTTGCGGCCGTTTAAGGGGTGCACGGCGTAAAGACCGGTGCGCATGCCCTTCTTTTCCATGGTCGCGATATCGGCCTCTGAGCTCTTGTGAGTCAGGCATTCCTGGCAGAAGGCTTCAAGTTCCTTGTTGTGCTCGCAGGCTTTTTTGGCAAGAGGATGGTTCGCGGCGATGGAAACGTAGGTGACGCCCATGAAGGTGTCAGGACGGGTGGTATAGACCGTGAATTTGTCGTCAGAGCCGTCGACCTTAAAGGTGATGTTAAGACCCTCGGAGCGGCCTATCCAGTTGCGCTGCATGGTGCGCACGCGCTCAGGCCAGCCTGAAAGCTTGTCGATATCCTTTAAAAGCTCATCGGCGTAAGCGGTGATCTTAAGATACCACTGGGGCATCTCGCGCTGTTCGACCGGGGTTCCGCAACGCCAGCAGCAGCCGTCCTCAACCTGCTCGTTGGCAAGTACGGTATGGTCAACCGGGCACCAGTTGACGGTTGAGACTTTTTTGTAAACCAGTCCGCGGCGGTAGAGCTCCCCGAAGAACTTCTGCTCCCACTTATAGTATTCAGGACGGCAGGTCGCCACCTCGCGCTGCCAGTCATAGGCAAAACCCAGCGCCTTGATCTGTTTTTTCATGTAGGCGATGTTGGCGTAGGTCCAGTCGGCAGGCTGTCTGCCGTTCTTGATGGCGGCGTTCTCCGCCGGCATGCCAAACGCGTCCCAGCCGATCGGGGACATCACGTTCTTGCCGTTAAGGCGCTGGAAGCGCGCTATCACGTCACCTATGGTGTAATTCCTTACGTGACCCATGTGCAGCTTTCCGGAAGGGTAGGGAAGCATTACCAGGCAGTAATACTTTTCCTTGTTCTTGTCCTTGACTGCGTGAAAGGTCTGATGGTCTTCCCAGTATTTCTGAACCTCAGGTTCGATTTCCTGGGGGTTATAAGGGATCTTTTCCTCTGACATCTCTGTCTCCGGCGTGATGGCCCGTTTTAATCTTGAATTTAAATTGTCAAATTTCAGCGCGCTTCATTAAAGACGCGCGTGTAAGCTAACTGGCTATTTTGCCACAAGAGCGCCAGTCTGTCAGGAATAAAACACAACAGGCGCAGCGCCGGGCAGAAGACACGAGCGTTCTTCATAAATAGCGATGCTTAAGACATCATCCTTTTATATGAGCGTTTCAATGCGGACTCATCTTAATGTGATCGGAGTTACCGCCTGTGTTGCGGTATCATATGCGCAGGATTTTGACACAGAGGTACCTGAAAAAGCGAAACCGGATTTGGTTTATGACGTACTTTTGAGCAGCAAACGCGGATTACGCTTCCCCTGTTGTTCATATGGCATTAAAAACCTGTAGAAATTTTCTCAATATAAGAACCCGCTTTATCGCTGTTGGTACCATGTTCGCAAAAGACGGCGCACTATCTGGTGCAGCGTCTTGAGTTTTATATATAAGAGGCGGCGTCAGTATCCTGTCATGAAATGACAGCAATTACGCGCCGGATTTTTGATGAATGCTCTTCGTAATCTGACTTTGGCCGCGGCCTTCGCGGCCGTAATTCCATCCGCCCACGCCGGACTTATCTATCCTCTTACTCCCTCAACCCGCATGGTAGGCGAGGAGAGTGTCTACAAGATCTCTGAAACAGGCACCACCACTATGGAATATGTGGCGTCCAAATACAAGCTGGGGCTTTCAAATATGATTGAGGCCAACCCTAAGGTGGATCCTATTGTTCCGCGCAAGGGAACCGAGCTTGTCATCCCCCAGAAGGTTATTCTGCCTGATACTCCTCATGAGGGCATAGTTGTAAATTCTGCCGAGATGCGTCTTTTCTACTACCGCGGCAATGATGTAGAGATCTTCCCTATAGGCATAGGTCAGCTTGGAAAGGGCACCCCGATAAGCTGGGTCACCAAGGTTGAGCGCAAGAAGGCCGGTCCTACCTGGACCCCGACCGCGGCGATGCGCGCCGAATACGCTGCCGCGGGGGATCCTCTCCCTCCGGTGGTTCCGGCAGGTCCTGACAATCCTATGGGACTTTACGCTATGTACGTTGGCAAGCTTTTCGCTATTCACGGCACCAATGCCGACTTCGGCATCGGTCTTCGCGTAAGCCACGGATGCGTAAGACTTCGCAATGAGGACAATGAAGTGATCTGGCATGAGGTTCCTGTGGGAACCAGGGTTCAGTTCACCAATCAGCCTATAAAGCATTATGTTGATCCTGACGGGAGCATCTATATTGAGGTCCATCAGCCTCTGTCGCGTACCTCAGCTGAGTTTGACAACGTGGACGAGAACGCTCCGTTCAGCTTTACCGACGCGGATCTTGCCTTCTTCAAGACCCCGGGCATTGATCACGATATTCTCGAACGCGCTCTGCGCGAGCGCAGCGGACGTCCGGTTCTCTTAAACCCGGCGGCGTTTTAACCTAATCCGCCAGAAGTCCTTCACCTCTTAGGTGGGGGATGAAGGCGGGTCTGGCAAATTTACGTAAGTAATCGAGCCATACAATTGCTTGTTGTCTTATTTGTAAGATCATCAAATACCGTGGGTCGCACGGGAATTGACGCCTGTGGAGAGAGTGTAGGTCGCCGTAACTCTTCGGAGTATGCAGTGCTGTTCTCGCTGAAGCAGGAAGCTCCCGCCTCTATAGGCGGGACGTTCACCCTCAAGGAGGTTCAGCGCTGTTGCGTCATTTAGCCTCTGCCGTGGCTCTGGCCGCGGCTGTTCTGATCTTAACGGCCTCTCCAGGTTACGCGGCCGGGCAGGTTAATGACGAGAACTCGCCCCTATATTCACTGATCATACAGAGACCGGGCGGGAACAGCCTGTTTCTGGCGCGCGATGAGCTCATAAGACCGGTGTTGCTCGCGGACGATGAGACACTTGACGCTTATACGATGATGGGGCTTGACAGGCCTGACAAAATTTTTCGTACTCCGCCCTCGCAGAGCGCGTATTTCCGCCGCAGCGGCTCGCTTTTCACCTTCATGCTGCGCCGCTCTTTTGATGTAAGACAGATCTCCTATGACGTACCGGTCGCCCTGATCCCTGATGACACCGGAGGGGAGCGCGATCAGGGCTTTGACCAGCGCTATCAGAACGGTCCCTGCGCCGGTCTTGGCAGGCTTGAGGCTGATCTGCGCGGCCGTTGCGTGTTAGGCCCCGGACGCTATGGCCTTATCGAGGAGCGCATGCCGTCAGCGCAACTCATGAATTTCGGTCTGTATCATTCCTTCAGCCGGCAGCTGCCGCAAAACGGCAGCAGGGTTGACCCCTCGGCAATCCTTTACCGGGCTCTGCCGGAGCTGATAGGCTTTGTCTCAGGCTTTAATTCGCGCGGCTTTAAGGATCCGCTCACAAGCTTTGACAACACGCTCTACTCTGAGTCAGCGCACCGGCGCGTGCTATATGGAGATTCCGCGTCAGATCTTGGAGATGAATGCTCGCCTGAACTTCAAGCATCCTGCGGTTTCAGGGTTGACGGACAGCATTTTCATGACTTTGCTGACAGACAGAGCGGCAATTTCTCGCTAAAAGTCAGGATAGCGGATCACGGTAAGGTTTATCTTGGGCTTGACCGCACGCTGCTTTCGGCAGATGAATTTATAAATTACGGTTTTTATACCGAAGCTGAGCTTAATGTGCTGAGAGATCTCGGGTATGACATAAGGCCCCGCGAGTTCTTCGGGTATACCGTAATGGGCGGAGGCACACAGATTTCACCGCGCAGGTTTGACAAGCCAAGCAGTTATTTTGCCTACTCTGACAGAACCGGCACCTACGATACCAAAAAGGCCTCAGAGGTACCCCTGGGCGTTGGCGCCCACATCATGGGTGATTACAACATAGTAGAGCAGATCCCAACCATAGCCTCGGTTGGAACCGCGGCCATCGGCATACGTGTGGATGGTAAGGGCAATCAGATAATCCTGCCCTCAGGCTCGGTGATAATTGAAAACGGTGATTACGCCTCAGGCATAGCTCTGGCTTACGGGCGTGACAATACGGTTGAGGTTCTGGGCAGAATAAGCGCGATCGGGCGCAAGGGTGTAGGCGTGCTGGCGGATTTTGGATCCAACGTGCTGTCTGATACGCAGGAGTATCGCGGATCGTATGCCAGAGTGCGTACCATGGATTATTTAAAGGGCAATCTGTCGGAGCAGGCCGCGAGCACGATGCCGCTTGATGATGATCTTAAGGGACCTCTTGCCAAAATGATAGAGATTTCAGGGCGTATTGACGCCGCGGGAGCGGCGGTGAGCATTGGCCCCAGGGCGTTTGTAAAGAATATCGTTTTAGAGGGGAACGCCTCGTTATCAGGCGGAATAGTCTCAAAGTGGGATCCTTACTTTGATAAAGGCGAGGTGTTTCTGCGCAGTGACGCGCAGCTCCTGCCGGCGCGGCTGCAGCTTGCGTCAAAGCCCAGGCTATTCCCCTTCAGCTCGGAGGATTATCTGCACCGTACCCTTCACACCACGCTGACGCTTGGACCGGCAAAAGGGCAGTTCGGGGCTGCCGCCAGAGGAGATCCTCAGGCGCAGCTTGGCGTGAGCGGCGGAATACGCGGCAAATCCATAGATGTGGTAAGTGTGGGCGGACACACCCATGTCTCCGGAGCTGTTGACGTTCACAGCATCAGGATCAGTGACAGCGTGCTGACACTTTCAGATCTCGGATCGCAGTCCCGCTCGGGGATCCTGGATCTTCAGGATGGGGCAGTGCTTGATCTGGTAGATGGCAGAGCCGAAAGCTTTGATGTTTCAAAGAGGGCTTATGTGGCAGGAGGCGCGGTAATTAGGCTTGACGCCGCGCCTGACGGAAAACTGCTTGACGACATTACTCTGCCTGATCAGTCAGTGGTCTTTGAAGGTACGCTCACGGTTGAGCCCGGGTTGCCCTTCCAGACAGTAAAGTCTCTTATAGCCTCTCCACGCGCTTTCATGACCTTTATGGAACGCTTCTCCACCAACGCCCGCCTGATCTTCAAAAAGCATGGCTATAAGATCCGTTATCCCCACAGGGTATGGTATGACTCAGGTGATGTGGGAATGGAGGTCAACTGCTCGGCCCGCGGGTGCAGACCGGGACGTTTCTTAAACAGCCGCAAGCTGCAGGCTGAAAACAGGCCGATCTGGCGTTACTCGCTAAGCGGTATTGGGACCATCCTGATCCTGTTTATTGCCTATATGTATTTTGTCTATATGAGGACTCACGCGCGAGCAGGCAAATCCCAGAGCAGGGAGAATGTATAGTGGCACCAACGATCTGCTTTGTGGCAGGTTAACCTTCACCTGACCATGGCTAAGGCTGCCTGCATCCAGCACCTCCGACAGCACCACAGCGTACCGTTTCTAGAGCAGTGGGCAGTTTCTCGAAGATAAGGCTGAAGCTCAGATTTATGCTGCTAAAGCCGCCAGGTACGCATTTAGGCTTATCACTTGAATCAGTTGCATTTTTTAGCAGAGTCTGCTTGAGATATCAGCGTTTCAACATAAGATTATAAATAATAACCCTTTTTTAGGGTAGAGATGGCTATTTAATCAGGAGACAATCATGAAGTCCGCAAAACAGGTAAGTGCCGGCTCTGAAAAGTTCAGCGATTTCATAGATGGTAACGCCTATTATGTAGACAAAACCCTTTTCCTCCGTCCGATATTTGCCTCTGAGGATAATATCGACAAGATTAAAGTTTTTACCCGTCCCCGCCGCTTTGGCAAGACTCTTACCATGAACATGTTCAAAGAGTTTCTGAGCATAAACCCAGACAATCCCGGGGATACCGGCCGTCAGGAGCGTCTGTTCAAGGGACTTGATGTCATGAAGGACACGGAGTTTGTCAACAAATACATGGGGCAGTATCCTGTGGTGTCCATGACTTTAAAACGAGTCTATGGGAAAACCTTTGATGACGCGGTAAGAATGCTGGCGGCGGTTATCTCAGAGACAGCCGCTAAATTTGAGTATTTAAAGCAAAGTCCGAAACTTAATGATTATGAAAAAAGCCAGCTTGAGCTTTACATAAAGCACGGCAGACTGCTTGAGAGTGAAAACAGGTATAACATTCAGCTTTTTCTGAATTTTATCTGCAACGCTCTGTACAAGCATTTCAGCCGTCCGGTTGTACTGCTTATAGATGAGTATGACGTTCCGCTTGCCAAGGCTCAGAGCAGAGGCTACCACTCTGACATGGTTGACTTTTACTCACAGTTTCTGGACATTCTCAAAACCAGCGGTGACGCGGTTTACAAAATCGTAATGACCGGATGTCTCAAGGTCGCCAAGAACAGCATCTTTACCGGAGCTAACAACTTTACCGCGAACACTGTGCTTACAAAAAATCCGGTATTCTCTTCCCTCATGGGCTTTACCGCTGATGAGACCGAGAAATTCTTAGATGAATTTGATCTTTCAAAGTACGCAAAACTTGTAAAAGAAAACTACGATGGCTACCGCTTTTATGATCAGGAAATCTTCTGCCCCTGGGATGTCTGCAGTTTCATAAGCGCCGCCATCAATCTTAAAAAAAGAAACAAAGCAGAAGATATCTCAGCGACGAATTACTGGATAGGGACTGAAAACACCGGGACTAAGGCCATAAAAAGCTATGTAGGCTTTTTAAGTAAGAACGACAACCAGAACCTTCAGGACTTGTCAGACGGTAAAGAGATCACCATAACCGTCAATGACGAGCTCAATTATGACATGCTTTCAAA
>SFGV01000027.1 GCA_004557545.1 Succinatimonas hippei
TCAATCTGCTCCTGGTCAAGCTCATATTCCATTAAGGCCTTTTCGGCTTTCTTTCCGCTCTCCGCGGTCTTGGCCGTAGCCTTAATGAACCTGCGCACGTCATCGATATTGCCGAGGTTGATCTTTTTACCATCATTAAGCCTTATGAGTCTTTCAGCGCGCCTTATGTCGCTCTCGCGTTTATCTCTCATAAAGTCGCGGTACTTCAGGGAATAGGTGATGATGAGTCTCTCGTCCTGTCCTCCGTCCTCAGAGGGGATGAGACGCTCCTTGTAGAACACCTTCTCATAGTTCAGAGGATTGGTGTCATCTATGTCATCAAGACACCAGAGTTTGTCGGTACCGGACTCACGCCAGTTGCGGTTTTGCAGCTCTCTTTGCGCAATCTCGGGGTTCTCGTCATCAGTAATTGGTTGGGTTATAAGAGAGCGCCCGCGGTCTAAGGCCCACTCCTTTAAGTCAGACTTTAATCTGCGAAGCGGTTTTAGGGTAATGAAGTCACGTCCGCATAAGGAGTTGAAACGCCGGTTAGCCTTTGACGCTAACCCCGCGTCAGTGCATACAATATACATACAATTTACTTAGAAAACCACAAAAAAGGAGATTACCATGACTTCATCAACAATGAATTACAGTTTCAGGGTTGACCGCGAAATCAAACGCCAGTGCGAAGCGATGTACAATGAACTCGGTATAAATTTGGCAACCGCCTTCAATGTTTTTATGCGTCAATCTCTGAGAGCAGGAGGCTTCCCATTTAATGTCCGACTTGAGGAACCAAACAGGAAAACAATAATGGCCATGATTGAGGCAGAAAACATAGCCAAAGATCCTGACGCAAAGCGCTACTCTGACGTTGAAGAAGCTTTGAAGGACTTAAAGGAAGAATGAGTAAATACGATGTTGCATGGACCGGTCAATTTAAAAAAGACTACAAATTAGCCAGGAAAAGAAATCTGAAAATAGAACTTCTTGATGAGATAATTCGAAAGTTGTCCAGAGGCGAAGTTCTTTCACAAGAAAACATCGATCATGCGTTGTCAGGAAACTGGTCAGGATATCGTGAATGTCATGTTCAACCAGACTGGCTTCTAATCTACCGCATTGAAGAAGGTCTGCTGATACTGACTCTTACCAGAACTGGCACACACTGTGAACTGTTTGGCAAGTATTCAATAACATAGGTCTCGTCTTCTTGATGAGCCTTTTTCTTTTTCAGAGCTATCGAAACTTCCTTGATTTACCGCAGTTCTGCCCTTCATTCCGCTCAAAAATCAGCCGATTTTGACATATCAACCGAAGTCACAACCCCAAAGTTGTGTTGGGAACACGTCATAATAATCACCTAGCCTTAAATTGTCTTAACCTCGTGTTCGGATTGCACATCGGTAATTTTTGATTACGTTTTAGCCAAAAGTATCTCTGTTGATATGTTCCCCTATACGTGTATGTTGTAACGGGATACAGGCAGAAGGTCTTTTAAACACCCTGCAGATTTCTCGCAAAGCCTTATAAATCAGGGGGGTTCAATGGCGTTACTTTCGAGACATGAGCACTGCCGTCTCGACGTGCGCCGTGCGCGGGAACATATCGAACATTCCCCACTGCTCAATGCGGTACCCTGAGCTGGTTAAAAGCGGGATATCGCGCGCGGCGGCCAGAGGATTACAGGATATAAGAACCACCTTTTCAAACTTCTTGCCGGCACAGTACCGGCAGGCGCGGTTCGCCCCTTCCCGACCGGGATCCATTACCACTGCGTCATAATGCTCACGGGCAAACTCATCTTTTTCAAACGCCTCATCAAGATCACAGGTCACAAATGAAGCGGATGTCAGTTCTGCATCCCGAGCGCTCTTTTTTGCAAGCTCAATCATGTCGGAGACAACATCTACTCCGGTTACTCTGGCACCACTTTTTGCTATTGGCAGCGTGAAATTGCCAATACCACAGAAAAGATCCAGAACATTCATCCCGCTTTTCGGGCCTACAGCGTCAAGCACCCTTTTGACCATCGCGCGGTTCATTTCCGAATTCACCTGCACAAAACTGTCAGCGCGGCATAAGATCTTTATTCCGTATGAATTAAGGAAAAGCTGCCCGTCATCTCCGCATACTGTTCTGGTTTTAATTAGTTCGGTCACACCTGTAGCGTTTCGAGAAGGAACAGGCTCCTGAACCGAAATCACCAGTGAGTGTTCTTTGGAAAACTCGCCAAGGCTTTGCTCATCAGCTTTGGAAAGTCTTGAGGTTATCCGCAGGTTTATCCCGGTTAACCCGTCTGTGCTTACCAAATCACAATGGCCAATTTTTCCTCTGCATTCAAGCTTTGACAAAAACACCCCTAAGACAGGCAAAAGAGCGTTTAGCTTAGGCGTCAGCGTAATACACGACTTGATGTCACAGAGCTTCTTGGATCCGCCTTCCCTGAACCCGAGGTGAAACTGACCGCGGTCATAACGCGCGGACAATCTGCAGCAACGGCGGTAGCCGGTTGAGCTTCCACGCTCGATAAAGGATGGTTCCGGCAGTTCAATACCGGCTTTTTTAAAAACTCTTATGATCCCATCTGCCTTCGCGCTCAGGGCTACCTCAGGCTTGATATGCGATAAGGGGCACCCGCCGCATTCATCGTGAAACAAACAGGGATCCTCAAGACGCTCAGAGGATCGCTTTAGAAGCTTTATTACCTCACACTGTCCGGTAGTGCCCTTCTGCCATATTGGCTGAACCCGCGCTACCTCGCCTGGCAGTAATCCCCTGCAAAACCAGACACACCCACGGGTCTTACCTACTCCCTGCCCTTTAATATCAAGAGATTCACATGTAAGTTCAAAGGCGCTTCTGTCAAAGGCCTTCTTTTTTGGGACGTAGAAACTGACCATTCTCGGTCTCCTTGAGAAAAGATGCGTAAAGCTCCCGTGAATGAAGCTTCCTTCCATTTAAAAGCGCCGCGATCGCGGTATGGTTAACGATTTTTAAGGCAGATCTGGCCTCAGGACTGTTAAGCTTCCCCGCGGCCACCTCATTTAAGGCTCTGCCGCTTAGCTTTAGAAAATCTCCACTCTGAGCCTCAAAGAAGCCGCTTCCCGGCACATAAACATAGAGCTCATCAGGATCAAAGCGCTGTTCTCCAAAATCCGGAGCATAGCCCAGAACCTGCAGAATTCCGCTTTCAAAAGAGCGAAGCGCCATGAACTCATCGCCGCGTCCAATGCCGTCGATTGTTTTAATATACAGAGCAAAAAACTCCGGGCTGCCTTCCGTATCACGATAAAGCCAGTAGATCAGCTCATTTACATATTGCGCGCTGAATACCGCCGGAAGCGGGATTTTCCTTATCATCCCAACCGGGCGCGCCGAGCATAATGTTAGAAGTTCGGAATGCCCGGCGATAAATTCACACTCAAGCGGCGTGAATGGCTGCAAAACCGCCCTCGTATGATTTACGGTTTTAGCTGAGGATCTGCATACGGCGCTTACGCGCCCGTGCTCAAGAGAGAGCAGCGTAAGCAGTAATGAATGCTCGCGATACGGTCTGCTGTGTATGAGATAACAGGCCTCTGGTACCCTTGGATGTGATTTCACTGTCTTTCAAAGTCTGTATAACCAAGACTCTTTAAAGCTCTCTCATCATCCGCCCAGCCAGCTTTAACCTTGACAAAGAGCTTGAGAAAGACTTTTTTGCCAAAAAGCTTTTCCATATCTATTCTGGCTTCAGTTCCGATCTTCTTGATGCGGCTTCCGCCCGCGCCGATAACCATTTTTTTCTGCCCCTGACGCTCAACCAGAATAGTGGCGCTTATACGCAAAAGCGCGTCTTCCTCAACGAACTCGTCAATTTCAACGGTAGATGAATATGGAAGCTCATCTCCCATCTGACGCATTAACTTCTCACGTACGGTTTCAGCTGCCAGAAAGCGCGATGATCTGTCAGTAATGCTGTCATCAGAATACAGATGATCACCTTCCGGAAGGCACTCAAAAATAACCTTGCGCAGTTCCTCAAGATTTACCGCTTTGAGCGCCGATACCGGAACCACGGCTTTAAAATCCATTTTCTGAGACAGCCGCTCTATCACGGGGAGAAGCTCATCGCGATCCTTGCGCAACATGTCAAGCTTATTGATGCAAAGTACGGCCGGCACTCCCGCCTCATTAGCCTGCCTTACTCTGGCGAAAGCCATTTCATCATCATCGTTCCAGCTGAACGGATCAACCACAAAAATTACCGCGTCAACCCCGCTGAGCGCGCTCTGGGCGGCGCGGTTCATCAGGTGGTTAATCGCCCGTTCCTCTTTGCGGTGCATTCCGGGGGTATCCACATAGGCGGCCTGATACTCGCCTTTTGTGTCAACTCCGAGAATACGGTTACGGGTGGTCTGCGGTTTGCGCGAGGTTATGCTGATTTTCTGACCGATCAGATGGTTCATCAGCGTAGATTTACCTACATTGGGTCTGCCGATTATGGCTACGAATCCGAAATGTTGTGCCATTTTTTCCTCAGCGCTTAAGCTGCTTGAGCGGATGTTCCTGTATATAAGCAAGAGCCTTGCCAGCGGCTTCCTGTTCTGCGCGGCGTTTGGAGGTGCCGCTGCCCTGAAACACCGGGATCCCTTCGATCATGACTGAAACATAAAAAAGCTGATTGTCATCCGTGCCTTTTATCTCATCCAGATGATAGGAAGGCAGATTGCGATGCAGGGATTGGAGCTTCTCCTGAAGCGATGACTTGTGATCCTTCTGGCCTTCACCCGGCTTTATAGTCTCGAGTCTTGTTTTAAACCATGAGAGAACCACCGCGCGGACACGCGGATAGTCGTCATTGGAGTCAATAAACATCGCCCCGATTATCGATTCCACGGCATCGGCAATAAGCGACTGACGTCTCATTCCGCCGGTTTTGAGCTCCCCCGGTCCCAGCCTTAAGCAATCACCTATTCCGTATTCCCGCGCGATCTGGGCAAGCGTTACCTCACAGACCAGCGTGGAGCGCATGCGGGTAAGATCACCCTCTGGAGATCCCGGAAACAGATCGTACAGACGCCTCGCGATAACCATACCCAGTATGGAATCACCAAGATACTCAAGTCTTTCGTTATGCACAGGTCCGAAACTGCGGTGCGTAAGCGCCTGTTCCAATAGCCTGATATTCTGAAAGGCATAACCCAGGCGAAGCTCAAGATTTTGCAACGCGAACAGGTTTACCTGCTCTTCCATCAGTGAAGGCCTCCAAGCCTGCTGAAGTTAAACGATGAAGGAACCCAGGACGGAAGTAGGCTGTCATTTCCGCGATCAAAGCTGAAAGAGAGCCACACACATACGGTTCTTCCGACAAGATTCTCATAAGGGACAAATCCCCAGAATCTGGAATCCTTGCTGTTGTCGCGGTTATCCCCCATCACGAACACGCTGTTATCAGGAACCTTCCAGGCGCCCTGTGGCAGACCTTCCTGCTTGTAGAAATAGCTGTCAAATGATCCGGAATTCGGGTTCACCTGAATACGGTGTTCGGCATCGCCCAGCTTTTCCATGTATACATCAAAGTTCTCGCGCGCAAACCCGTTGCCCTCAGTAAGAGTTCCGAGACTCTTGCGCTCAATAGGAGCCGCGTCAGGCTCTGGTTTGGTTCCATTTGGGAATATATAAAGCTGTTTATCCTTATATACGATGATATCCCCGGGCAGCCCGACCACGCGCTTTATATAGTCAACCGAAGGATCCTCTGGGTATTTGAATACGACCACATCACCACGTTTGGGTTCACCTGTTTTTATGAGCACAGAATTGGTAAAGGGGTTACGGATCCCATAATCCCATTTGTTAACCGCGATAAAATCGCCATCCTGCAAAGTAGGCAGCATCGACCCTGACGGGATGCGGTATGGCTCATACAGGAACGCCCGGAACAGGAATACAAACAGAATTATGAAAAACAATGAGCCACTCTGTCCGATGATCCCGCCCGGTTCCATGATCGCCGCAAGCTCTTTCTTGCTTGCCATCGGATTATTCTTCTTAAACTCCTCAGCTTTTTTCAATCTGGCAGGACGCCTTTTTACACGGTCATAAAGCCAGCACACGCCGGTCAGCAGACTTAATACAGCCAGAATTACGGAAAAAATATTCATCAGCTTTCCTTACCTACCTTCAATATGGCAAGGAACGCTTCCTGAGGGACATCGACCTTGCCTAGTTTCTTCATTCTCTTCTTACCGGCCTTCTGTTTTTCAAGCAGTTTGCGTTTACGTGTTATGTCGCCGCCATAACACTTGGCCAGCACATCCTTGCGCATCTGCTTTACAGTTACGCGGGCGATTATCTGCGCCCCTATCGCAGCCTGAATAGGAATATCAAACATCTGGCGCGGGATCACCTCTTTCATGCGATCGATGATCTCTCGACCACGGGACACCGCTACGGATCTGTGAAGAATTACCGCAAGAGCGTCAACTCTTTCACCGGCGATCAGGATATCCATTCTCACGAGATCTTCCTTGCGGAAGCATTTAAAACCGTAATCAAGGGACGCGTAACCGCGTGAAACCGACTTGAGGCGGTCGAAGAAATCCAGTACAACCTCGCCCATCGGGATCTCATAGGTCAGAGCGACCTGAGATCCATGGTAGACCATGGAGGTCTGAATGCCTCTCTTCTCAAGGCACAGCTGCATGATCGGACCCACATAATCAGAGGGCGTCAGCATACGGCACTCGGCTATAGGCTCGCGGATCTCGGCTATATTGCTCACCGGGGGCAAAGCCGCGGGTGAATCGACATGGAGTATTTCTCCTCCGGTCGTAACCACCTCGTAAATAACCGTAGGAGCGGTTGTGATCAGATCCAGATTGTATTCGCGTTCAAGTCTTTCCTGGATGATCTCCATATGCAACATCCCAAGAAAGCCGCAACGGAAACCAAAGCCCAGCGCTTTTGAATTCTCAGGCTCGAAAAATAGTGACGCGTCATTTAGCGAAAGTTTTTCAAGCGCATCCCTGAACGCGTTGTAGTCATCGGTGTTTACCGGGAACATGCCGGCATATACCTGAGGCTTGCTTTTCTTAAAACCCGGTAATGGCTCAGTACAGCCGTTCTTATCATGGGTAATGGTGTCTCCTACAGGCGCACCATGAATAGTCTTGATATCACAGGCAACCCAACCTACCTCACCGCAGTTGAGCACGTCCACGTCAACTCTCTTGGGAGTTGAAATACCCAGGCGCTCAACCTGCCAGGTATCTCCGCGGCTCATGACCTTGATCTTGTCGCCACGCCTTAAGGTGCCGTTTTTTACCCTTACCAGAGCGACTACGCCAAGATAATCGTCAAAATAGGAATCTATGATCAGAGCCTGCAGGGGAGCGTCAGGAGAACCGCCAGGAGCCGGGATGCCATGAACTATGCGTTCAAGCACATCCTCAACGCCAACTCCGGTTTTGGCGCTGCAACGGCACGCGTCATGAGCCTCTATACCAATCAGATCCTCTATCTCATCGGCCACCTTGTCAGGATCGGCAGAAGGTAGATCAATCTTGTTGAGTACAGGTATTACCTCCAAATTAAGATCCACAGCCTGATAGCAGTTGGCAAGCGTCTGCGCTTCTACGCCCTGTGTGGCGTCTACCACCAAAAGCGCGCCTTCACAGGCAAAAAGCGAACGTGAGACCTCATATGAAAAGTCCACATGCCCCGGCGTGTCGATGAAATTAAGCTCATAGGTCTTTCCGTCTTTTGCTTTGTACTTTAGTGTAACAGCCTGAGCCTTGATGGTAATTCCGCGCTCACGTTCAATGTCCATGTTGTCAAGCACCTGCGCCGTCATCTCGCGCGAGGAGAGACCGCCGCACATCTGAATAAAGCGGTCTGACAGTGTTGACTTGCCATGGTCTATATGCGCTATTACCGAGAAATTCCTAACCAGACTGCGGTCGTAATCTGCCATATGAGTTCTTGCCTGAAATCCTTATATTAAGGTGGGTTCCGAAAGACGCGGTGTCAAAGCTCCCGCTGAAATCAGTGTGGATTTTAACACAGCGCGCAACGGCTTCCCGGGTGGTTACCTTGCCGATGCGCCGTCTGATTGCCGTTCCGGATTATTTTGCTCCGAAGATACTTCAGATAAAACCTGACGGGCAAGTTCCATCGGGATTTCTCCTGTCACGGCATACTCCCTGTTGGCATCCTGTGTGCGATAAACACTAAGCGTCCCGGCGCTGACTTCCTGCAGATAAAGCGAGGAGCGCGAGTTTATGTAGACACGAAACGAGAACAGTCCGTCTGAGAACTGCTGATACGGGCTTACATTACCATCATCCATCTGAACCGATCCTTCAGACATCATATGAAAGTAACGGGGAATTTTTATAAATCCCCACGGCTCAAGGTTCTTCTGCCCGGCAGGCTTTGATAACGCGAAATGGTCAAACTCCGCGTCTGAAAACTCATTGTCACCGGACACATCATTCCTGACATCGGTAGCGCTTATTTTAAAAATCCCGGCTCCTGACGGAGTTGTAACATTAAGCTCAACAGGTACTCCGTACTTATCATCAAGCGCGATGGCAAAACCATAGCGCTGATCACTTTTTGGAATGAGCCTTATAAGTGATACCCGGTGTCCGTTTAGTCTGGTACGTCCGGAAAAAACGCACTGATACCCCTGAAGTTTTGTTTTGGCAGACATCAGGCGGTCAAAAACCTGCGTAGGACGCCATGTCAGAGGTTGTCTGGCTCCGCGATCCTCATTGAAGTCAAATCCTGAAAGATCCCGTAAGGCATAGCCGGCTACCGCTCCGTTTAAAGAACGCCACAGCGCGTACTCGTGCGCGTTCTTTGAAAGATGACGGTAGGTAAAAGGGAGCATTCCCCTCTGATCTCCCGCAGCGGCTGTAAAACTGATGTTTGAAGAACTGAAGCTCTGCTGGGCCTTTAAAAAGACCGCCATACAGCCTTCATCTTCCGCATACGCGGGACTTATGCAAAACAAAACCGCTAACAGCGCAAAGCCGCAGGCGGTTTTTACAAGTTCGGGCATTGTTTTTTTAATTCTGCTGTATCAGTTCAGAGCTGTGTCAAGCACATAGCCCTGCAGATAGTTGTTAACTCTTGATTCTTCCTGCTGGCGTTTTTCAGCAAGATCACGCTGCTCTCTTGGTGAGAGCTGGGTTGCCTGAGCGTTCTGGGGCTGAGCATCAAGCACTATGGATGATCCGCCTTTATTCTGATAGCTGGCGAGATTCACTCCACCTACGGTACCCATGGTTCCAACGGCCTGATTACCGGCAGCATTGTCATCAGCGTTAAAAGCCTGATATCCGAATATAGTGACCATGCAGATTGAAGCCGCCGCCACTGCCTGACCAAAGAAGAATCCCAGTTTTCTGAGACTGATGATGCGCGGTTTCATGATCATATCCTGAGCGGGCTGATCCACTCTGGCGTCATGTTCTATTCTGGACATCACCTCATCGGCAAAGCGCATGTCGGTGCGTGAGGGCAATTCATCACGGAGCGCGGCTCCTATAGCCGCCCATTTCTGAAGGTGTCCGCGATCTTCTTCTGATACCTCATGAAGCTGCTGAAGATCCTCGCCATCAAAGTTGGCTGAAAGTCTCTCTACATCATTCATTGCGGTGTTCTTGTCCTGCATATGGTCTCCGATCACTCTTTAACCTTTTCGGAACTGATCCATTTTTGTCTCGATATACTGTCGCGCTCTGAAGATCCTTGATCTTACTGTTCCAATAGGAACATCCTCACGCTCAGATATATCTTCATAGGAAAGTCCCTCAATTTCTCTTAACATGAACGCTTCCTTAAGTTCATTTGGAAGCTCGCTCACTGCCTTGAGAATGACTTTTTTCAGCTCCTCTGACTCAATTATCGAATCCGGAGTCTGTCTGTCAGTCAGAGCCTCTGGAGATGAAGCGTTAAGCACCTCGTCATCCACATCTACCTGACTACGCTGCTTTGAATTTGTTTCAAGAAAGTTCTTGGCGGCGTTTGTGACTATCCTGTAAAGCCAAGTATAGAACGAACTTTCTCCCCTGAAATTGGGCAGCGCTCTGTAGGCTTTTATAAAAGCCTCCTGAGCTATGTCGCTGGCATCAGCGTAATCACTCACAAACTTCTGAGCAATCTTTATAACCCGGTACTGGTATCTGACCACCAGAAGGTTGTAAGCGCCGATGTCGCCCTTCTGCACACGGCGTACAAGCTCTTCATCGCTGGTACTGTCGGCATTTTGGGCCTTGGGACTCATAAGTTCTTATACCTTGCTTTAATCTTTCGACCGCAGGTTGCGCGGAAAGTTCAATTTTTTTCATCTGCGGGCAAGGGAACTGCGCCATGCCGCGTGAATGCTAAATTATAGCATCTGCTGGATATAGGCCTTAACTGACCGTTCACGCCTCTGACACTCTCTTACAACACGATACTCTTAGTATAATGTCTCATCGTTTGTGTTCTCCGCACGAAGGGACATCAGCTTATTATGTTCAAACACATCTTTTGCGCCGCCGCCATATTCGCCGCAACGCTGACTAATTTATCATCTGCCGCCCAGCTTCCCCAGCAGGATGCAATCACGGTGTCAACTGATATTGGTGACGTTCAGCTTCCCACGGCTAAAGAACTCAATGACGCCGGAGAGGCCCTTAAAAATGACTCTACGATTAAGGACGACGAGAGAAAAGACCGCCAGGCGGAGATTGCCAACGCGCAAAATGGTCTTTTGACACTACGTTCTGTTCAAGGTGACATAAGCTCTCTGAAAAAGACGGTAACCGGAGCCTCCCAGCAGCTGAGAAAGCTGTCATCAGAGCTCTATAAGGCTGAACAGCAGTACTCGGATATCCCTTCAGTAAAAAAATATACCTCTGACAACATAGGTCAGCTTATAGATAATCTTCGCAAGTCATCAGCTGACGCACAGCAGGAACTTTCATCGGCAACTGTAATTTACAGCGATCTGCAGACTCTGCCTGAACGCGCTCAGACGACTATAAGTAAAAACAACTCGGATATTTCACAGATTGTGGCGTCTCTAACAGATGGCACAGATCCCAAAAACCTTTCTGTACGCAACCGCGTGCTGAATATGTACACCATGGAATTGCAGAACCAGCTGCTTCAGGCACAGCTTGAAAACCATACCATGCTTCTGGATCTGGCAAACTACCGCGTACGTATCGCCACATTAAAAAATACTTTCTTTCAGAAATACCTGACTGCCGCCCAGAACCGTCAGAACGAGCTTCTTTCATCAGATGATGACTCAGGATACGACGAGCAAGGACTAAATGAGGCTGCCAAGAAGTACCCTGGCCTCGCCAGAGAACTGTATATAAACCGCAAGCTTTACACTCAGGTTTCGCTTGCCCGTCAGCAGACCGCGTCAGTTTCCAAGGAAGATCACGACGTACAGGAAGCGCTGAGCACTCTAAAGCAGGTGTCTGGATCAATTGACTCTGAGATAAGCGGCCTTGACAAGAGCCTGCTGCTCTCAAGACTTTTAAACCGTCAGCAGTCTCAGGTACCCAATGTGGTTTTAAGCCGCAAACTTGACGAACTTATTCCGGATCTGACCTTATGGCTCTATGAGATAAGATCCCGACGCGATGACATGTTTGACCTGAACGAGTTCGCGGACAGGGCAATCAGCAAAAACCCGGAGCTCAAAGATTGCCGTGATGAGCTCATATCGGTATACGTCAAGCGCCGCGAATTCTTAAACGATCTCTATCAGTCATTGTCCTCCCAGCTGACAACCGCGATAAACCTAAAGGTCAAATATCAGGAATTCACCCAGCTGCGTGACAGCACATCAGCCAAAGTCACGGAAAATCTGTTCTGGCTCAAGAGCAACCAGCCATTAGGCCGTGAATTCATTTACACGTTCTGGCCAAGCCTGACCCATGAATTCTCGCAGTTTACGTCTAAGCTTGGCTCCGCGCAGTACCATGAAGACACCATTCATACCTTTATTGTTCTGGGGCTTCCAGCTGTCGTTATAGGACTTCTTGCATTCATCGCCGGGCCATATATAAGACGGCTTAATAACAAACTCGCGGGACGTCTGGATCGCAGGGATGACAGCGTACTGGTAACCCCCTCTGCCATACTGCTTAATATATTTATGGTCATTCCAAAAGCCGTTTTATGGGCTTTATTCGGCGGTATAGTCATCTGCCTGTGCCTTAATACTTCGGAGGCGCAGGTTCTTGTTATAGGCATGCTGTTGCTACATATCATGGTTTTTGTGTTCTTCCTTGAAATACTCAAACCAAATTCACTTGCCCAGCGCCATTTCTGTATCAATCCGGATGTACTGCGGCACAACCGCCGTCTCTTAAACCGCGTCTGGTACGCGTTAATACCGATCCTGATCGTGGCTAACACGGCCGAGACCGACTCCTCCATGATCTACGATGACATCGTAGGTTTCCTGCTTACCATGCTCTGCTCCGTCTGTCTGATGTTCATTGCCTTCGGGTGGATCAAGGCGCAGCTTCGCAGTACCGATGACATGTCATCCCTGATCTGGCTCATCTCAATTGCTCTGCTGGTAATTCCCGGCTGTATAGTCATTGCTGTCGCGAACGGCTATTACTACACCACGGTCAAACTGGTAAACCGCGTCGCGTACACCTGCTACGCTGTGCTTTTCTACTGGGTCATCGCCAATACCGTGCGCCGCGCCATGTATGTATTGCAGTCTCATTTACGCAGACGCAGCCTTGAGATGGCTCTTTCAGAAGATGATGAAACCGCTCGTCGCAAAGATACGGAGCGTGAGTCGAATCTTGCCTATTTCAAGGAATCTCTGGGGCTTGAGAACTTAAGCGCCAAAGCTTACAAAATGATCAACGGTTTTCTGATATGCGCGACACTTGCGGTTATGTACAGCCAGTGGAACGATCTGTCAGGAGCTTTAAGCTACCTTAAGAACATCAGGCTCTGGTCTAATGTCCAGCTGATAGGCGGTAAAGAAACTGTTGTAAGCACGCTTACTCTTGCCGATGTTCTGCTAGCGGTATTGATTCTGGCGATTATGGTTCTTTTAAACCGCAACCTTCCGATGCTGCTTGAGCGGATTTTCTTATGGAAGGCGAAAGGCGCTCAGTTAAGAAGCACCAGCTATACGGTGAAGATCATCACCTCGTACGCGATTTTGACCATTGGACTTATTTCTGCCGCCGGAGCGATCGGAATTAAATGGGAAAATCTGCAGTGGCTTGTAGCTGCCCTGTCCGTAGGTCTGGGCTTCGGCTTACAGGAGATCTTCGCTAACTTCGTTTCAGGTCTTATCATCCTTTTTGAGCGTCAGTTGCGTGTTGGCGATATCATCACGCTGGGCTCGCTATCAGGAAAAGTAAGCAGGATCCGTATCCGCTCAACCATGATCATCTCTTTTGAAAACAAAGAGGTTATGATCCCCAACCGTGAATTTATTACCTCGGCGCTTATCAACTGGTCGCTAACCAACACCGTGACCATGATTGAGTTCACTGTAGGAGTCGGCTACAGCTCCGATGTGGAAAAGGCGAAACGTCTTCTGCGCCAGATACTTGGGAAATGCCACTATCTGGCAAAGGGCATGAATCCTCTGGTTTATGTCAAATCGCTTGATGACAGCGCGGTAACCATAAGCTGTGAGGTTTACGTTACCGAGATTGGCAACCGCAAGCTGACCTACGATTACCTCTGTACCCAGACTCTGAAGGTGTTCGCGGAAAACGACATAGAGATCCCGTTCAACCAGATGGACGTTAATATCAAGAATATGGAACAGGGAGAGTTTATCGACACTCTCAAGAAGGGATTGCTTACTGACGCCGGAATGGCCGCGGTAAAGCAATCAGGCAAGACGGCTCAGGCAAACGCCTGATCTTCTGGTACCAGCGGCGTTACCGGCCGCTGGATCTTTTGTTTGGTTTTTGAAACTAAACCTGTTTTGAAGGGATCTCCTGCTCGCTGACAGCCCCATTTTCACACACATCCTCACACGCTCCGCATTCAGCGCATGTCTCAGGATCAATTACGCAGTAGCCATCTTCATCAGTGATGCTCCCGCACGGGCAGGCATCGATACAATCCTTGCAATCCGTGCACAAATTCTTGTCAATTACGAACATCACATTCTCCCTTTTCAATTCATCAGCAAACGCAGTTTCGCGTCTTTGCACTTTAAAACAACTATCTGACAGCGCCATACCGCTTCGCGTATTGTGTTGTATATTACTGGTCTGGGCTTGCAGGCGGCAAGTCTGCAATAATAAACAGCAAATATTCGGATTATTCAGTATAACAACCAACTGCAATCGGTCGAAAAAAATGTCCTCTATTTCTGACAACCTCTCTCACGTTCACTCCAAAATAGCTGAAGCTGTGGCTGAGTCATACGCTGTCGAAGCGTCAGAAAAAATAGAGCACCTCAAAGAGAAAGGTTATAACGACATCATCTGGCATTTCATCGGGCCTATTCAGAAAAACAAGACCAGGCTCATCGCTGAGCACTTTGATGTAGTCGAGAGCGTCGACCGTGAAATCATCGCGAACAGGCTGTCCGAGCAACGCCCGTCCGATAAGAAGCCGCTGGAAGTTATGATAGAAGTGAATATCAGCGGCGAGGATCAGAAATCAGGGTGCTCCCCGGATCAGGTTGAGGAGCTTGCGTCTTTAATTGAGTCAAAGTCTAATCTTAAATTTACCGGGCTTATGGGCGTTGCCAAAGATACAGCAGATCACGATGAGATTGACCGCTCGTTCAAGTTGTTGCGTTCCATTTTTGACAAGCTCAAAGCCACGCACTCAAATCTCAGGATGCTATCCATTGGAATGACCCACGATATGGATATTGCCATTGAAAACGGCTCTACCGAGGTACGAATCGGAACCGCTATTTTCGGCCCCAGAGAATACGCGGTAAAGCGTCTTGATGACTCGCACAAGGTTGCCTTTATCGGTGGTGGCAACATGGCATCCTGCATATTTGAAAGCGTAAAAAAGAGTGTGAGCCCGCGTAATATCACTGTATCAGGGCCTCACATTGAAAAGCTTGAGCATTTCAAGGCAGAGGGAGCCTCCATAACCAGTGATAACGCCATTGCGGCTAAAAGCGCAGGGATCATTTTTCTGGGTGTCAAGCCACAGATCCTCACATCTGTTCTTGAAGATCTGGTTAAAAACGGGGTCGATTTCAAAGATCGCCTTGTCATTTCCATGGCGGCCGGATTCTGTCTCTCATCACTGCAGCGTCTGACCGGCTCTGACCGCATAGTCCGCATAATGCCAAACACTCCTGCGAAGATCGGTCAGGGCGTTACCGCCCTTTGCTGCGGACGTGGAGTCAATGCATCTGACGTACAGCTTGTAAAAGGACTGCTCAATGGCATGGGCAAGACGTTTGAGGGAAGCGAGAAGCAACTTGACGTTATAGGCGCCGTAGCCGGATGCGGACCTGCGTTTGTGTTCCGTTTCATGGAGGCGCTGATCTCAGAATCAGTTAAGAATGGCATGGATGAGAAAACCTCCAGAGCCATGGTCGAGCAGCTTCTCTCAGGCAGTGCCCAGCTTGTGATTCAAAATCAGAACCAGACTCTGGCGCAGCTGCGCGAGGCTGTTACATCCAAGGGCGGAACCACCTACGCCGGGCTTTGTAAAATGACTGAGGGGCATTTTGAGGACATGATGCACTCTGTAATCGACGCAAGTCTTGCCCGTACCCTGGAATTCGAAAAAATGTACTGACAAAACCACAATACAAAGGAAGACCATAGACATGTACTTTATGATCCTGATTGGTCAGGCGGTTATTATGCTGTTTCAGTTGCGTTCTCTGATGCAGTCATCGCCTGCTGACTACTACAATCCGTTTGTTCAGTTAGTGGCGAAGCTAACGCAACCGGTGGTCCATCTCATGCCGTTCAGACAGGCTCACATAGGCGGTTTCTTTTATGCCGGAGCTCTGATAGCGCTTATCTTTGCGCTTTTGTTCTGGATCGTTTTTATGTTCGTACTGCCCTCTGGCTCAGACACCATAATCAGTAAATTTCTAATGGCTCTTGTGCTGGCTTTCTTTATGTTCATAAAGTCATTCGGCTATCTTTTTCTGGCGCTGCTACTTGTGGAAGCAATTACATCATGGCTGCCGTCCACAAGATCCGTAAGCTATCTTTGCGCTCAGATCACATCGCCTCTGGTAGGTCCCATACAGAAAATCATCCCACCTATCGGAATGATAGATATTTCCCTGATGCTGATTATGATCGCACTCTTCGCGCTAAACACTCTGATGGTTAAATTATTTGGCCCGCTCTGGCTTGTTTTCTGATTTGTACTTTCCCAAGCCGAAAGACCTCTGTTCAGAATTTTAGTTTCATTTTTATAAGCAGTTCAATTTATAAAGGCCCGGATCGGGCCTTTACTTATATAGGCTATAGCTTATTCAAGCTTGAAGTCCATAAGATCATCCGTCTGAGGCTCACTCTCCGATTTTTCATCCTTCTGCGGAGACAATATCTCTATTGAATCAACTTTCTGGTAGCCACGGGGAAGAATTTCTCCAGTGCGCGTTCTCGACGAAACCTTATCCTCAAGAAGATTGTATGGCATACGCATGATTTTCTTTCCGGCATGCAGAACAGCCGTCCATCCCTGAGCAACAGGTGCTATAGCTGCTATTCCATCAGCCCCTACCTCAAGCCGGGCGGATGTAATATTCATAAGCTTGTTGCCGCGTCCGGATGAAAGCTCAGGCAACTCACCGGCGCGGTAAATAAGGATCCTGCCCTGCAGGCTTACCACCACGATTATGTCCTCTTTGGGATCAGACACCTTCATCGGAGTAAAGATCCTGGCTGACCCATCGGTTTTGACCAGAACCTTGCCTGCCTTCATTCTTGTCAGCATCGCGCTCTGCGGCGCTATAAATCCGTAGCCATTCTCCGTGGCAACCAGATATTTTTCCTTCTCTCTTGGTATAAATACTCCCAAAACCTTATCGTCAGGGCTCAGGGATACTTTTGATGATAGCGGTTCGCCCTGCCCTCGCGCGGACGGCAGATCTCTTATATCCACGTTATAAATACGGCCCTGCGCGGTGATAAACGCGGCTACCTCAGAGGTAAGTCCGGAGGCCTTGGCGAGAAAACCATCTCCGGTTCTGTAGGTCATACTTTCTGCTGCAAAATCCGCTGTTGACGCAGAACGCACCCAGCCCATTTTTGAAAGGATGACTGTAGCCGGAGTAGCAGGGAGAAGATCTGTCTCACTAACCGCTGCCGCGCTTTCATGAGCCGAAATAGGACTCATGCGCTCATCGCCATACAGTTTGACATCCTCCGTTATTTCCCGCTTTATGAGTGTCCTTATGCGTGCATCTGAGCTAAGCAGGGTTTCAAGACGCTTTTTCTCGCTCTCAAGCTTGTCTTTTTCACCGCGAAGCTTCATCTCCTCAAGCCTTGCCAGTTGCTTCAGACGTGTTTC
This sequence comes from Succinatimonas hippei, assembly GCA_004557545.1. Lineage (GTDB taxonomy): Bacteria > Pseudomonadota > Gammaproteobacteria > Enterobacterales > Succinivibrionaceae > Succinivibrio > Succinivibrio hippei_A. Next base: position 17,488 of record SFGV01000027.1, read on the forward strand.
GAGTATGTAGTCGATCTGAATAGTATCAAGACCAAATCTGGTCATCAGTTCCTTTTTAGGATCATCTGATGTCCTTATGATCTTTATGACCTCATCAAGGTTCAGATACACAATCATGAGACCGTCAAGTACGTGCAGTCTCGCATTGACCTCTTCAAGACGATGATTTAAACGGCGTCTTACGGTCTGAGTACGGAAAACCAGCCATTGTGTAAGTATTTCTTTGAGATCCCGAACCTTAGGAGCCCCGTCCAGCCCCAGAATATTGAGGTTTACTCTGTAGGTATTTTCAAGCGAAGTCATGGCATAAAGATATTCCATCAGTTCCTTCGCATTCGTACGGCGTGAGCGCGGTACGATTACAATCCTGCAGGGATCGTTGTGATCTGAGGCGTTGACAATATCCGCAACCATAGGAAGCTTCTTTTTGGTCATCAGATCCGCTATTTCTTTTTCTATCTGACCACCTGATACCTGATATGGCAGAGCCTTTATAACGATCCCTTCCCTTTCTTCCTCATATGTAGCGCGCATTCTTACGCTGCCACGGCCGGTTGTATAAATCTTAAGCAGTTCCTCATTATCGGAGGTAATCTCAGCATGTGTGGGATAATCAGGACCTTTAACGAATTGCATCAGATCCTTTACCGTGGCGTCCGGATGATCAATTAAATGAATGGTGGCAGACGCGATTTCACCCAAATTATGGGGTGGAATATCAGTAGCCATTCCAACAGCAATTCCGGTAGTGCCATTTAGTAAAATATTCGGAAGGCGGGCGGGAAGATATTTGGGCTCATCAACTGTGCCATCAAAGTTTGGAACCCACTCAACGCAACCTGTGTTCAGCTCCGATAGCAGAACATTTGAATAAGGAGCCAGACGGGCTTCTGTATATCTCATTGCCGCGAACGATTTGGGATCCTCGACATCACCCCAGTTTCCCTGACCTTCTATCAGCGGATACCGATAGCTGAAGGGCTGTGCCATCAGAACCATAGCCTCATAACAGGCCGAATCCCCGTGAGGATGATATTTTCCAAGCACCTCGCCTACGGTTCTGGCGGATTTCACATGCTTGGACTTGGGGCCAATACCAAGCTTGGCCATAGCATAGATGATGCGCCGCTGAACCGGCTTCATCCCATCTGTTACTGAAGGAAGAGCTCTGTCACGGATGACATTCATCGAATAATTTAAATAAGCATCTTCTGCGAATTTCTGCAACGGCAGCTGTTCAACGCCATCAAAGCTGAGATTTTGTTCTTTCTTTTCGTCTTCGGCCATTCTTCCGTCCATTTTATGTTCAGCTCAGACTGTCCTGCTTTCCCTGTAGCCGTTTCAAAATGCGCTTTATGCTACAGAAACGCATCAAAACGGTGTAATTACAATCAGCAAGGCTGATGCTCCATTATAATGTGTGTGCGCAATTCACGCTTTATTATTGGCGCACTACAGCAACAACCCCCTAAAGGGTGAAGTAAATCCAGAGGCGGACCACCGCCCAAAATCTGTTCTGTATTTAGTATGTACGCTTCAGGAGTGGCTTTGTGAAACGTTTAACTTTCGGCTTAGTTTTTTTAGCCCTGATTTCGGGCAGTACCGCCGCAAGTACATTTAACCCGATTCCAATTGACCTCAAATCTGCCGCGGTAAGTTCAGAAATTCCTTACGATGAGGAATTTGACTATACCAAACTGGGAAGGATCAGCAACCTTCCGCTGGAGGCTACCTCAGCGTCCTCGAGAAAAGGGATTGTTGATCAGGTGATCGTAAACAAAAGAAATCATCAGATGTTTCTTATGTTCAAGAACAAAGTGGTCAAAAAATTCTGGATTGCGCTATCTGACCGTCCCATTGGGAAAAAACAGTTTGAAGGCGACAGGAAAACGCCTGAAGGCACCTATACCCTTGACTACATAAAAAACAACTCAAATTACTATAAGGCGTTCCACATTTCCTATCCAAACGCCAATGATATAGCAAACGCCCGCGCCCATGGCGCACGCCCAGGCGGAATGATTATGGTTCACGGTCAGCCGGCAAGCGGCGGCAAATTTCAGGAAACCGTACAGCGTACCGACTGGACGAATGGCTGCATTGCCCTGTTAAATCCAGATCTGGATCAGTTTATTTCAATGGTTGACGTTGGAACCCCGATCACGATTAATCCTTAGTCAAAACAAAGAAGTGCGCCACGATTGTTTAAAACAGATGGCGCATTTATTTTGTCTGTGCCGTGTTACTTGAACCATTGATCCTTGTCCGGGAACCATACTACTGTGCCAAGTCCGTCAAGCATTCCTTCCTCAGTAAGATAAACATCCGCTATGTGAACCTTCTCATCGCTGTCTGGATCCTGAGCATACATGCTTACACATAAGCCATCACCCTCGCCTATATCATCAGGATCAAGCGCTACCATTGAGGAGTCTATCTGGCACTCAATTTCATTGCCTCTAGAGGTGATGGATCTCAAACGTTCATATCCTTTCTCATCGTTTGTACTCAGACTTTCCTCGGCGCTGTATTTATAAAGTTTTAATGCATAATCAACAATCTTCTGAATCTGAACATCTGAAAGCTCATCAATATTTGTCATGTGTACTCCTTATCTGTATTTATATTCATAATATTAAAAAGGGATGCCTAAATGGCATCCCCTGTTTAAATCGAATATCATCAGCGATCCGATGAAACATCCAGATCCGCAGGTGGCCAATTCTCAAGACGCATGCCAAGAGAGAGACCACGCTCTGCAAGCACATCTTTAATCTCAGTTAGAGATTTCTTTCCCAGGTTCGGGGTTTTGAGCAGTTCAACTTCTGTCTTCTGCACCAAATCACCAATATACTTAATACCTTCAGTCTTAAGACAATTGGCTGAACGGACTGTGAGTTCAAGATCTTCGACAGGGCATATAAGCTTAGGATCGATGAGAGGACGCATGGCAACATCCTCAGTAGGAGTGACGCTGTTGCGGATGTCAAAGAAGGTATTCAGCTGATCAGCGAAAATTGTCGCTGCGATACTGACTGCATTCTTTGGATCAATCGTCCCGTTGGTCTCGATATTGAGGATCAGACGCTCTTTGCCTCCGTCAATAGGTTCCTCGTGCACGGCAACATTCAATACCGGGCAGTATGATGGATCTATCAAAAGGCGGCCGATAAAGCGCTCATCTGCTCCCTCACTTGAAGGATGCGCGACCACAGGACAATACCCGCGACCTCTCGAGACATGCATATGCATCTTAAGCTCGGTCTTTTCATCAGTCAGATGACAAATAACAAGATCCGGATTCTTAATTGATACGCCTGCCGGGCAGGTTATGTCACCAGCAGTTACAGGGCCAATTCCACTCTTGTTTATTTCCAAGACAGAATCGTCACGAAGCAGACCCTCAACAGAGACAGCGACTTCTTTTAAATTCAAAAGAACAAGAAGAATATCTTCCTGGATGCCTTCAACTGCACTGTATTCATGGACTACTCCATCGATCTCTACGGATGATATTGCATATCCGGGGATAGACGAAAGCATGATGCGGCGCAGGGCTGTCCCGACAATATGGGCGTACTCGCGCTCGAAGGGCTCAAGAACAACCCTGAAGCTGTTTTTTGAAACAGTCTGGACTTCCTTGATATTCGGCTTTAAAGAATCGATATTCTGATCCAAGGTTAGACCCTCGTCTTGACAGTTGATTAGCGGAAACCTGACACAGGCGCGGCCAAAGCCGCGCCAGTGTAATTACTTGTTCTCGCCTTCAGCAACAGTAGCTTCTTTCTTCTCGCCATTATCCTTTGCAGGACGATCCACGAGCATGATGTAGGCTACAGGTGCCTGATCGCCAGGACGACGACCAGCTTTAAGGATACGTGTGTATCCGCCTGCACGATTTGCGGAAAGCTTTCCAATAACAGTAAACAGTTTGTTTACAACAGCATCGTCACGCAGACGCGCAAAAGCAAGACGACGGTTCGCCACGGTATCAACCTTGGCGATGTTAATTAAAGGCTCTGCAAAACGACGAAGTTCTTTAGCCTTCGGAAGAGTGGTCTTAATCACTTCGTAAGTAAAGAGAGCATTAGCAAGGTTGCGGTACAGAGCCGCGCGATGTGCGGCTGTGCGGCCGAGGTGACGACCGGCTAAACGATGACGCATTTCCTAATTCCTTCTGATTAAATTCTTTTAAAAATCGATTACTTGAGCCCCGGAGGCGGCCAGTTAGCCACCCTCATTCCAAGAGACAGTCCTCTCTGAGCAAGGACATCCTTGATTTCGGTCAGTGACTTCTTTCCGAGATTCGGGGTTTTTAGCAATTCGACCTCAGTACGCTGTACCAGATCGCCTATGTAAATAATATTCTCGGCCTTAAGGCAGTTTGCCGAACGCACCGTAAGCTCCAGATCGTCAACTGACTGCATCAGGATTGGATCCGGGAGAGGAGGAGCTGAAGGCTGCAAGGCCTGTTCATCTATCTCGTCTTTATTTACGATGTTTCCGATGCAAGCCTTAAGCAGGTCTGAACCACGCTTTAAAGCTTCATCAGGTGTGATAACTCCATTGGTCTCGATATCGATAACCAGCCTGTCAAGATCGGTTCTCTGCTCAACACGGGCAGATTCAATCCCATAAACAAACCTGGTAACCGGTGTATAGCTGGCATCGATGAGGATGTCATCATTTTCGGACGCAGGAAGGTGCAGTTCCGATGTTGAAAGTACGTAACCACAACCTGAGCTGATACGAATCTTCATCTCAAGCGACGCTTTGGCTCCTTTGAGATTACAAATCACAGCATCAGGATTAACGAATGAAATACCTTCAGGACACTCGAAATCACCGGCCTTAAGAGAGCCTTCTCCGCTTTTTGAGACCGAAACCCATACAGGGGAAGTCAAAGGGTTCTCTGAACAAACCGCTAAAGTCTTGAGATTCATTACAACCTCAAACAGCGGCTCAACCAGATCAGACTTGACATCGTTTATGCTCTTGACGCCTTCGATATGCATCGCGTCAACCGCGTTGCCCGGCATAGTCTTGAGCAGCACTCCACTGAGCGCGGTACCCAGAGTATGTCCAAAGCCACGCTCAAGAGGCTCTAAAACGACATGTGCCGAGCTGGCTGAGACCTCAGTGAAATCGACTGGCTTAGGTTTGAGCAGTTCACAAACTGACACTAGAGTTACCCCACATTTACATTAAGTGATCTTGGTGCAACGCCTACAATTACTTCGAGTACAACTCGACGATGAGCTGTTCCTTGATGTCGGAAGGAAGCTCCGCACGCTCAGGCTTGCTCTTATAGGTGCCTTTAAGGTTATCGGCATCTACATCGATCCAGGTTGGCTTAAGCGCACGTTGACCGGAAAGATCCAGAGCAGCCTTAATACGAACCTGCTTTTTAGCCTTCTCACGCACAGCGATAACATCGTTAGGCTGCACTTCATAGGAAGGGATATTTACAATGTGGTCGTTTACGGTTATAGCCTTGTGGCTGACCAGCTGACGAGCCTCCATACGGGTTGAACCAAAACCCATACGATAAACCACATTATCAAGACGGCCTTCGAGCAACTGAAGAAGGTTCTCACCAGTGTTGCCTGACATTCTGGCAGCCTTCTTGTAATAATTGCGGAACTGGCGCTCAAGAACGCCGTATATACGACGTACTTTCTGCTTCTCTCGAAGCTGAACACCGTAGTCAGAAAGGCGGGTCTTGTTCGCACCGTGCTGACCAGGAGCAGTATCGAGCTTGCACTTGCTGTCGATAGCCTTAACACCTGATTTCAGGAAAAGGTCTACACCCTCACGGCGGCTTAATTTCAGGGCTGGGCCTGTGTACTTTGCCATTTGTCTTTCTCCAGAATCTTAGCTAACAGTTAAACGCGACGCTTCTTGGGCGGACGGCAACCGTTATGAGGGATAGGGGTAACATCAGTAATGTTGGTGATCTTAAAGCCGAGAGCATTCAGCGCACGGATTGAAGATTCACGTCCAGGACCAGGACCCTTCACCAGTACTTCAAGGTTCTTTACGCCGTATTCTTTGGCGCTCTCACCAGCACGCTCTGCAGCAACCTGTGCAGCATAAGGTGTAGATTTACGTGAGCCACGGAATCCGGAGCCACCAGCAGTCGCCCAGGAAAGCACGTTGCCCTGACGATCGGAGATGGAAACAATGGTGTTATTGAATGACGCATGAATATGCGCTACACCGTCAGCAATCTGTCTCTTGCCGCGTTTGCCACGAGGAGCACGCGGTGCCGCAGCAGCCGGAGCTGCAGAAGTTGCAGCGGAAGCTACAGGAGCGTCCTGCTTTACGTTCTCTTTGATTTCTTCAGCCATCTGGCAATCTCCTATTTCTTAACACTCTTACGCGGGCCCTTGCGGGTACGAGCATTGGTCTTGGTGCGCTGTCCACGGACAGGCAGACCACGACGGTGACGCAGTCCACGATAGGTGCCAAGGTCAATAAGACGCTTGATGTTCATTGTGATCTCACGTCTAAGATCGCCTTCGACTGTGTACTTAGCGACTTCAGCACGGATCTTGTCCACTGAAGCCTCATCTATATCTTTGAACTTAACGTTCGGGTCAACACCAGCGGCGGCTAAGATATCGCGCGCACGGGTGGGGCCGATGCCGTAGATCGACTGCAGAGCAATCGCGGCAATCTTTTGGTCAGGCACATTAATGCCAGCTATACGGGCCACTATTGATCTCCTAAATATAAAGGTCAGTTAATAAAAAACGTCACCGCAAAGCCCGAAGAGGATACGCGGCAACTTCATAGTGCCTATTGGCAGTCAGAAAGGCACTGGTTTCCCAGTGCCGTGAAACTGTATGATTATACAGAAGTCGGGCTGACGAATCAACCCAGTAAAGCATTAGCCCTGACGCTGCTTATGCTTTGGGTTAGTACAGATGATGTGTACCACGCCATGACGACGGACAACTTTGCAGTTGCGGCACATCTTCTTTACGGAAGCACCTACTTTCATCTCTATCTCCTAAAAAACTCTAACGGCCGTAATTTCTTAAATTTGCCTTGCGCATTATATCGCCATACTGTTGGTTCATCAGATGACTTTGCAACTGAGCAACAAAGTCCATGGTCACAACAACGATAATCAGTAAAGAAGTTCCGCCGAAGTAGAACTGAACGTTAAACCAGTTCATAAGAAGCTGCGGTACAAGGCAAACAAAAACCATGTACAGGGATCCTGAGAGAGTGAGTCTCGTCATGACCTTGTCAATAAATTTTGCTGTCTGCTCGCCCGGGCGAATACCCGGAATAAAAGCACCGCTCTTCTTCAGATTATCAGCGACTTCACGAGGGTTGAAAATCAAAGCCGTATAGAAGAAAGTGAAGAACACGATAGCAGCCGCGTAAATCAGTTCGTATAGGGGCTGTCCGGGCTGAATGAAAAGGGAGATCTCCCCTAAAACATTAGCCACTGGATTGTCTCCCTGACCGAACCAGGAGACCACTGTGCCCGGGAACAATATTATCGACGATGCAAAAATCGCCGGTATAACACCGGACATATTGATCTTAAGCGGCAAGTTGGAACGCGGCTGAGAATATATGCGGTTACCCATCTGGCGCTTAGCGTACTCTATGACGATTTTTCTTTGTCCGCGTTCAACGAATACAACGAAAAATGTCACGGCAACGACTACGACACCAATCAGCAGCAAGGCAATTGTTGACATCTCACCCTGACGGCTTTGCTCAAAGGTTCTCCCAAGAGCGCTCGGCAGACCAGCAACAATACCGGCAAAAATGATGAGAGAGATACCATTACCAATTCCGCGCTCAGTGATTTGCTCGCCAAGCCACATCAGCAACATAGTGCCGGTTACAAGACTTACGGTTGTTACGAAGTAAAAACCAAAGCCCGGATTGTCTACAAGACCCGGAACCATGTTCGGGATACCGGTAGCAATACCCATTCCCTGCAAAGCGGCTAGGAAAAGAGTTGAGACACGAGTGTACTGAGTGATTTTACGGCGACCTGACTCCCCCTCCTTACGGAGTTCAGAAAGGTTCTTGTTAATCACTGCGAGCAACTGAATGATAATTGCAGCTGAAATATAAGGCATGATCCCCAATGCCAGAACGGAAGCGCGCTCAAGAGCGCCACCGGAAAACATGTTGAACATACCAAGGATGGTTCCGCTCTGTTCTTCGAAAACGCGTGCCAGAACGTCGGCATTAATGCCAGGTACCGGGATGTAAGAACCAAGTCTGAACATCACCAGCCCAATAAAGACAAATAACAAACGCTGACGGACTTCGGATTTTCCGGAGTTTTTTTCAGCCTTTGCCATTGCTTCCCGGCTTCTGTCAAATAGCGATTTTCTTGCCATGCGAACCTCTTGATCAGGCGTCCGCTAAGGGACGCCTTGTTATCTTAGTTGGCCTTCTTTTCGACCTTGGCTTTCTTAGCTGGTTTCTTAATACCAGCTTTTGCCAAAGCGTCAATACGAGCCTTTGACTTAGCAGCAGAGCGCTTAGTCGAAGCAGCGCGGCGATCAGAGGCAGCCTTTATATAGTCGGCGACTTCAACAGTACCGCCAGCAGCTTCGATAACCGATTTAGCTCCTGCAGTCACACCTAGCCCCTTAACAGTTACCTTCTTATTGAAGGAAGGAACACGTGAGAGGACGATCTTGACGTACTTGATCTTCTTGGTGACAAGACGGGCTTTCTGTAAAGTCTCAAGATCAATTACATCACCCTCAACGCGAATAAGATCGTTCAGAGTTACGTCAGCAGTCTCCGTAGCCTTCTTTGACCAGAAGCCAAATTTCGGCAGACGGATCTTCATCGGCATCTGACCGCCCTCAAAGCCAGGGCGTTTGTGAGCGCTCTTACGGGCGCCTGCACCCTTGATACCACGGCCACAGGTTTTGCCGAGGCCGGAGCCGATGCCGCGGCCAACGCGGGTCACCTTACGGCGTGAGCCCGTTGCAGGCTTTAAATCATTCAGGTTCATCGATTACTCCTCGACTTTTACCATATAGCTGACTTTATTAATCATGCCGCGTACCGAAGGAGTGTCTTCCAGCTCAACGGTATCGCGAATGCGACGCAAACCAAGACCACGCACAGTGGCGATGTGCTTGGGCTTACGGCCAATGGTGCTCTTGGTCTGGGTAACTTTGATGGTTTTGTTAGCCATTTTCTTACTCCAGAATTTCCTTGACGGTAAGGCCGCGCTTAGCTGCAACAGCCTCAGGAGTACGCATAGACGCCAGAGCGGCGACAGTAGCGCGTACGACATTTATCGGGTTGGTTGAGCCGTAGGCCTTGGCTAATACGTTACGTACACCGGCGACCTCGAGAACGGCACGCATAGCACCGCCGGCAATAATTCCAGTACCTTCAGCAGCCGGCTGCATGTAAACCATAGAACCTGAATGTTCGCCCTTAACAGCATGGAAAAGAGTTCCATTATTAAGAGTAATGGTGTTGTTTACATTACGGCGGGCCTGCTCAATCGCCTTCTGAATTGCGGCAGGAACTTCGCCAGCTTTGCCATATCCGTAGCCGACGCGACCATTGCCGTCACCAACTACAGTCAGAGCGGTGAACGAGAAAATACGACCACCTTTGACCACCTTGGCAACACGGTTAACCGCAACCAGTTTTTCCTGCAGTTCACCTGCCTGAGATTCTTCTTTATGCTGCATTTAATGCACTCCTAGAATTTGAGGCCGGCTTCACGAGCTGCGTCCGCGAGGGCGGCAACACGACCATGATACTGATAACCGGATCTGTCAAAAGCGACAGTTTCAACATTGGCAGCCTTGGCGCGCTCGGCAACAGTCTTACCGATCAGCTTGGCAGCCTCAACATTGCCAGTGTACTTAAGACCCTTGACAAGATCCTTCTCAAGGGTGCTTGCAGTAGCCAGAACGCGGCTATCTGCGCTGATGACCTGGGCATAAATATGACGCGGTGTGCGGGTCACTACCAGACGGGTAACACCCAGCTCATGCATCTTTGCGCGGCTCTTTCCGGCACGGCGCACGCGAGCCTGTTTTTTAAGGAACATGTTAAGCCACCCTATTATTTCTTCTTAGCTTCTTTGAGATGAATCACTTCATCAGCATAACGAATTCCCTTGCCCTTATAAGGCTCAGGATGACGGATTTCGCGAAGGTTCGCAGCAACCTGACCAATCACAGCCTTGTCATATCCTTTAAGAATAATGTCTGTCTGAGTTGGGGTTTCAGCGGTGACACCCTCAGGAAGCTCATAATTTACCTGGTGTGAGAAACCAACGACCAGATTAAGGATCTTGCCCTTAGCCTGAGCGCGATAACCTACTCCAACCAGCTTTAATGCTTTCTCAAAGCCTTTGTCCAGACCGGTAACCATGTTATGCAATAAAGCACGGGTAGTACCAGACTGCATATTGGCCTCAGGTGACTCTGACTTCTGTTCAACCTTAATTGCGTTGTCAGCAACACTGACGGTGACTGTCGGGTGAACATTCAGGGATAAGGATCCCTTCTTTGACTTCACAGTAACGTTCTGACCGTCAATTGCCACTTCAACGCCCTGTGGGATAGGAATGATTTCCTTAGCAATACGAGACATTCTGTCCTCCCTTTATGCGACGTAGCAAATGACTTCGCCACCGAGGCCGTCTTTACGGGCGGCGCGATCAGTCATGAGACCTTTGGAGGTAGAAATGACGGCAATACCGAGGCCATTCATGATCCTAGGCAGATCGCGGCATTTTTTGTAAATGCGCAGACCAGGGCGGGAAACACGCTGAATAAGCTCAACAACCGGCTTGCCCTCATAGTACTTAAGACCAATCTCAAGCACTTTTTTGACATCACCAACTTCCTGAACGGAAGCGATGTAGCCTTCCTTCATCAGCAGATTGGCAATAGCCAACTTCTGCTTGGAGGCACGAACGGTGATAGTTAACTTGCCGGCGGCCTGACCGTTACGGATGCGGGTCAATAAATCCGCAATGGGATCTTGCATCATGTTGTGTTACTCCTCTTACCAGCTTGCCTTGTGCAGACCAGGGATCTCTCCGCGCATCATATGCTCGCGAAGCTTGATGCGGGAAAGGCCGAACTTACGAAGATAGCCGTGAGGACGGCCAGTTTCGCTGCAGCGGTTACGCTGACGGCAAGGGCTGGAATCGCGGGGCAACTTGGAAAGAGCTTCCACAGCCGCAAAGCGATCTTCTTCGGAAGAAGTGACACTGGAAATTATCTTTTTGAGCTCTGAACGCTTGGCACGATATTTCTCGGCAAGTGCCTTACGCTTCAGGTCTCTGTTAATCATTGACGTTTTAGCCATAAGTCTTTCGTCCTCGAGTTAATTGGCCTGGGTACGGAAAGGGAAATCAAAGGCCTGTAAAAGGGCTCTGCCCTCTTCATCAGTCTTGGCAGTAGTGGTGATGGTAATATCCAAGCCACGTACCGCATCAACCTTGTCGTAGTCGATCTCAGGGAAAATGATCTGCTCACGTACGCCCATGGAATAGTTTCCTCTGCCATCAAATGACTTGGGTGACAGACCGCGGAAGTCGCGGATGCGCGGAATAGCGATCACAATTAAACGCTCGAGGAACTCCCACATGCGCTCACCACGCAGGGTGACCTTGCAACCAATGGGATAGCCTTCACGAATATGGAAGCCCGCTACAGACTTGCGAACTTTGGTGATTAAAGGCTTCTGGCCGGAAATAGCGGCCATGTCGCGCGCTGCGTTTTCAAGAATCTTCTTGTCAGCAACGGCTTCACCAACACCCATATTAAGGGTGATCTTCACAATCCGAGGGACTTGCATGACCGTCTTGTAACCAAACTTCTCAGTAAGGCTTTTGATTACTTCCTGCTTATATAAATCATGCAGTTTCGCCATCGTTATACTCCTGTTATTAACTTATTTGGCAGATGCAATGATCTTGCTGGTGGATTTATAGAAGCGAACCTTCTTGCCGTCTTCAAAACGGAAACCAACGCGATCTGCTTTTTTGGTGTCAGGATTTAAAATCGCCACATTTGAAATGTCCATAGGGGCATTCACGTCGACTATTCCGCCCTGTACGCCTAAAGTAGGATTGGCTTTCTGGTGCTTCTTGTGGACATTGAGACCCTCAACGACCACTTTATGCTCACTGGTCAGAACACGGGTAACTTTTCCGGTCTTGCCCTTGTCTTTGCCAGCTATGACGATAACTTCGTCATTAGTGCGAATTTTCGCTGCCATTCTCTAGACCCTCTTTACAGAACTTCCGGCGCCAGTGACACGATCTTCATGAAGGTCTCTGTGCGGAGTTCGCGGGTGACCGGTCCGAAAATACGAGTGCCAATAGGCTCGTGCTGAGCAGTCAGAAGGACTGCAGCGTTACTGTCAAAGCGAATGACTGAGCCATCCGGACGGCGTACACCTTTCTTGGTGCGCACGACAACGGCGTCAACCACATCGCCCTTCTTGACCTTACCGCGCGGGATAGCGTCTTTGACTGACACCTTAATGATGTCGCCAATGCCTGCGTAACGGCGATGAGATCCACCGAGGACCTTAATGCACATTACGGAACGCGCACCTGAGTTGTCGGCAACGTCAAGTATGCTTTGCATCTGGATCATTTTTGATTAATGCTCCGGTTAATAAAACAAAATACCCCCGACCCTATAGAGAAGAGGGCGACATAAGATACCATAATTAAAAAAAAGCCGCAATAGAATTCATCTATTGCGACATTTTTATTAACAATTCAGTAGTATGTTCAGGCGCGTGATGCCTTCTCAACTACCTTGCTAAGTCTCCAGGAAATAGTCTTGGAAACCGGTCTTCCCTCAACGATCTCAACAAGATCGCCCTCATGGGCTTCATTGTTAGGGTCGGCAACGTGGAACTTGGTCGTTTTGGTCAAAACCTTACCGTAAATCGGGTGCTGGACACGACGCTCAACGGCAACGACACAAGCCTTCATCATCTTATCGCTGATCACACGACCACGGAGGGAGCGCGCGGTATTGGCGACATTCTGTTCTTCTGACATTTACACTACCTCACTTGGCGCTCTGCTGAGCGGACTTCTTCTCATTGAGAATAGTCTTAACTCTGGCGATATTACGACGTACCTTCCTGACTTCGTGGGTCTTGGTCGACTGACCAGCCTTTAACGAAAAGCGCAGGTTGAACTGCTCACGGTTAAGATCGGAAAGCTCTTTATTGAGTTCCTCTACCGACTTCTGACGTAATTCATTGTTCTGCATTAGATCACCTGCTTGCGGACAAATGAAGTGGTAACTGAGAGCTTAGCTGCGGCGAGACGGAAAGCCTCACGAGCAACATTCTCAGGAACGCCGCTGACCTCAAAAAGGACACGACCGGGCTGAATTAAAGCCACCCAGTATTCAACGGTTCCCTTGCCTTTTCCCATACGAACACCGAGTGCTTTCTGGGTAACCGGTTTATCCGGGAACACGCGAATCCATACCTTGCCCTGACGATTCATCTCACGAGTGAATGCACGGCGGGCTGCTTCGATCTCGCGCGCAGTAATTGCGCCGCGTGAAGTTGCCTTAAGGCCGAAATCCCCGAAAGCTACAGATGAACCCGCATAGCAGAGTCCTTCGTTGCGGCCTTTCTGGGTCTTGCGATACTTAGTGCGTTTAGGCTGTAACATTTAAAGTCCTCCGTTATTCAGCCTTGCTTTCTGCCGCAGGAGCATCGTCCTTCTTGGCAGAGGTAGCAGACCTGTCTCCACGACGGCCACGACCGTTGCGCGCCTGATCATCTCCACGGCGGCGATGACGGCCAGCCGGAGCGACTGAACCGGTATTCTCTTCCTTCTCTTCGGTGGCGGATGGCATCTCGCCAAGCACTTCACCCTTGAAGATCCAGACCTTAATGCCAATCACACCATAGGTGGTGACGGCCTCGGAAAGAGCGTAGTCGATATCAGCACGCAGTGTGTGCAGAGGCACACGACCTTCACGCAGCCATTCTGTACGGGCGATTTCAGCTCCGCCCAGACGGCCGGAAACCTCAATCTTCACACCCTGAGCGCCTGCGCGCATTGCGTTCTGGATCGCCTTCTTCATGGCGCGGCGGAACATAACGCGACGCACGAGCTGCTGCGCGATTGAATCAGCGACAAGCTTTGCGTCGAGATCCGGCTTGCGGATCTCACTGATATTTACCTGAGCGGGAACACCGGCGAGTTTGGCGATTTCCTTGCGGAGTCTCTCGACATCCTCACCCTTTTTGCCAATCACAATACCCGGACGGGCAGTGCAGATTGTCACGCGGATGCTCTTTGCAGGACGATCGATCAGTATCTTTGAGACTGAAGCGTTTTCAAGTTCTTTTGTCAGATACTTACGAACGTCTATGTCGCTCTTCACGTTGGAAGGGAATACTTTGCTGTTTGCATACCAAGTGGAAATATACGGCTTGGTGATGCCCAGTCTTATTCCATTCGGATTGATTTTTTGGCCCATGATTGCTCCTGTACCTTATTCCTTGCTCGCGACATACACGGTGATGTGTGAGGTACGCTTCACGATGCGATCAGCACGACCTTTCGCGCGCGGCATGATACGTTTGAGAGAAGGCCCCTCATCTACCATGATCCTGGAAATGACCAGTGAATCAGCATCAAGATTCTCGTTATTGACGGCATTAGCAACAGCCGACATCACAACCTTCCTGATAAGGACAGCAGCCTTGCGGGGGCTGAACTTCAGAAGGTCAAGAGCCTTCTGCACCGGCATGCCTCTTACCTGATCAGCAACCAGGCGGGTCTTCTGGGCAGAAGAACGGGCGTAACGGTGTACAGCTTTTACTTCAAACATTCTTCTAACTCCTATTTAGCAGCAGGCGCAGCGGCAGGGGCAGCAGCCGGAGCAGCCGCGGTAGCGTCGCCGGCTGAGAGCGCGTGACCGTGGAAAGTGCGGGTCGGAGCAAACTCGCCAAGCTTATGACCAATCATATCTTCTGTGATAAACACAGGAACATGCTGATGGCCATTGTGAACCGCAATGGTCATTCCGATCATTGCAGGGATAATCACGGAACGGCGGGACCAGGTCTTGATGGGTTTCTTGTCACCAGACTGCTGGCTCTGCTGAACCTTCTTCAGTAAGGACTCATCAATGAAAGGTCCTTTCTTCAGAGAACGTGGCATCTTAAATCCTCGCTAAACGGTTAACGGTGATGAACAATGTACTTCTCAGTACGCTTGTTCTTACGGGTCTTGAAGCCCTTGCAAGGTGTACCCCACGGTGAACGCGGCTGAATACCCTTGTTACGGCCTTCACCGCCGCCATGCGGGTGGTCAATAGGGTTCATTGACATACCGCGAACGGTAGGACGGATACCGCGCCAGCGTTTAGCACCAGCCTTACCAAGCTGAGCCAGCATGTGCTCGCCATTGCCAACCTCACCGATTGTTGCACGGCAGGAAGCAAGAACGCGACGCATTTCGCCAGAGCGCATACGAAGAGTTACATAAGCGCCTTCACGGGCGAGAATCTCGCAGTAAGCACCAGCTGAACGCGCGAACTGAGCTCCATTACCAGGAACAAGCTCAACAGCATGAACAACGGTACCAACCGGTATGCTCTCAAGAGGAAGCGCATTGCCGACAGATATAGGAGCATCGGCGCCAGAAACAATCTTATCGCCTTCCTTCAGTCCTTTCGGAGCGAGGATGTACTTGCGCACACCGTCCTTGTAGAGAACTAAAGCGATGTGTGAGGAACGGTTAGGATCGTACTCCAGACGCTCAACAACAGCCTCAATACCGTCCTTATTGCGTTTAAAGTCGATCAGACGATAGCGCTGCTTGTGACCGCCACCAATATGACGGGTTGAAATATGACCGTAGTTGTCACGGCCGCCGGTCTTGCGTTTTTCAACAGTAAGACGAGCGAAAGGACCGCCCTTCCACAGACCAGGGGTCTTGACCTGCACAACATGGCGACGGGCCGGTGAGGTCGGCTTAGCCTTGATGATAGCCATTATTTACTCTCCTTGTCAGCAGTCTGCTCAAGAGCAGAGGTGTCAGAGATGTTCACATCATCAGGAAGAGTGATATACGCTTTCTTCCAATCAGAACGTCTGCCAATACCGTGAACGGTACGACGGGTCTTGCCCTTCATAACCAGAGTGCGCACGTTTAAGACTTTGTCAGTTCCAAACAGCTGAGCAGCTGCGGTTTTGATTTCGTCCTTAGTTGCATTAAGCGCAACCTTGAACACAACCGTGTGCTGATTATTAACAGAGTTGGTGCTCTTTTCAGTGGTGATCGGAGCAACGATCACTTTATAAATACGGGACTCACTAATCATTTAAGGAGCTCCTCAACCTTTTTGACGGCAGCAGAGGTCATTACAACCTTATCGTGACCAATCAGGCTAACAGGATTGAATCCGGCAGTACCAGGCTGGCAGACGTCAACCTTATAGAGGTTACGGGCAGCCAGGAACAGATTCTCATCAAAGTTCTCGGTGACGATCAGAGCCTGTTTGAGCTCGAGTTCCTTGAGCTTGGCAACCATTGATTTGGTCTTGCAATCATCAAGTTTGAAATCATCAACGACAACAAGACGGTCCTGACGCACAAGCTCAGAGAGAATGCTGCGCATTGCTACGCGGTACATCTTGCGGTTGACCTTCTGTGTCCAATCCTGCGGCTTTGCGGCAAATATAGTGCCGCCGGCTCTCCAAAGAGGAGAACGGGTTGAACCAGCACGAGCGCGACCAGTACCCTTCTGACGGAACGGTTTACGACCGCCGCCTGATACTTCGGAACGGGTCTTCTGGGCTTTGGTACCGGCACGGGCGGTGGCCAGGTAAGAAACTACAACCTGGTGTACCAGAGGCTCATTGAACTCGCGACCGAAGGTGTTTTCTGACACTTCCAGCGGCTTGTCAGCGCCAATCATTTTTAATTCCATGATCTTGTTTACCTCAGGTTAAGCTTTGACACTCGGCCTTACGATCAGATCCCCGTTGTTGGCACCGGGAACGGCACCCTTAACGAGGAGCAGATTGCGGTCTGAATCGACGCGAACAAGCTCAAGGTCCATAACGGTAACCTTCTCGCTTCCCATATGGCCGACCATCCTCTTTCCCTTGAACACGCGGCCCGGGGTCTGGTTCTGACCTGTTGAACCGGGAACACGATGTGAACGGGAATTTCCGTGAGTGAAATCTTGATGAAGGAAGTGGTAGCGTTTAATAGTACCAGCAGTGCCTTTACCTTTGCTCTGGCCTGTAACGTCTACTTTCTTTACATCCTTAAAGACATCAACCTTGATCTCAGAACCTACCTGATAAGCAGCAAGTTCCGACTCTGAGAGACGGAACTCCCAAAGACCACGGCCAGCCTCAACCTTAGCTTTAGCAAAGTGACCAGCTTCTGGCTTGTTGATGCGGCTTGCCTTACGGGAGCCGGTAGTGACCTGAATGGCATTGTAGCCGTCAGTTTCCGCGTTCTTGACCTGTGTTACGCGGTTTGCCTCAACTTGAATGACGGTGACGGGAACAGACTTGCCGTTCTCGTTGAACACGCGGGTCATACCAAGCTTGCGGCCTACTAAACCGATTGACATTTGTTATTCCCCTCTCAATTAGCGAAGGCTGATCTGAACATCCACACCGGCAGCGAGGTCGAGACGCATAAGGGCGTCAACGGTCTTCTCAGTCGGTTCCACGATATCAACGAGACGTTTGTGGGTACGGATCTCGTACTGATCACGCGCATCTTTGTTCACATGCGGGGAAATGAGCACTGTATAGCGCTCTTTGCGGGTGGGGAGTGGGATCGGTCCGCGGACCTGAGCGCCGGTGCGCTTTGCGGTTTCGACGATCTCAGCGGTTGAGTGGTCGATTAACCTGTGGTCGTAAGCCTTAAGACGGATCCTGATTCTCTGATTCTGCATAGCAGACTCCATAAAAGAACATACAGACACTCGCCTTCCTGTTTCTATTTAAAAAAACAGGAGGAAGTGCTGCAATTGCTACTGATCCCCAAAAATCATGGGGAGTTCCTCAGCCGCATACCATTTCTGGCAGTAGGGCTGGCTTGCTTTTTTCAGTCTTTTTTATAACTGTCAGCAAAACGTGCGGTAATTATACGCTGTAAAACGGCATATGCAAGCCGGCTGCAGCGTTTTTTTACTTAGTATCCTCTCAACACTTACTGTTTTTTGTCCTGAGTCAATTGCGGATATTCCGGATCTTCAGTAACCAGAAAATCACCATGCATGGTTACAGCAGTTTTTTCTGACAGCGAGTAGAAGCGTGAAGAGAGGTCAAATTTGCGCTCATAGTGCGGGGCTTTTGAAAACCCCATCAGACCGCACATAAGATCGTAAGTTAAATCGTTAGTCCAAACCCTGGAGCGGTTGTTTGCAAGGGTCCTCGCCGTATCAGGATTATCTTTTAAATAACTGTCAGAGAGCCAAACCATAAGCGGGATCCTGACCATCGGGAAGGTAAATTTAGCGGGATTGTGGTCAAACTGTTCATCTACATCCTCGCCATGATCCGATATGTAAACCAAAGCTCTGAACGATGCATTTCCTTTAAATTTTTCGCAGATCTTTTTCAGGTTGTTGTCAGTGTAAAGAATGGTGTCATCGTACCAATCAATACGTTTGTCCTTTGAGCCGTGAAAAACTTTTGCTTCATCCGGCGTACGCTCGTTATAACGCTCATGACTCCCCATAAGATGAATGATCACAAGAATGTTTTTGTTTGGCATCGGATCAAACGAAGGGATCCTGTCTACCAAGTCCTCATCATAAAAAAGGCTATACATCTTGGCAGTATTGTTAAGCCATATTTCATGGCTGGCGCTAGATGAGATCACCGTTATCGGGGTTTCATATACACCGAATTTCCGCTGGTTGGATATCCACCAGACATCGAAGCCGGCTTTACGGGCTATGTCTATAAGTGAAAACGAATCAGTAAGTGACAATCCGTTATACTGGTTCTTTCCGCTTAAAGCGTAAGTAAGAGCGGGCACAGTCTGAGGAAAACTTGAAAAAGGTTTTTCAAAGAAAATGCTGTTCTTATCGTCGATCAGACTGTTCATATAAGGAGTGGTTTCACGGCCATATCCGTATACCTGCATATGATCGCGGTTCTCAGACTCTCCCAGCACCAGAACATATATGCCGGAATGCTTGTCATCAGTTATTATCTCAGGAAGCGCGGCAAGCATGCTCTCGCGTTCTTTTGCCCTGCGTGAATAATTTTCAAATTCCCGAAGCTGAATTCCGGTAACTTTGAGTACAGAGGTAGCAATATACGGGACTTCCGGAACAACGTTGACGAGATCGTATATGCTCACAACAAAAAGGAAGATCCCGGCAGTGAACCGTCCTCTGAAATGTTTTGTTCTGTTTACCCCTGATCTAGCCAGCAGCATGAGGTAAAAGACGACAAGGATAAGAGTAAAGATGAAAGCGGCGATCCACCACACATTGCCATGAGCCTGAACATATTCAAGTGACTCATCGCCATTGGTCTGAGCCATCGCGAGGATGATATCCGAAGTAAGGAGCTGGCGCATCGCGATGAAATACGCCCAAACTGACCCCGGAAACAAAACCAGTCCTACAGCTACTATTATGGCGAGAGCTCTGGCTATACCCCTTACTACATAGTTACGAGCCTGCCCGGAGAGATACCAGAGAAAGAGTAAAGGGACAAATGAAGCGCACGCGGCCTCTATTGACACCAGAAATTCCGAAGGGCGCAGTTCAGAACCTATGCAGAGTCTGATAAACGGAACCGAGGCATAAAGTCCTGCAAGAAAGATAAAGAAAAGAAAGACCTTACGGCTAAGTCCAAAAAAATCCCATACAAGCACCGCGCTTGAACACGCCACAATCCCGGCTATTGCTGGTACAAAAACCCTGGCTGAGGGCTCCGTAACATACTCAAAAACTCCAAATACCACCGCGCCAACAACAATCACAGCCGCGATCAATGTTCGCACTATCGAAGAGTTCATAGCTCTCTCCCAATGCCGCAACCTACTGCTACTTTAAATTTAGTTAATTTATTGTAAAAAAGTTGCAGAATTCTAACCCATTGTCAGGATTTACTGCAACGAAGTAGAGACATACTGCTAAGAATATCGTCTTCAGCCTCCTAATGATGTAGATTAGTGCCATCTCGTTCACCTACGCAGATGGCTTTTTTGATGATCGATAATTTCATTTTGCCCAATGATTACGGAACCTCCTCCCCTAAAACCGACCTTAAGCTTCCTGAAGGATACAACAGCGTTGTTTTACACAGCTGCTGCGCCCCATGCTCTACTGCTGTACTCGAATGCATGATTCAAAACGGCATAAGACCGGTGGTTTTTTTCTTCAATCCCAACATCCATCCCAGAGCTGAATATGAAAACAGACGTAAGGAATGGACCCGGCTGTGCAATCTTTTAGATCTGGATGCCTATGAGGGCAGCTACGAACCAGAAAAATGGCTTGAGCACGCTAAAGGGCTTGAGCAGGAGCCTGAACGCGGGAAAAGATGCGATATGTGCTTTGAAATGAGACTTGAGGCTACAGCGCGGTTCGCAATTTCCAAAGGTATACCGCTTTTTACCACGACACTGGCGACATCCCGCTGGAAAAGCAAAGCTCAGGTCGACCGCGCCGGGGAAACAGCCGCGTCAAAGGTTCCGGGAAGTGTGTATTGGAGCTTCGACTGGAGAAAAGAAGGGCTTGTCGGACGTCGTTATGAGCTTGTGCGTGAGATAAATTTTTACAATCAGCGTTATTGCGGTTGTGTTTTCAGTATGAACACCGCCAAAAAAAACGGGAAAATCTGATTGAAGTGACTATTTGTCTGTGCAGCCAGATGAAGTCAATAGTCCGGATCACTCCGGACTTTTAATCAGATGTCAGACTCCGTAGTCTTCACGATACTTTTCCATTGCCGGAATATGAGAACTAAGATCCGGGATTTGCTTTATGTACTCAATGAGATCTGAGAAGGAAACTATGGACGCGATCTTTATTCCAAGATCCTCTTCAGCCTCTGCAATAGCGCTCTTCTGACCAGCGGATCGCCGTTCCAGCGGTTATCACATCATCTATGAGCATAACCCTGCCTTTCAGAGGTGCGCCAACCAGACTTCCCCCTTCCCCGTGATCTTTTTTCTCCTTGCGGTTAAAACACCAGGGCTTGTTTATACCATGGGAAGAAAAAAGTTCCACGGCCGTAGCGCAGCAAAGCGGGATCCCTTTGTATGCCGGGCCAAACAGAACATCACACTCTATTCCGCTGTCTACAAGCGCATGCGCATAGCACTCGCCCAAAGCTGCGAGATCCTCTCCTGTAGAGAACCCGCCTGCGTTGAAGAAATACGGGCTGGTACGTCCTGATTTGAGCACGAATTTTCCAAACTTAAGTACGCCGCGTCTTATTGCCAGCTCAATAAATCTGTGTCTGTAATCCTGCATAATGACTCCGAAAACAATTGCCGACTATTCTAACAGCTCTCATCGGGCTACTATCGTTTCATGACGCAATGAATAGTGGTGCTATATTTGATGGATATTGCAAAACAGGGAAATTCATATGACCCAGATCATGAGCATGACAGGAAGCGGTAACGGTTCCGCGCAGAAAAAAGGCTTTACGGCTACAGTCCAGCTGAGATCTGTTAACAGCCGTTTTCTTGACTTCAAGTACGACTCTGATGAGCCATTGCTGTTTCTGGAAGGCCATTTACGTGCTTTGCTTAAAGGTGTGGTCGAACGAGGAAGAATCGAATGCATAGCAAGGATCACCCAGAATTCCGAATGTGATTTAACACTCGATAGCAAGAGACTTGAAAACCTGCTCCACGCGGTGAATGAAATCAGAAAGCTTTCACCTGATACTTATGTAAACGCGCTGGATATTCTTGAATATCCCGGAGTAACCGTTTCGGGCGGTCCCTCTGAAAGGGAGCTTGAAGAAGCCTTTGATGAAGCTTTTAAACAGGCTCTCAGCGGACTAGTTAGTTCGCGCGCCAATGAAGGTAAAAGGCTCAGTATGGCGATAGACGAAAGGCTTTCTAGAATTTCGTCACTGCTTGATTGTGTCTCTGGAATGACCGACTCTCTGGTATCTGATCTCAGGACAAACCTGCAAAGGAGAGTTGATGAGCTGTTTAAAGAAAAGCTTGACCCTCAGAGGCTAGAACAGGAAGTACTTACTCTTTCCATGAAAGCAGATATCCAGGAAGAATACGACCGCTTAAGATCCCATGTCGCGTCGGCAAAGGCCATCATCGCTTCCGGAGGACTGTGCGGTAAAAAGCTTGATTTCCTGATGCAGGAATTCAACCGCGAAGCCAATACGATGTCATCCAAATCATGCTCTCTTGAGCTTACACGCATCTGCGTTGATTTGAAGGTTCTCATAGAACAGATGCGCGAACAGGTTCAGAACCTTGAGTAGATCTCAGATGAAATCACCGCGGCTTAGCTCACATATTTTTTTAATCATATCGCGAAAAAGCGGAGGAACACCTTCACTTCCACGACGTTGCATCTGTTCTATAATCGCAACGGCAAGCGCCGGTTTACCCCGGCGTTTGATCGCAAGATCTATAAACCTGTCCGCGGTAAGACCTTTTCTCTGTCCGCCTCTTACACCTGATGCTTCCTTGTAGACAAAATCATAACCGCTGTAATAAAGGAAGTGCTCGATATCAAGATAAGGGAGCACCGTTACATAACGCTCAGGCGTAAGCCCGCCGACAAATGAGCGCACCGTGCTGTAGTACTTTTGCCCGGCCTCATCTCCATCAGTCATTACGTGGAAGGCTATGCCAAGCTGTCTTGCGATTTTCAGGATCGGCGTAAGCCCGCACTGGGCGAACTCAATTGGTCTTATACCCTGACATGGCAGACTTACCCCAAGGATCGCCGCGATCTGGGAAATTATCCAGATCTCCGTTTCCCCCTCTACCAGAAGCCAGGTTCTGGCAAAAAAACTTGAAGGGCGGTTAATCCGCAAGTGAAAAGCGATCCTCCTTTCATCATCTACTGACAACAGGTTTTCAGTAACCTTATAGCTTCTGGTGTCGTAATAAGGTCTGTAAAGGCGTCTTATTGACATCAGAGGCACGGCAGAAACGAGATCGCTTGAATTTGTGGTAACTATTTTCTGGATCCTGACAGAGTCAATAATCGACCACAGGGATAGCAGCATTGAAGGGTGGAAGCGCGCCTCGATATCTTCAAAGATAAGAATCGGAGAGGCGTTTTTTTCGATTGTCCTGTCACCTTTTGAATAAACCACAACACCCGCCAGAAGCGCTGTAAGCATTTTGGCTTTGTTAATCCCCGGACGGTTTATGGTCTCGCGTATGCTGGACAGGGTTTCTAGTGTTATAGGCGATGAGACTACCGCCCTTGTGTCATGCTTTGTATCCTCGGTAATTTCCGGACCTGAATAGCTTGCAAGATAACGCTTAGTCCCGAATTCAATTTCCTTTAAAAGGCGCTTCATTTCCGAGGCGGTCAGAGACAGGCCACTTTCTATATAGTCACTGGCATTTAGAAACTCACCGCCGGCTATGGCCGATAATCTCTGGGTATCGTTTTTGGAGTACGAAAGCATACGGTGATCGCGTATGCGCAGAACAGGACACAGTCTGATTATCAGCTTTACAGCGGCGTTTATCTCATCATCTGATGCCGCGCCATTACGACTTATTATGTTGTGAGAGGTTAAAAAACCGCCATCCTTATTCTCACCGGTAATTCTCCAGTGCAAGCGGTATACCCCGTCAGAATCGTAATTCCAGAAACGCTTTAACTCCGGGATGTCTAAGGGACCGTTTGAAGCCAGATTTTCAGAGAAGATAAAATCAAACTGGATCTTGCCGGAACTTGAGCGATATGTATCAGAGCGCTGAATCTCATATTCACCCTGAAGATTAGGATCTTTAAGGCTTCTTGCCTTCAGATCCTCAAGAGCGTGAGTACGACGCTTTCGTCTTATATCGGATAAAAGAGGACGGTAGCGGAACACATGGCCAGATACTGATCCTGCATCTTTTCCTTTATCTTTTTTCTCCGTTTTGTCGGAAAAATCAGGAAAGGCATCCTCACCCAGAAGCGGGATCGGCTCATATAAATCCTCTCGCGAGAATTTTAAAAGTTCCTCCCCCCTTCCAAGTGCGACCCACAACGCGCGCAAAAGCGATGACTTACCCCAGGTGTTCTCTCCTATAAGTACAGTACTTCCTTCCTCGAAATCGACCTTAAGGTGTCTTATACCGCGATAGTTTCGAATCTCAACTTGCTGCAGGTACACGCACTTCTCCTGATGCTTTTATTGCTGTCGTTGCTGTGGGCGCCTTATCCGGCGCCCAATGGTGAGAAGTTTTTAAACTCTTCTCCAGACGGTTCCTGAAGGACTATCCTCAAGCTCTACGTGCATCTGACGCAATTTGTCGCGAGCCGCGTCAGCGCGCTTGAAATCGCGCGCCTTGCGCGCTTCATTGCGCTCCTTTACAAGAGCCTCAATCTCAGCGGTATCGTCATCGGCTCCGCTGGCAGCGGATTTCAGGAATGTCAGAGGATCCTGATAAAGAATTCCCAGCACAGAGCCAAGCTGAAGCAGTCTGCCGGCAAGTGCCCTTTTTTCGTCATCGCTCGCGGTATTTATGCGTTTTGCGAGGTCAAACAGCACGGCAAGCGCGCCCGGAGTATTGAAATCGTCATCCATTGCTTCAACGAAACACTTCGTGTACTCATCTTCGCCATCAGAAGGCTTCGCGTCAGGAACTCCGCGTAGAGCCGTGTAGAGCCTTGAAAGCGAGGCGCGCGCCTTATCCAGATTATCCTGTGAATAATTCAGCTGCCCGCGATACTGGCATGACATAAGGAAGAATCTTACTGTTTCAGGATCGTATTCTTTTAACACATCACGAATGGTGAAGAAATTGTGCAGAGATTTGGACATCTTCTGCTCATTAATCATGACCATTCCCGAGTGCATCCAGTAGTTCACGTAATGTGAGTGGAACGCGCAGCAGCTTTGGGCTATCTCGTTCTCATGATGAGGGAAAATAAGATCCGATCCACCACCGTGTATATCGAAATTTTCTCCAAGATAACGGCTGTTCATCGCAGAGCACTCAATGTGCCATCCCGGTCTTCCATTTCCCCATGGAGATGGCCAGGAGGGCTCACCAGGCTTGCTCATTTTCCAAAGCACAAAATCGTAGGGGCTGTGCTTGGTCTTTTCTATTTCAACTCTGGCACCGGCCTCAAGTTCGTCCAGTTTCTGTCCTGAGAGCGCGCCGTATTCGGGGAAAGACTCGATATTGAACACAACGTCTCCATTGTCAGCAACGTACGCGTGTCCGCCGTCTATAAGTTTTTTGGTCAGACTGATTATCTCATCGATATTTTCCGTAGCGCGTGGTTCTATATCCGGACGCATTATGTTGAGCGCATCAAAATCCTTGTGCATCTCAACTATAAATTCCTCGCCGAGATCTTTTGCGCTGACTCCGCGTTCGTTGGCGCGGCGGATTATCTTGTCATCAATATCGGTTATGTTGCGCACATAGGTAACGTCATAACCGCGATAACGCAGATATCTCACAATTACGTCAAAATTAACAAAGGTACGGGCATGACCGATGTGGCACAAATCGTACACAGTCACTCCGCACACGTACATTCCGATCTTTCCTTCGTGGATCGGCTTGAAGATCTCTTTGGTCTTGGTTAATGTGTTATGTATTCTGAGCATAGCCGTTATCTTCTCTAATATCTGAAGAAAAAAGTATAGCCCAAAACAGTGGCGCGGCATCACGCTCTTAAACGACGACAGTTTTAGGATTAAGAAAAATGGTCATTCTCAAAACCAGCCTTGGCGATATAAAAATCGAGTTAAACCCTGAAAAAGCCCCGACTACCTGCGCTAATTTTGAAAATTATGTCAGATCGGGTTTTTATGACGGCACAATCTTCCACCGTGTCATCTCTGGCTTCATGATCCAGGGAGGCGGTTTCACCCAGAAAATGGAACAGAAAAGCACCTCTGCTCCTATAAAAAACGAAGCTGATAACGGACTTAAAAATGAAGAGGGAACCATTGCCATGGCAAGAACCCCGGATCCGCATTCGGCTACTGCCCAGTTTTTCATCAACACCGTAAATAACAGCTTTCTGAACTTCCGTTCAAAAACTACTGATGGATGGGGCTACGCTGTATTCGGCAAGGTAGTTGAGGGAATGGACGTTGTCAAAAAGATTGAAAGGGTCTCAACGCACAGCGTCGGCTTCTACGATGATGTTCCTGTAAGTGCAGTTGTAATTACAAAGGCCTTGATAGAGGACTAACCATTGGGCAAAACAGTCATTATCTCCGACATTCATCTCAGGGAGGATGACCAGACGCTCTGGAGAATGCTTGAGCTTTTTACACAGAGACTCCCCAGCGGCACAAGACTGATTATCGCCGGGGATCTTTTTGACTTTTATATAGGTCTGAATCCGGCTGATCCGGTTTGTAAAAGGCTGGCGGGAATTCTGTCACATATAAGCAGGCGCGGGATTTTTGTCGATTTCCTGTCAGGAAACCGCGATTTTCTTATGAGTGAAAGGGACGCCGCTTTTTTCTCCATGCGGGTTTTGCCTGAATACGAGCTGCTATATGCCGGCCAAAAGCCGGTTCTGCTGATCCATGGCGACGAGCTGTGCGGGAACGACAGGAGTTTTCAGCGCTTCAGGGCTCTGGGACACAACCGTTTTGCGCGAGCGCTTTTTCTGTCATTACCATTTAGCCTTAGAAAGCGCATTGCGCTTTCAATCCGGAACAAAAGCAAAAAGGCAGACCCTTCGCGCAAAAGCGCTCCATCTCGTTACGGAATGGTGAAAAGCTGCGCTGAGTCTCTTATGCGCAAATATGGGGTTTCAACCTTAATATATGGTCATTTTCACCATTTCAGTGACATAAGTGACAGCGTATTTAATGGCTCCCGTATGCTCTGTCTTGGATGCTGGGGACAGAAATTCAGCTATGCGATAGTTGGTGATGGCGGGATCAGAACATACGAGCTTAACGCATCAGAGCTTTACTCTGATGCGACTCTGCCAGGACTAGGCTCAGCAATCTGAGTATGTTAATGGGCGTCATCCCAGTTTGAGGCCGCGCCTATTCCGACAACCAGAGGGACTCTGAGCTTTATCACGCCCTCCATTGTATCCTTTATTACCGGCTTTGCCTCATTGAGGAAGCCTTCCTTAACCTCAAACAACAGTTCATCGTGAACCTGCACCGTCATCCTGACAGTATCGGGAGGCAGGGTTTCTATCCACCTCTGTAATCTGATCATCGCGAGTTTTATTATGTCTGCCGCGCTTCCCTGCATCGGAGCGTTAATTGCCGCTCGCTCACCTCCTTTCATCAGCGCCTGATTTGACGAATTTATGTTTTTTATGGTTATTTCGCGTCCGGTGATGGTTGTTACAAAGCCATGCTCATGCGCAAACTGCTTGGTTGCTTCCATGTAGTCTCTTACCTTTGGATAACGCGAAAAATACCGATCGATGTATTCCCGGGCCTCCTGAATGTCCATGTGAGTCTGTCTGCGCAGACCGAACGCGCCCATGCCGTACATAAGTCCGAAATTTGTGGCCTTGGCGCGTGAGCGCTCCTCCGGCGTTACATCCTCAATGCGTTTGCCAAGAACCTCGGCAGCCGTTGCGCGATGAATGTCATAGCCGGCATTGAATGCACGTATCAGGCCGTCATCCTGAGCGATGTGTGCTATCAGTCTTAATTCAATCTGCGAGTAATCCGCCGAAACGAGAACGCAGTTTTGCGGAGCGATAAAGGCCTTGCGAATTAGCTTTCCCTCGTGAGTACGCGCGGGGATATTCTGCAAATTCGGATCTGATGATGACAATCTTCCGGTTACGGTTCCCGCCTGATTAAAGGATGTGTAGATACGGCTGTTATCCGGGTTTATCAGGGTCTGCAATTTCTCTGTATAGGTTGATATGAGCTTTGAGAGCTCACGGTAACGAAGCACCAGAGCCGCGATGTCATAATCAGGGGCGATTAAATCAAGTATCTCCTCGGCGGTTGAATAGGCTGCTCCGGCCTTCCTTTTCTTTGGATAGGGAATGCCTAGCTTTTCAAACAGCACCTGTCCAAGCTGTTTTGGAGAGGCAATATTGAACTCTGTGCCGGCGCTGATGAATATGTCTTTTTTCATCTGCTCCATTTCAGCATTCAGGGTTCGGTTTTGCGCCTCAAGCACCGATTTGTCAACCAGAACTCCGTTCGTCTCCATCTCATAGAGAACATGCAAAAGCGGCATTTCAATTTCATCAAATGATTTCTGAAGAGACGGACGCTGTTCCAGCAGAGGCTTCATCCGTTTATACAGCCTTAATGTAACATCCGCGTCTTCTCCTGAATATTCGCAGGCGTTTTCTACAGGAACCTGACTGAAACTGATCCTGCTTCTGCCCTTTCCCGTAACCTCGTCATAGCTTATATCCTTATAGTTGAGGTAACGCAACGCCAGCTCATCCATGGCCACACTCTGCGCTGAATCAAGCAGGTGAGCCATCAGCATGGTGTCAGCATAGGGCTGTGGCAGATTAAGTCCTGCCCGGTGCAGCACCAGCATGTCATATTTGATATTGTGACCAATAATTTTTATTCCACGCAACGTCTTGTCCAGCGTCTCCAGAACCACTCGTTTTGATAGTTGCGCCGGAACCCCTATGTAGCTGTGGGCAAGCGGAATATAAAATCCTTCACCTTCATTTACGCTAGCGGAAATTCCCACCAGATCCGCCTCTTCAGGCCTTAAGGATGTGGTTTCCGTATCAAGCGCGACAAGCCCGGCTTTTCTGATAAGCGCGCAAAGCCCGTCAAGAGCTTCCTCGGTGTTTACCAGTCTGAATACACTGCCTCTGGACTTATAATCCTCATACTCACCAGAAAAAGGATCAAAAATTTTCTCTGTTCTTTTATCTACGGAAGTCTCAGATGAAGCCGGAGTGCTGTTACTCCTGTCAGGGCTGGTTTCAGTTTTCTCACTACCAGCGGCTACATTAGAACCTTTCCCTGATATATCCTTTGCCAGAGTTTGCTGCATCAGCTCATCACGGAGCTTTTTAAAGCCGAGCTCCTCGTAAAGAGCCAGCAGTTCCTCCGTATTCCTGACCGGTGATGAAAGAGTTTGCTCATCGATCGGGAGTTCAACGTCAGTACGTATAGTTGCCAGTTCCTTTGATAGTCTGATCGTCGCTATCTGGGCTTCATACTTTGCCGCAAATGCCTTGGCACCACGGAAAGACAATGACGCTATTTCAACGCGGCGGTTATAGATGTCCTCAACTCCTCCCAGAGCGTTGATTACAGCTGCCGCGGTTTTATCGCCACAACCGCTCATACCGGGGATATTGTCGGAGCTGTCGCCTTTAAGAGCCAGAAGATCGATTATGTGCCTTGGATCTACTCCGTATTTTTCAATTACGGCTTTTTCATCGTAGGCCTTGCCGTTCATGGTATCAAGCAATGTAACCTTGTCATCGACAAGCTGTGCCAGGTCTTTGTCCCCGGTACAGATCACTACGCTCATACCGGTTTTCTCAGCGTGCCTTGCGTAGCTTCCAAGCACATCATCAGCCTCAACTCCGGTGACCTGAACCAGCGGCATTCCCATACCTTTAACCAGTCTCTTTACATATTCGAGCTGTACCCTGAGTTCGTCCGGCATCGGCGGACGGTTTGCCTTGTATTCAGGATAGAGACTGGAACGGAAGCTTTTTCCATGCGCGTCAAAAACGGCTATGACAGGGGAGCCTGGGAACCGGCTTACTATGCCGCTGAACATTCTCGCCATGATCATGCTCACACCTGTAGGTATGCCGGCTTTGGATGTAAATTTGTCGCGTGAAACATAAAAGGCGCGGTAAAGAAACGATGATCCGTCTATAAGGATCAGAGGCCGTTTTTCGTTCATGGCTTTTCCACCTGTTTTATTTTCCGTGTGTTTGAGCTCTGGCTTTTCAAGGTAAAATGCGAGCGGGATTTTATCCCGGGTTCTTTTTCTTACTTTAATCTAATTTCCTGAAACGAAAATCATTATGAATGGTATTTCTTTCCCTTTAAAAAAGCTTTGGTTTGCACATATTTTTATTATTGTACTCAGTAACTTTGCCGTGCAGATCCCTATTCAGATAGCCGGCATAAACACCACGCTTGGAACATTCACTTACCCGTTTATCTTTGTAGCGACCGATCTGACCGTAAGAATTTTCGGTCAAAAACGGGCCAGAATAATTGTCTTTCTGGCAATGTTGCCGGCTCTGGTGCTTTCATATTTATTCGGTACTCTTATGGCTCACGGCAGTTATCAGGGACTCCAGGCTCTCGGAAGCTTCAATCTCTTTGTATTCCGTATCGCTCTGGCATCGTTTTCAGCCTATGTGCTGGGTCAGCTTGCCGATATTCTGGTATTCCAGCGTCTGCGTCAGATGCGTCAATGGTGGCCAGCCCCAGCAGCATCATCTGTTTTCGGCAACCTGCTGGACACCTATGTGTTTTTTGCCATCGCCTTCGCCGCCTGTCCCGATGAGTTCATGGCCGCGCACTGGTTTGAGATTGGAACAGTCGACTACATAGTCAAACTGACAGCCGGACTCTTTATCTTCGTACCGGTCTATGGAGCGGTACTCTCGTACCTTTCACGTTTTGTGTTAAAACGCCCGCTCACCGCTTTGACTTAATATCTGCATGAACGAGGCCGCTGACGCGGCCTCTTTTTTTCAAATCACGGTCTTATTTCTCTTTCACCGCACGCCTTACGCAGGATCCTAAAAACGCGGCCATATCTATTTTTTCATGCTCAAGCAGTTTTGGAAACATAGAAATTGGCGTCATTCCGGGGAAAGTGTTTATCTCATTGATAAGCACCCCTTCGTCAGGGCTTAAGAAGAAATCAATACGCGAAAGATCTCTGAGTTTCAGCCCGATAAAGGCACGGCGCGCATATTCGCATATGGTCTCAATGTCTTTATCCGATAGTCCTTTAGGCTCTACAGTGGTGACGGTTCCACTGTCTTTTGAGTATTTTTCCTCATAAGTATAAAAGACATTGTCCGGCATTATGATCTCACCGGGTCCCGCGACATTAAGCCTGCCGTCCATCTCATACGCCGCTACCTCAAGCTCACGGTGCACAATATTTTTTTCGATTATGACCTCTGAGCTAAAGCCGAAGGCCTCATGTAATTTGTCTAACAGCTCATTGCGCTCAGACACGTGATAACAACCAACGGAAGATCCCTGAGATGCTGCTTTAACATACACGTTTTTATAACGATCAAAAAATTCAAGCGCTTTCTTTTTCCCTTCATCGTTCTCCGTTGAGATCATGGTATACGGAGTATTTGGGATCCCCAGCGCCGAAAGATAAAGTTTGGTGGTTATCTTGTTAAAGCAGTTACGAGAAGCCTCACTGCCACAGCCTATAAAAGGGATCCCCAGTATTGAAAGAAAAGACTGCAGATCGCCTGTCTCTCCTGGGACACCGTGAATTACCGGCACCACACAGTCAACTTTGTATTTTTCGCCATTATGGGAAAATACGCCTCCATCAGCGAAATAACCGCGGCTGCCATCTGAGAGAACAAACCCATGATCATGAACCGTGGCTCGCAGCACATTGAGATCGCGGTTTTCACGCAGTTTCTTTTCGGCATAATCTGCCGAAATCAGAGATATTGAATGCTCGGCGCCATCACCGCCACAAAGAAGTAGCACATTTATCATGTCGAAAATAATTCCCGGACAAAACCAGCTATTCTGGATTTAGAGTTGAAATTAATCGCGCGTCATTAGGACTGACTCCGGCAGAGCCTGTCCGCGCCATGTAAGATGGATGATCTCTATCCTTTCCGGCTAACAATTGACCGCCCGTGCGCGCATTATAGCCCCGCGGTGCGGATCTTGCTTACAGCAAGGCCCGGCAGACTAGTCTGACCGGGCCTCCAAATTTCACAGTTTTTTATCAGACACGTTTCATCGCGTCAAAGAATTCGGCATTGGTCTTTGTCATGGACAGTTTATCAATGAGGAATTCCATAGCCTCGATTTCACCCATAGGATGCAGGAATTTACGCAATACCCACATTTTGGAAAGTTCATCCGGGGTCGTAAGTAGTTCCTCACGACGGGTGCCCGACTTGGTCACGTCAATGGCCGGATACACGCGCTTTTCAGCTATCTTGCGTGAGAGCTGAAGCTCCATGTTACCGGTTCCCTTGAACTCCTCGTAAATAACCTCGTCCATCTTGGATCCGGTATCAATAAGAGCCGTGGCGATAATTGTCAGAGACCCGCCTTCCTCAACGTTACGCGCCGCGCCGAACAGGCGTTTGGGGCGTTGTAACGCGTTGGCGTCAACACCACCTGTAAGCACCTTGCCTGATGAAGGGATCACCGTGTTGTAAGCGCGTGCCAGACGAGTGATGGAATCCATCAGAATAACGACATCCCGTTTGTGCTCAACGAGACGTTTCGCTTTTTCAATCACCATCTCGGCAACCTGAACATGGCGTGAGGCCGGCTCATCGAAGGTAGAGGCCACAACCTCCCCCTTCACCATGCGCTTCATCTCAGTAACTTCCTCAGGTCGCTCATCTATGAGCAAAACTATGAGTATGCATTCAGGATATCTTGTGGAGATGGAGTGCGCCACGTTCTGTAGCAGCATGGTTTTGCCGGCTTTAGGAGGCGCGACTATAAGTCCACGCTGACCACGTCCTATGGGCGCCACAAGATCAATGACACGGGCCGTTAAATCTTCCTTTGAGCCATTGCCAAGCTCCAGACGCAGACGTGAGGTCGCGAAAAGCGGGGTAAGGTTTTCAAAAAGGATCTTGTTGCGGGAGTTTTCTGGCTTGTCGAAGTTAACTGTGTCTACTTTCAGTAAAGCAAAATAGCGTTCACCTTCCTTGGGCGGACGGATTTTTCCCGAAATGGAATCACCGGTACGGAGATTGAAACGCCTTACCTGGCTTGGCGAGACATAAATGTCATCGGGGCCTGCAAGGTACGAACTGTCGGCGCTGCGCAGGAATCCGAAGCCATCGGGCAGGATCTCAATAACGCCATCACCGTAAATATCCTCTCCGTTTTTGGCGCATGACTTGAGGATCTGGAAAATAATTTCCTTTTTGCTTAGACGGGCAGTGTTTTCAATGCCGTTTTGTTCGCACATTTCCACCAGCTCTGAAACTGGTGTGTTTTTGAGTTCATTTAGATTCATGATGATCTAGATTATCCATGGGGCCTTGTCGTCGCACGGAGAATGCGGCAGAGTACCTAAGGCCAGTTTAAAATATGATCTCGCTATTGCCCAGATATAAATCTGTGGTTTTGATAAAGCCGTCAGGGAAAAATTGACCGACACCTGATTAGGTGTTCACAACTTGGCATTCCAGCCGGAGCTAACCAGCTGAATCCGGGAGTGCCGGCTCCCGCCTTTTATCTCCACACAGGCACAGCCACCGGAGATATCTGTCACGCGCACACGCGGCAGACCATTTGTATTTTAGCCACTAATTATTTACATCGCAACAGCTGTGAAGCTCTTTTCCCGGATAAAACCGACTTCACAAGAAGACCTCAAACGGGCGCTTTGCAGGCTTGATTCCGCTAAAAGACGATATTATTTCGTGCAGGAACGGGCTTGGTCCCGTAGGATCAGTCCGTCCGTACACCATGCGTCTGGAACAGAATGTAAGCCACAGATGTTTCCTTGCTCTGGTTATTGCGACATAAGCAAGTCTGCGCTCCTCATCCTGACTGATTTGCTTCTCGGCGTAAGGTGAAGGCAGAATACCGTTCTCAAAACCTATTACGAAAACATCACGGAACTCTAATCCCTTTGATGCATGTATGGTCATCAGATTTACAGCTTCTTCAGGTGAGTTGCCATTTCCGTTTTCAGTAAGCTCAGTTGACGCGGCCAGCGCCACACTTGATAAAAATTCAAGCAGAGCCTCATTCATAGGTTTTGCCGCCTCATCAGGATGTGTCTCTTCAAAATTAGCTGCTATATTAACAAGTTCACCCAGGTTCTCCTGACGCTGGTTATCTAATTTGCCCCGGCCTTCCTTTTCATCTTTAAGTTTGTAATAGTCCATCAACCCGGTTTTATTTATTACATAATCAACACACTCGTGTAAGGAATCGAAACTTTCTATATCAGATTTGACAGTCTCGATAAGATCAAACACTCCGGAGACCTTACGGGCCAGAGTTTTCAGCACTGCGGGCGATTCTTTTTTTGAACCGTATTCAACAGCCAGCTTCAGGGCTTCGTATACCGAGCATTTACGCTCACGGGCAATACTGCGCAATTGTGTTACCACCTTGGGGCCTATCTTGCGCGATGGAGTATTTATGATACGTAGCAGTGCCGTATCATTTTTAGGGTTGAACAGGACCGTAAGATACGCGGCCGCGTCATTAATTTCGGCTCGCTCAAAAAATTTAAGGCCGCCGTACACGGTATAGCGGATCCCGTTTGACGCCAGCTCACCTTCAATAGTCTGGGAAAGGCTGTTATTGCGATAGAGGATCGCTATTTCAGAGGGACTGACCCCTTTGTTCAAGAGCTGTTTTATGCTCATCACGACATAGTTGGCTTCAAAAGTCTGGTTTGACTGCTGCACTATGGTTACCCGCTCTCCTTTGCCCGTATTGGACATAAGATGCTTGTCGACAAGGCGTTTGCTGTTGTTGTCTATAAGTGCATTGGCAGTATCAAGTATGTACTGTCCCGAACGGTAATTTCTGGTTAGCGCGACCTTATGCACATCAGGAAAATCTTTCAGGAAATTCTCCATATTTCTGTAATCCGCGCCGCGCCAGCCATAAATTGACTGATCATCATCCCCCACAGCCCAGACATGACCCTGCGGTCCGCGCATAAGCTCAAGCAGTTCATATTGCAGCGGACTGGTGTCCTGAAACTCATCTACAAGGATCTCTGTAAAATGGCGGTTTAACAGCCCCCGCAATTCCTCATCACGTCTGAGTGTCTCAACCGTACGCAAAATGATTTCAGAAAAATCGACTATGTTTTCTCTCTCGCAGGTCAGCTCGTAAACCGGATAGATCTTCTGCACAACAAGACTGAATTCGTCTTTGTATTTAATATCCGAGATTTTGTCAGATCTTCTGCCCTGTTCTTTAAGGCGGCTGATTCCCGAGGCTACCTGGGCCGGCTTGAAGTCAGTAGTGCTGATTTTCAGATCCTGTTCAATGCGTTTTACCAGCTGCTTCTGCCCAGCAGTGTCAATAACCGTAAAATCCGGAGAGAGACCGCACCTTCTCACGTGCTGGCGCATGATCCTAAGGCAGGCCGAGTGAAAAGTGCTAACCCACATCGCTCGCATATCAGTACCTGCCATGATCGCCCCAACTCGATCACGCATTTCAGCAGCCGCTTTGTTTGTAAAGGTCATGGCGAGTATATTGCGCGGCGATATCTGCTCTATTCCGGTAAGCCAGGCGATTCTGGAAACCAAAACCCTCGTTTTGCCAGTACCCGCGCCGGCAATTATCAGCATGTTGCCACGTGGCGCTGATACTGCCTCGCGCTGCGCTTCATTTAGATCCTTTAAAAGAAAGTCGCGTTCCAAAGTATTCCCCAAATCAAAAAAGCAATTGCCTCAATTCCTCAAGCGATGACAGCTGGACCTCCGGCAGAATTCTCAAACAATCCGTCCCTGAGGTTTTTCCTGCGATCCCGCGCTCAAGCCAGGCACACTGGCATCCTGCCGCGACCGCGCCGTAAACATCCGTAAAAGGATCATCTCCGACATGCAAAACCTCACAGGGTTTTACACCGGCAAGCCTTGCGAAATGCACAAAAAGATCCTGGTTTGGCTTGCACCGGCATCCGTCGACACTGGGGCGCAGGTCATAATCAAAATAACCGGCAAGTCCGTCCTGATTTATATCAGAGTTACCGTTTGAAAGACACGCCATCGGATAGCGAGCATGAAGCTCTGACAATAGCTCAAATGAGCTTTTAGGGACAACGATTTGTGATCTGATTTTGATGAAATAGGCGGTAAGCTGTTTTGCCATACCTTCGTCAATGGGATGACCCAGATCTTTAAGGGCCCTGACGAGCATAACCTCACGCAGTCTGGTTACGTCATTATCCAGCTGAGGGTATCTCCTTATGCAGTCATCACTATAAGTTCGCCAAAATACCGGATCTGCAACAACATCAGGAAGAGCGAAATGATTTTTAAGGTATAGGGAAAAACGCTTTTCGGCGCTGGTGATAACTGGCTGGTTGTCATACAGAGTGTCGTCAAGATCAAATGAAATCGCGCGCACCTTCCTTATGCTTTTGAAAAAAATCAATCCTGATCCTCCCCGTCCTTTCGCTTTGCCCGCGGATGGGATCTTTCATAAACCTTCTTCAGATGCTCAAAATCAAGATTGGTATAAATTTCGGTAGCCGCGAGACTGGCATGTCCCAGCATTTCCTGAACTGATCTGAGGTCAGCGCCGTGCTCAACGAGCTGTGTGGCAAAGGAGTGGCGCAATTTATGAGGAAATACGTTAGCGTTAAGCCCCGCGCGCCCTGCCAGCTTCTTAAGATTCTGTTCTACGGCGCGACCTGTAAGCCTCTTCCCCATACGGCTTAAAAAAAGCGCTTTGTCTGAGGGCTTGAATTTGTCCCTTATCGCAAGATACGAGCCCAGTCTTGCTATAGCGCGCGAGCCTACCGGAACCACACGATCCTTTCCGCCCTTTCCCCTGCGTACCCTTACCTCACGGTCAATTGCGCTGTAATCATCAAGATCAAGACCGATTAGCTCGCTTAATCGCAATCCAGAGGAAAAGAAGAGCTCAGCAATTGCCAGATCCCTCACCTCAAGGTCTGTACGCGGTTTGACTGAGAGCAGTTCTTCAACCTCTGACATGGTTAGGACTCTGGGCAAAGGCCTTTTTACCCTCGGCGCTTTCACCGCGTCTTTTGGAGACACCGGTAGTCTTCCTTTCATTACCATATAGGAAAGAAAACTGTTCAGGGCGTACAAATCATGCGCTACGGTCGCGCTGGATAATTCTTTTGCCTCCGCGCCGAAGTTAAGCTCTCTGGCTATGACCCGCATCTGTCTTTCCCCGACATCCTTCCAGCTTGTAATATCCGGGAACTCTGAATGAAGCGCCGCCACAGCCTTTTCAAGCGCCCGCTTATATGAAATCACCGTCATGGTGCTACAGAATCTTTCTCCTGAAAGATACGCGCAAAAAGCATCGACAGCCGATTTCAGCTCATCCATCAGATAGCAATGCTTCCTTCATAGACACGTTCGGCTGGTCCTGAAAGATATACAGGCGATCCGGACTTGCCATCCCATGAGATCTTAAGACGACCGCCCTTGAGATCTACACTGACGGCTCCCGGCTGAACCCGCCCCTGAGCAATTGCCACACATACGGCCGCACAGGCGCCACTGCCGCAGGCAAGCGTTTCTCCGCAACCACGCTCGTATACCCTGAGATCAAGTGAATGCGGACCGGTTACAGAGGCAAACCCGACGTTTACCCTCTCAGGGAAATCCTGATGGGACTCAAGCTCAGGTCCCAGGGTTTCAACAGGGGCTCCTTTGACATCATCCCAGAAAGTCACAAAATGCGGATTACCCATGGAGACGGCGCCGCCTTCAATTTTCTGTCCTGATTTAAGCGTCAGGCTGTAGCTCTTTGCTTTTTCAGAGGCTGAAAATGGCAAAGCTGATGGTCTGAAATCGGGAGTTCCCATATTTACTGTCACACTGCCTTCATCGGACACCTTGAGCTTCAATCTGCCGCGCATGGTGGAAACCGAGATCTCTTTTTTGGATGTCAGGCCATGGTCCAGAACAAATCTCGCAAAACAGCGCGCTCCGTTTCCGCACATCTGCACCTCGGAACCATCGGCATTGAAGATCCTGTAATGGAAGTCAACTTCAGGATCGTATGGCGGCTCAACGACAAGCAACTGATCAAAGCCGACTCCGAAGTGACGGTCCGCGAGCCTGGCAATCAGTTCCGGGCTGAAAAACACCTTCTGGGTTACGGCGTTAACGACCATAAAGTCGTTTCCGATCCCATGCATCTTGGTAAATTTAAGCAACATGATCAGTCCGCCAGTGCCTCGTTTTCCCACATCTGACTGAATTCCTGACGACGGCGTACCACGTTTGCGCGATCGCCTGACACCATTATCTCAGCGCAAAGTCTCCTGCTGTTATAGCACGATGACATACTGCTGCCATACGCGCCTGCGCCCCTGACCACCAGAATGTCTGAATTGCGTACGGCCAGCATTCGATCCTTGCCCAGGAAGTCATCGCTTTCGCATACCGGTCCGACGACATCACATTTACGCAGGACATCACTCTTGCGTAATGTCGCGTTCTCGATAGTCATATGCGCCCCATAAAGAGCTGGTCTTATGAGGTCACTCATGGAGCCATCGGTTATAACAAAATGCTTGCTGCCGTTATCCTTCTGATAGAGCACTTTGCAACATAGAACACCGGCATTTGCCACCATGGCTCGTCCGGGCTCAATATAAATTTCACAATCTAGATCAGAGAATTTTTCTATGATCCCGCTGAAGAAATCATCAGGTGAAGGAGGCTGCTCCTCATCATAGGTGACTCCAAGACCGCCACCTAAATCTATATGATCGACTTTTATTCCCTCAGACAGCAGCTCTTTGTATATATCTATCATGATATCGGCCGCCTCAAGTATAGGAACTGATGAAGTCATCTGGGAGCCTATATGGCAATCAAGTCCCGCCGCCTTAAGATTTGGATCTGACGCGATGCGCTTATACAGACGTAGCGCATCCTCCCTCCAGATCCCAAATTTATTGCTGCGAAGTCCTGTGGATATCGCAGGCAGAGTTCTGGCGTCTACATCAGGATTTATACGCAACGCTACCGGTGCGACCACTCCGGCTTTTTTTGCCTCTTCACTTACGACAAGCAGCTCTTCTTCTGACTCGACATTAATGCAACGTATACGTTCATTCAGTGCGTATGCGATTTCCTCACGGGTTTTACCAACCCCGGAGAAAACAACCCTGTGAGTATCACCTCCGGCAGCCTTGACCCGGCGCAGTTCACCCTCTGAAACCACATCAAAGCCTGAGCCCAACGAAGCCATAAGCGCGATAACCGCCAGATTGCTGTTTGACTTCACACTGTAGCAAATAAGGTGATTATGCGCTTTCAGCGCCCGCTCAAACGCCTTGTAATGACGTTCCAGTGTGGCTCTTGAATATATGTACAGCGGAGTGCCGTATCTTAAGGTCAGATCGGTTACCTTTATGTCCTCGGCATACAGCTGCCCGTCTTTATAATTGAAATAGTCCATCTTTCATTTCCGGTTAAGGCTCAGTCGCGCCTTTTGTTGAAGAAGAGCTTTGGTTCCTTGCTTCCGTCTGAACCGCGGTATTGTCCTGTTGTCCCTGATCTGCCTGTTTTGCGTTATTTCCGCTCTCAGGCGGAAGATACAGCGGACCCTTAAGTCCGCACCCGCCGATCGCTAGCATGATGGCAAGAGATAAGAGCGCGTATATTCTGCTCATAAGGGGCTCTCCAAACTGCGCGGTTTATCCGCATAACTAAAAATTATATTCGCTCTGAAATGTGACTGCGAGCGCATACGCCATTCTAAGACAATGTGTGGTTTTTATTGAAAAGCGCAATACAAATGACCAGATCAGAGCTGACTTATGGTGAACGGATGGACAGATCCATGATCCCTGCTTATGACGAAATATTGAGGCAGATTAAAACGAACCTGAGATACATCGCCATCCTCAGTCTGTCTGGTGTAAAAACGGTTTATAGAATTTACAAGCTCCGTGCGCGATCCCTTGTAAGAGCGGAATATGCTTATCTCATTACGCTCGTTTGCAACATATATGTCCCATTTGTGTCTGGAACGCTGCTGGAAGAAATACTGTCGTATTCCTACTGAAGCGGCGTTCTCCACTGATGGAGGAACCTGCAACGCGTACTCTGGTCTCATACCAAACCTTGTAAGCACGGTTATATCGATATCACCGCTTCCGAAAGGCTCCCGGCGTATGATTGACACCCCGCGCTGGCCATTGGACTTTGCCGTATATGAATTTCCTCCGATCGAGAAATTAAATGACAGTCCGTTTTCAACCGAGCACCAGTCTAGCTCACGCAGGATATCTTTCACGCCGTGGCGAATGCTTTCGCTCTGATTTCGGGAAAATGAGCAAATCCGTACTCTTCTCATCAGTCTGTCATCCGCGCCGCCTATAGTTGAAAGTCTCGTAAGATAGGCGAGCATATCTACTAATCCTTCAGCTCCATCCTGGAAGCTCTGACAGTTAATCTCTCCCCAGGTATTGAATGTGATGAGCTCCTGCGATCCGACAAGACAACGGTTAAGCGGCCCGTAATTGAGGGCATCATCTTCGTCTGACTGCATAAAGTCCCTGTCCCAGGTGGCGTCATGCTCAAAGTTAACCACAATTATGCAGTCACGTACCCTGCGGGTCTGTCTCAGAGCGGCCAGCGAGACCGGGCGCAAAAGATCCGGCAGATATCTTTTTAGAGAAGAGGCAAGCTTTCTTATCCGGCCAGAATCGATCTGACCAGTCTGTCCTCTGCAGAAGATTCTGGTTTCATTAGTCAGAAAACCGCTCATTACACACCACAAAACCGCCTGAGTGATCCGCTCTGAAAAATGAATTTCAGGAGATGACAAAAGATCAACTGCCTGATCAGAGCAGGCGTATACATGCCAGCCATACCGGCACAGGCTTTCTTTCCCTGTTTTGACAAAAACCAGAGAGCGTTGCGCGGGATCCGACGAGAATACCCGTCTTACAGGGATCACCTTTCCTTCGTAGCTGTCATAAACCGCGTACAGCCTGCGGGAAAGAACCCCTGCGTCATCTGATGTTATGGCGTATTCGATGCCATGGCTTATGGAAAACGACAGCAGAGCCCTGTAACTTGCTATATATGACGAGAACAAGTTTGCAGAAGCCTTTACCACCAGAGCCGGGGTCCACTCACGTGTTCCACCAAGGAGTTTTATTATGTCAGGTGTCCATCTGAAA
Organism: Succinatimonas hippei; assembly: GCA_004557545.1. Taxonomy (GTDB): domain Bacteria; phylum Pseudomonadota; class Gammaproteobacteria; order Enterobacterales; family Succinivibrionaceae; genus Succinivibrio; species Succinivibrio hippei_A. The sequence goes on from SFGV01000027.1 coordinate 58,696, forward strand.
ATTCTGGCTAGTCTAGCGGCCAGACGAAGTCGCATTCTGCGCTCAGGCATTGTTTCATTTAACGAAAGCACCGCTTCGTGTATTTTTATATAAAAGCAACGCCGCATCAGCTCAAGTCTCGTGCTGTCGCCACGGGAAATCAGGTACCTGCATACTTTTTTAAACATAAGATAGTAGGAATCGGTGGCAAGAGCCCCTTTGGTGCAGTTCCAAAAACGTCTTTTGAATTCACTTGAGACCAGTGATGTCGACGGATACTCATAGGCATACGCTTCCATCAGCGTAATTTTAAGGACCGCTTTAAATGGCGAATCTACTCCCTTGTACAAAAGCCATAGTCCTGACCCGAAATACTCATCAGGCGAAGCCCGCTCTATCGGTCCGAAATCTATCCATTCGTCTTTTTTTATAAGCCCAGATGAATAGAAATTTTTTACAGTCCCCTCATAGTCCTGATGCTCCTCGTCAGGTGAGACCACATACCAGACAATGCGCCTCCCGCAGATCCTCACCGAGCTGCGGTAAAACTCATCAAGCAAAAACAGACTCTGGGCGCTACCGCAGTCCTCTGTATCCAAAGTCCCGTGAGCGCCTTTCAAAAAACGGTCTTCAGGCGTTACGAACAGATTGACGTCCGCTCCCATGGTCTTGCAAAAGACTGATATGAAATGACATTTCGCACGCAAGGCCTCGGTCTCACGCTGTGGCATACCGGCGCAGATGCAGACCCATATATCAAGATCCGAGTGTGTACCCTGACCTATCGACGATGTACTCCCCATGGCATAGAGCGCCGCAATTGTATACTCGCCATGGGTTTGCTCATCAGGATCCGCTCCCATTGCTTTTACCCATTCCCGCTGACGCTCATCTGGGCTAAACAGATCAATGCCATATGGCACTTCGCCTGGGCGCCAGCCCGGAATTTTGGGGGTATTGTAATGAAGGAGCAGAGGCACGAGGGAGAAGATATCGCGTATATGCTCTGGCATTACGGTACGCGCTCGCGACAAACGCATCGCATCGTGCGCGTCTAGACGATTGAGTCTGAACTCAAAATCCGTCTTTAACGCTGATGCCATGTATTACCCCGAAGGACTCTCAGAAAACTGACTTTTTATGATTTTAGCATGTCACGCATTTTCACAGCGTAGCGCTGTTAGTTTTAAAACAGTTCTGATTATGGGTTCGTGCTAAGATTGGCTCAATATTTTCCGTACAAGCAGGGAGTCTTCGGCGATGCCAGAGATGAAACAGGGAAAGGTCCAGACATCATCATTACAAAACGAATCCGGTGCCTCAAGCGAGCAGGAGCGCATAGCTAAGCTAAACGCTGAAGTACAGGCGATTGAGGAGCAGGCAAAAATTCTAAGAGATGAGGAAAAGGCCGGAAATAGCGAGCTCTCTGATGTCTCAAAGGAAGCGTCCGGAGCGAAGAAGAGTGATGCCGTGAGCCTTGCCGCCACGCCAGTAGCATTACGTGAAACCCTGCTTGAGAGGGATATAAAATCACTGCGCTCACGCACCAGCTTTCTTGGTGTACTGACACTAATCGCGATAGCAGCGTGCGTTGGCGGGACTGTATATTTCAGCCAGAACCTCTCAAAGACCATATCTGCTTCCGACGCGTTAAGACTGTCCTCAGAACAAAGCAGTGTCCGCGCAAATAAGGTGCTTGACGCTTTCTCAGCACAGGGGACAAGAATTGATGAACTGCTGGCGGCAAATTCAGAACTTCAGAAAAACGCCAGTTCACTAAAAGGTTCGCTTGAAGCTCTTGAGAAACGCCTTAAAACGGCGGAAGACTCACTCTCCTCAGCAAACGACAGACTCAAACGCTACGAGGAGCGTAACCCCGATGACTGGAAAATCGCTCAGGCATATTTTCTGGTCAGTAGCGCTTTTCGCATGGCTGTGTTTTCTGACGATCTAACCTCTGCCATGTGGTGTCTGAAAGACGCGGACTCAATGCTTGAGGGGATAGAGGATCCCGATGTCATAAATGTCCGCAAGGCCATAAGCTCAGATACGCTGAAGCTTTCGGGGATTCCGGGCGTAGACCGCCGCGGGATAAGCTTTAAGCTTGACAGTGTGTATTCAAACATTGACTCCATGCCGGTTCATGACATGGCGAGAGAAGAGAAGGCTGACCCTGAAAAAACTGAGGCTGACAATCTTGGCTGGAAGGACAATCTTAAAAATTCATTTGAGCGCTTTATCTCAAGATTTATAGAAATCCATCGCCGCGATGACAAGGTGGTCAATAATTTCCTGTCTCCAGAACAGACCGGAACCTTAAAGCAGAATATACGTTCACTGATATTGCTTGCCAAACAGTCTCTCTATCAGGGAGATCAGGTCGCGTATCACAATAATATCCAGCAGGCGCGTGATCTTATTTCAGGCTATTTTGACAGCTCATCTGAAACCGTTAAGGCAAATCTCAATGCCCTTGATTCAATATCCGCCAATACCATTACAGTGGACGCTCCGAGCGTTCTGTCCAGTTATTCAATGTTCCGCGAGATAGCGCGCAAGCGTCTTGGGCTTCTGCGTACAGGAGAGACTGAGAATAAAGTTTCTGACAATCAGACCCCGCAGGCATCCGGAGGAAGCAACAAATGATCCGCTTTATTGTATTTCTGGCTGTAGTCTGCGGCGCGGTAATTCTAGGGCCGATGCTCTCTGACTCTCAGGGTTTTGTTCACATAGTGATCGGCAGTTACATAATCGAAACCTCTGTTACGACTGCTGTAATTGTACTGGCTCTTTTTCTTACCATTTGCTATCTGCTGCTGTCACTTATCAGACATCTCCTGTCAATTCCTCATGGTACGGCCCGCTGGTTCAGAACCCGCAGTCTTAAAAAGCAGGATCAGTTGCAGAACGCGGCTTACCTTGCTTATGAGGAAGGAAACTATGAAAAAACCGTCGAACTTCTCAATCAGAGTGGTGACGTTGAAGATCTGCCACTTCGGGCTCTGTTTGTGGGGGCAAAGGCATCGTTTAACATAGGTAAATACGAGTTAACGCGCAGTTTTCTTGATCAGGCCGAAAAATTCTCGCATCAGGCTGCGGAAGCCTCGAGAATTGTCAGAGCAAAACTTAATCTGCGCGTAAACAACGCCAAAGCAGCGCTCGAAGATCTTTCAAAAGTCCGGCATGGTCTTAAGAACCGTCTTATTTACAGGCTTTACTTTCTAAGCTACCGCCATGAGCATGATCTCGAGAAACTAAGTTCAATTTCAAAAGACCTGCAAAAGTACAAACTTATAACTCCCGATGAGGCCAGACAGATCAATGAAGAATTTTTTGATCAGCAGCTTGGCGGGGCAAAAACCCCACAGGAGCTTAAAGAATTATGGAAAAGCTTCACTAGGCAGATGCGCCATGATCCAAAGATAGCCGGCCCCTTCACCATAAGACTTACACAGATAGGCGATATTGGGCATGCCAGTTCTATCGCTCTTGATTTTCTAAAGGAAAAACTGGATCCGGCTTTTCTCTCTTCCATCTCAAAATCCTAATATTTGCTAAATATTACTATCATTAT
>SFGV01000028.1 GCA_004557545.1 Succinatimonas hippei
GGGGTTATTCGTATCCTGTAAAAAAGGTCAGAAGCTCACTCCGCTCTCTCCTCTGAGCATCCTTACAAGCGATCTTACTGTCCAGGATGACTGCCCCATACAAAAGCGCGCGTGGGTGCTTAAGTACGCTTTCATCAACGCCTGAGCGTTGTGTATGGTGACGCGGACAACTCTTCCATCAGCGGTCATAGCCTCAGCGAGCATAATGTCATCTGAAAATTCACCGGAAAGCTTATAGACAAAAGCTATTCCAGGACCATAGCGTATTACCCACTCACCGTTTTTATATAAAGACAAAAGCTCGCCTACACTCACCTGAACACTGCCGCGTTGCGCCGGGACAGAGGCGCCATAGAAAACCACGTTTGAATAGGCAGGCAGTTTTAAAATCTCATTTGAGCGCTTAAGGAAAATACCGAGATTTCCAAAAAAGCAGTCTCTGTCAGCGTAGGCTTCCGGGAAAAATCTGCCGAGCAGCGATGAGAACTCGCCATCGCTGATGCCAAGCCTGCGCTGCAACAGCATGCGCATGCGCTCGTCTATAAAACCATCACGATGGAAACGGCGCAAGGCAAGAAGTGCTCCCGGGATGGATCTGATGCCAAACGAGCGCAACAGCTGATAATCACTGATCCCAAGCTCTCTCTGACGCCTCTCAAAGCGATCCTTTAAGGCCTGCCTGAAATTAAAAGCGTTTTTATCAGAGCTATTTGCGTTATTTGTATAAAGAGCTGTCGCGATCATGGCAGATCTCCTTGTGTCTCTTTTTATATAAATCACTTGTGTCTACAGACTATATCTGCTGTCTGTGGTTTTCATTATAATAAGAATACATATTATTGCAACAAAAAATATTCTCCTTTTTAGAGTTGTCAGAATAGTCAAAGGATTTCCAAGATATATTTCACGCGCTAAATCCTCTGGGCTTAACACAGGTTCAAAAAAATCAGGCGTATTTGCTCTGTCAGGTCACATTCTCACAGACCGGACATTCCATTTCTTAAATGGCGCGTGTCAAAATGCCGTTAAACATAGTTAAAAGAATGATGGCTGGAAAAGTCTCATCCCATACGCGCTTTTCAGGCACTAAAAGATGAACGAACACCTCAAAAACGTAAACATACTCATCATTGACGATGATCATGTTTCCCAGAAAATCGTAACCAGGATCCTCTCAGGCTGTCTGTCAGATGGATCCGGAGTATTCAGCGCAAAGACCGGTCTTGAGGGGCTTGATTTCATCTCAAGTCACCCTGTGGATCTGGTGTTGCTTGACATGGTTATGCCGGGCATAGACGGACTTGAAACTCTAAAACGCCTGCGCGCACTGCCAGCTGGCAACAACGTGCCGGTGATCATGATGTCGGCTACCGTCTCTCAGGAGCTTGAGGCCGAGGCTTTCCGCACAGGGACCACCGATTTCATCCACAAGCCATTTTCACCTGACGTGATCTCATTGCGCGTGCAGCGCCAGTTGCGTCTTGCCTACCTAAATAAAAACCTGAGCCTTGAGGTAGAACGCCAGACCGCTCTGGCAACCGAGCGGCTTAAATCCAATATCAGGCTTTTCAATGAAACCATACTGGCTCTTGCCAACACCATCGATGCCAAGGATCCCTATACCAGCGGCCATTCGGTGAGAGTCGCCGACTACTCAAGGACTATCTCAAAGATAAGTGGAGACAGCAGGGAATACCAGAACTCTATTTATTACTCAGGCCTGTTGCACGACATAGGCAAGATCGGGATCCCTATTACCATCATAGGCAAAACCTCGGGACTGTCTGACGAGGAATACGAGCAGATGAAGGAGCATACCATAATAGGTGCCAAAATCCTGTCTTATATCAAGGATTTTCCTGAGTTAAGCTACGCTGCCCATTACCATCACGAGCGCTATGACGGCAAAGGCTACCCTGACGGGCTTAAGGGCGAGGAGATCCCAAGACAGGCAAGGATAATCGGCATAGCCGACGCCTACGACGCCATGACATCAAAACGCAGCTACCGCGACTGTCTGCCTCAGGAGGTGGTGCGCGAGCAGATAGCCAAGGGCTCAGGACACCAGTTTGACCCGCAATTTGCCTCTATTCTGCTTAACATGATCGATCTTGATAAAGACTACAGAATGCGCCAGTTTTGAAGTTCTAAAAAGATTAGAGGAGCTCTCTTAATACGCTCATGGCAGATAAAACTTAATCTGCCCTAAAGCTCAAATCAGCGCACAAACGCTTGCGCTAATTCCGACATGGCTCCATGATCCCAGTAAATTAATAAAAGCAAGGAGAAATGCCGCTATGACTACCAAAGATCCCAATTGTTTCTATTGCAGAGATGACCAGCGCAGAAAAGATCTCATGATTGAGATCATGAAACTCAAATCCTCAACTCTCTATCTGTTCCGAGATCAGAAAAACCGCGGACGCTGCGTGCTTAAGTTCAATGATCACAAAGTTGATCTAAGCCAGCTCACTGATGATGAATACAGGTTATTCTCTAATGAGCTGAGGATGGTTTCAAAGACGCTGATGACGCTCTTTCACCCCGACAAGATAAATTACGCCATATATGGCGATCTTGTGCCGCATCTGCATGTGCATATTGTTCCAAAGCGCAAGGATGGTCCTCAGTGGGGAGCCCCGTTCTCTGACAGCGTTCCCCAAAAGATCCTGTCAGATGAGGAATACCGCTCTCTTGTTTCGGAGATCAGGGAAGAATTAACAAGGCAGTTGTCAAATGCTTGATTTCAGTTTCTGCAGACCCACGGATTTTCTTTTCGGGCATGATGTTGAGGACAAGGCCGGAGAGATGTGTAAAAAACACGGCGGCACCAGAGTCCTCATCCACTTCGGCGGCGGCAGCGCTATACGCTCTGGACTTATAGACAGAGTTGAGAAATCGCTTGACCGCGCCGGCATCTACCACACCCGTCTTGGCGGAGTACAGCCAAACCCCAGAGCCGAGCTTGTATATGAAGGCATAGATCTCTGCCGCAGGGAGAAGCTTGATATGGTGCTTGCCGTAGGCGGCGGCAGTGTCCTTGACAGCGCCAAGGCCATCTGCAACGGAGTGCCTTATGATGGTGATTTCTGGGACTTTTATTGCGGTAAAAGCAAGCCCTCTGCCCATCTGCCGCTTGGAACCATTCCTACCATTGCCGCGGCCGGATCTGAGGGCTCAAACAGCAGCGTAATCAACAAAGTCATTGACGGAGTAGTCCGCAAGAAAGGCTCCAATTACCCGCAGAACGTAGCTACCTTCTCAATCATGGATCCCAAGCTTCAGACCACGCTTCCGGCCTACCAGACCGCCTGCGGATGCTGTGACATCATGTGCCATGTCATGGAGCGCTATTTCACCAATACTCCTGATGTAGAGCTTACCGACGAGATGTGCGAGTCGGTGCTCAGAACCATGGCAGGACTCATTCCAAGAGTACTTGAAGATCCGAATGACTATCAGGTACGCGCCAACATCATGTGGGCATCGATGGTAGCCCACAACAACATCCTTGGCGTAGACAGAGAGCAGGACTGGGGAAGCCACCATCTTGAGATGGAGCTCTCGGCGATGTACGACTGCGCCCACGGCGCGGGACTATCCGTGGTGATGCCGGCCTGGATGGACTGCGTGATGAGCCATGACATCGCGCGCTTTGCGAGATTTGGCAGTAATGTCTTTGGAATTGAGCCTGACTACGCGCATCCTGAGAGAGTCGCCAAAGCCGGCATCGCCGCCTTGCGCGCGCTCTGGGGGTCCATGGGATTACCGTTAAACTTCAAAGAACTGGGCGCCAAAGCCGAGGACATTCCGGCTATGGTTGATCACATCATGCGTGACACCAAATCAGAAGGACACTTCGTGGTAATGGACAGGGAGTTTATTACCAGAGTCTTTGAGCGCGCCGCGGCTTATGAAAGGCCATAAACTTAGTCTTAAATGAACGCGAAGCCGGATCCTGAAACCTAAGGAGCCGGCTTTTTTATCGAATGCGCCGTAAAACCCCGCCCTTCAGGGCCGGAGATATAAGGCGCGTCCGCCGAATTTACGCAAGTAATTGAAGACGGACAACTGCTAACTTTCGTGATCTAATCGACTTAGCTAAAGAATACCGTGGAACACACGGTAATTCACGCTTGGGGAAATCGTGTAAGACGCCAATTCTTTGGAGGCGGTGCAGTGGTTGTCGAACCAGGAATCCCCTGCCTTTTAGGCATCGGGACTGTTAATCAGCGGACACGACTCAACCGGGCACTTCATTTTGAAATAAGTCTCGGCGCGTTTTGTTATTTCAAGCAGGATCACGAAATAAACCTTGCCGAAGTACTGATTTTCAAGAAGCCTGCCGACATCAATGAAATAATGTGGAGCTCCGTTCTTGTCCGTGACGCGGTAGCTCACATAATCAAGATTCTCGTTCTCTTTGTGATCCTGCTGCTCTATGATTTCGCTTTCAACTCTGTTTACATCATCAGGATAAACAAACTTCTTAAAGCTGTTCCCATAGGCGTTTAAGAACTCATTTAACGAGGAGAACCCTAGATTCTTGTATAGATTCTCAGAGGCAAAGAGGATCCTCTCCTCTTCGTCAGCCTTGTATATGAGAATTCCAGCCGGAATATTGCGCGACAGATCTTCCACATTGAAACCAAGGTTCAACCTGTTTTCCTGTGACATAGTCTTTTTATAGACCGAGAGCCCGCGCTTTCCATGGATCTTGGTGTGATAAAGCGCAATATCCGCCATTGACGCGAGCGTATGAATATCACGGGAATCCTCAGGATAAAACGCGCACCCAAGAGATGTGCCTATCTTGAGGTTGACCTTATCAGCGCATGATTCATGGCAACCTGTAGCGAAACAGTCAAGCTCTGACAGCCATTTTTCAGGATCTCCTTGGTTTAGAAACAGCATGAACTCGTCACCACCAGTTCTTGCGACAATTCCCATTTTTCCAAAATGTTTTTTCAGCTCATCTGAAACATGTCGCAGAACCTGATCACCAGTGCTATGGCCGTATACATCGTTAAATCTTTTGAAATCATCAATATCCAGAATAACAAGGCAGGCTTTTCTATCGTAATTATTCTCTGCCCACTTATGAATTTTCTCGGAAAAAGCTCTGCGGTTTAAAAGTCCGGTCAAAGGATCTCTGATTGAGATATGTTGAAGCATGCTATTAAGTTCAATGAGCTTCCTGCTCGTTTTACGCAAAAAGAAGGCGTATGAGAGCACAATTCCCATAAGAATTGATACTACCCATATTCCAATGAAGATCATTACCGTTGGGAAGAACTGTACAAAATGCAATACAGGCGATAGGTTTAATAACCAGGTACGACCAAGAAAATCCTCTTTTATACTTACTTTCCAGAAATCTGGATGCCCATGGGCGAAGACCTGTTGAAATTTATTTTGTCCCGGCAAAAGCACGTCAAAACACACTTCAAACTGAAAGCTTGGCGAGCCGCGCAATTCTGCTTTGTCAAAGATCTTAACTGGATCCAGAATTATGATTGCGAATCCCCAGAAATAGCGACTCCCATGCAGATTGGTTAGATAGATGGGGCGTCTTATGATAAGACCCTTCCCTCCCTGCTTAAGCTCGACAGGACCTGAGACCATGACTCTTCCAGAATCTCTCGACGCTATCGCGTCACCGCGTCGTTCCGGATCAGAGAACAGATCTATTTTACCCGCGAGATTTCCTTGTTCAGGATAGATATTTGTGACTACACCGTTGGGAGCGAGCTGAAGACTGCGGATATACGGGTTACCATCTACTATAAAACGCGCGAGCACAGGAAAGTTCTGGATCACCCCATTCTGATCGCGAAGCATGGCCTCAAGCATCCCAGTCAGAAGCACATATCTGTTTACATCATTCTTAAACTGTTCCATGTACATCCTGGCCTGGAACATGGACTGCTCATAAGTATGAGTCCGAAAATTGTTATGCCAGATCACAGCGAAGCTTAACGCGACTATAACTCCCAGTGAGGCAAGAATGAGAGTAAGGCGCGTGAGGACAACATTGCGCCATATGTTAGTTATACTGTTTTGCGCAGATTCGTTTACAACCTGAACATCAGGTTTATGTGCCATTTTGAGTTACCTGCGGAGAAAATAGGGTCTGGCGATCTGTTCTTTCCGGAACATGCTGTGAAACATGTAAATTCTAAATGAAATCTACTCTAATGGACACAACAGGCAAAAATAAATATCAAAGATATATTCAAAAAAATCGCTGTGTTTTGGCACCCCTTTATATTTGAAATGGAAGTGTACAAGCCTGTCATAGTTTCACTCCATGGCAGGCTTATGTGTAAGAGGCTAACGCGCCTATAGCGAGATATTACGAGATTGGCTTTTTCTCATGAGTTTTGCAGCGTAAAATCGTTTAAAGCCTTTTCAAGAAGTACAAGTCCCTCTTTCAAATGCTGCTTTTTGATATTAAGCGGAGGCGCCAGACGCAATACATCAGCTCCTGCGAGCAGTACCAGCAGTTTATGCTTGAAGCAAAGCTTCTGCAAAGCCGCGGATTTTCCCTTGTACTTGTCAGCGAGCACACAGCCTAACAGCAAACCTTCGCCTCTTACAGACTCAAAGACTCCGTATTTTTTGCCAAGAGCGAGCAGATCCTGCTCAAACTGCGCTCCCTTGTCACGTACCTTCTCCAGAAACGCTGGCTTTGAGACTATGTCCACCACATGACAGCCGACCGCGCAGGCAAGCGCGTTGCCTCCAAAGGTTGAGCCATGGGTACCCGGACCGAAGTGCTTTGCAATCTTCTCTTTGGTTAGCACCGCTCCTATAGGGATCCCGGATGCCAGCCCCTTGGCGGTGGTCAGAATATCAGGAACCACCCCGGTGTGCTGGTAGCAGAAGAAAGTGCCGGTTCTGCCAATCCCGGTCTGAACCTCATCGAATATGAGGTAGGCGTGGAACTTGTCGCAAAGCGCGCGCACTTCCTTTATAAACTTCGGATCAACCGGAATGATGCCGCCCTCGCCCTGCACCGGCTCTAAGATCACCGCGCAGGTCTTCTCATTTATGGTCTTTTTGAAGGTCTCAAGATCGTTAAAAGGAATGTGGGTTATGGCCCCGGGCTTGGGTCCGAAACCATCTGAGTACTTGTCCTGACCCGCGACACATACCGAGAAGAAGGTTCTGCCATGGAAACTGTGCGAGAAGGCGATGATCTCATCCTTGCTCTCGTCATACTCCTCAAGCGCGGCGCGACGGGCAAGCTTTAACGCCGCCTCATTGGCCTCGGTGCCGGAGTTTACGAAAAACACGCGCTCAAAATCGGTAAGCGATACCAGCTTTGTGGCAAGCTGCACGGTTCTGATGTTCGCGAAGATATTGCTGACATGGATAAGCTCTCGGCTCTGCTTTCTTATGATCTTGACCACGCCCTTGGGAGTGTGCCCCAGGCAGTTGACCGCGATGCCTGACGTGAGGTCAAGATAACGGTTGCCCTCAGTATCCCACATGTAACAGCCATGAGCCCTTTCAACCAGCATGTCCATCGGGACATAGCATGGGATCATAACCTTGTCATAGCTTGCTCTTGTAAGTTTCATAAGTATTGTTTCCTTAAAAATTCGTGTCTTAGCTTCAGATCATGCGGCTTGGAATAATATCGTGGATATATGCGATCTCATCACAGCAGTCGCGTTTTGGGCAGTTCTCGCAATCCTTTAAGATCTTCTCTGGCAGCTTCTCCCTAAGCGTTCTGGTAAAACCAACGCGCGAGAAAAACTGAGGAGATCTCGTGAGCACGAACACCCGCTTTATAGCCATGCGTTCGGCTCGCTTTAAAAGGAAATCAACGATTGCCCGTCCCTGCCCCTGACGCTGGATCACGGGAGATACTCCAAGGGAGCGGATCTCCGCAAGTCCTGAGTCATAAACATAAAGACAGGCGCAGCCTACGACCTTGTCATCAAGCACGCTTACGGCAAAGGTCTGAATGCCGCGGATGATCTCGTTGCGTTTTCTAGGCAGGTTCTGCCCATGCTGAGCCCAGAAGCTGACCATGTCCATTACCGCGTCTACATCCTCAAGCGTAGCCTGACGCACGAAGGCATGGTGCTGTTCCTGCTTTGAAAAAACCTTATTGAGCGTAACGACCGCGTTGCCAAAAGACTGCATGTCCTCATCGGTGATCCGTCCTTCGTTATACAGCGCCGAGGCTTTCTCAAATACCTCATCCAATGTGAGACCTTTGAGCTCATCTAGTATCACGTAAGAACTTTCGTCGTTGGTGCTGGAAGATGCCATGACAGTAATGCTCCGCATTGTAAACACCCTTACACGGGTGATATGGCATTGATATTAGGGATTTGCGGGATAACTGTTGGCGCTCCCGCCGCGCCTTAAAAGGATACCGCGGTTCCAAGCCGCCGCCGTGAAGCGATGGCTACATCAAGATTTGGATCGGAAACAGATCCGATATAAACAGCCTGCCCTGAGCGCTCTGAAGCACTTAAAGCGGATTTGATCTTGACTGTCATTCCGCCGCTGATGGTGCCGTCAGCTATAAGCCTGTCCGCGAGATCAGAATTGATATCGGTTATAAGCGCGCCATCCTTTGACAAAACACCGCTCACATCAGAAATATAGTAAAGCGGCGATTTTAAAAGACACGCGAGCTCTGACGCCGCGTCATCGGCGTTGATGTTGTACATCTGCCCCTGACTGTCAAAGGCCAGAGAGCAAATCACGGGAGTGATCCCGTTTGACAGCAGTGAAAGCAGGAAGTCGGCTTTGCCCTGATGCGGCACTCCGACCATGCCAAGCTCAGGATCAGCCTGAGTAACTGTAAGCATGCCGCCGTCAGAGCATAAAAGACCTATGGCGTTCAGTCCTGCCTTAATCGCGATGGACTGTACTTTCTTGTTGCACTGGCCACTGAGCGCTGCCGAGATAACCGGCATCTCAGAGGCTGGAGATACTCTAAGACCGTTCTTTTTTGTGACTTTAAGCGAAAGCGCCTTATACAACGCGTCAACCTCAATCCCGCCACCATGAACAATCACGGCAGGCTCGTTCCTCAGCGAGGCAAAAAGATCGCCTAAAGCCCTCGGATCGGCAAGCGCCTTTCCGCTGAGCTTTACTACGGGGAACTTTGATAATGAGGTTTCTGACATGTTGACAATCCTACAGCAGGCCGGTGGTCTCGTCAAAGCCAAAGTAGATATTCATAACCTGAACGGCCTGAGAGGCGGCGCCCTTTAACAGATTGTCGATGGCCGAGCAGACAATGATGTAACCATCATCTGAGCATTTAAACCCGAGATCGCAAAAAGGCAGATACTGCACGTCCTGCAGTCTGGGCATGCCATCGACTACCCTTACCAGCGGCTTGTCGCGGTAAGCGTCCTGAAAAAGCTTTCTTACCTTTGCCTCATCAAAGCCCGGGTTTAGCTTCGCGGTAATGGTCGCGAGGATCCCGCGCTTGAATGGTCCCAAATGCGGCGTAAAGATCACCTTGGTTCCAAGGTGCTCCTCAATCTCAGGTTGATGGCGATGAGTGAATACTCCGTAGGCGTTAAGGCTTACCTCACAAAATGAGTTGGTAAGCCTGGCCTTGCGACCTGAACCGGTCACGCCTGATACCGCGTTGATTGATGGTCTGTACGCTGCATCCAGCGCGTTACCATCTATAAGCGGCCTTAACGCGAGCTGGGATGCCGTAGGATAACAGCCCGGCAGTGAGATTATCTTGGTCTGTCTGATTTTTTCAGGAGCGGTGAACTCAGGCAGAGCGTAAACGGCGCGCGCGAGCAGATCCTTGTGCTCATGGGCAAAGCCGTAGGCTTTTTCAAAAACGTCGGTGTCGGAAATGCGGAACGCGCCTGAGAGATCAAATACGGTTACGCCGTTCGCGACAAGAGGAGCGGCCAGATCGTGGGAGACCTTATGATCGGTCGCGAGAAAAACCACATCAGCTCTTTTCGCGATGGCGCCGGCGTCAGGAGTGCTTTCAAGCTCTATGTTGCAGATCCCTTTTAAGTTGCCGTAAAGATCTGAGATCTTACGACCTTTATCAGCGCTGTTTTCAGACACGCAAAGTCCCGCTATGGAAACTTTACCGTGACGTGAAAGGATCCTGCAGATCTGCGCGCCGGCGTAACCGCTGGCGCCTATTACCATTGCTCTTATCACTTTGACACTCCTTGCAATGGATTGGATACTATCACGACCCACGCGGGTTTTGTGCGTTTTCTGGGCAACAGCAGGTACGCAGGAGTATTTTTCACTCTTTTAGTGCAAAATTCTCTGATATCTATTGTCCTCTGAGCACTGCAGCGCACTGCTCAGGCAGAACCTTGCTGGGTTTTGGCTTGGGCTTGGTACCGGGTTTTACAGGCTTTGGCGGTAAAAACCAGCTGTCAAGCTCCGCCCCGCACCCGTCTCCTTCGGGAGCTTCAGCCTGGGCCTTGCAATAAGGACTGTCCTTGGGGCAGAAAAGCCTTACATGCATATGCCCGCGGTGGCCGTACCATGGACGTATTTTATGAAGCCAGGCGGTTGAGTAACCATCGCGCTCATACATGCGGCACAGCGCTCTTTTGATCCCCGGCGCGACAAAGATCCTCTGAACCCTGCTGTCATTTGCCGCAAGGTAAATAAGCGTGGCTCTGGCGTTGGTGAAATTGCCCGTAGGGTTGCCTTTGGGATCAACAATGTAAACGTCTTTGGGATGCGTAAGCTCATAAGCGCTCTTGCCTGGCGAGGCGAAATCAAATGAGATATCGGCGTCAAGCCCGATGTTGTGACTGCCATGCGCCGATCCGCCTCCAAACGGACCACCGTAAGGTTTTGAGAGATCACCGATTAAAAGTGGCGGCAACTTGTGCTGCGACGCTCTCTTCGCGAGATCGTTTATATAGTCAATCAGCACAGGATGCCCAAAATCACGCTGAGGTCCCCAGTGCTGAACCTGAAAAAGCGGTCCCGGGGTGAGCTCGGAGGCTCCCCTGATGCAGCCGTTTGAGTATCCTCCGAAGATCTCTGCTCCCTGTGATATGGACGCGAGCGCCATCAGAAAAGCGCATAAAACAAAAGAGAAAAATTTTGACATAAAAAAGATCATGGAGTGACGCCATAGCATCACTCCATATTTTCAGCTGAAATTGAAAAGCCGCTTTAAAAGCGGAGTCTGGGAGCGGTTCATGACGATAATTTCGACAGAAACTCCCATAAAGGCAAAGCGGTCGGTGAACTCGCTGTCAGGTGAGCTGTTGATGCGCGCTATGTCATCGGCAAGATGCTTGCGCAATGATTTCACGTACCCAAGACTCTCCTCTGAGATAACCTGAGAGACAAGCGAACGCACCGCTATCACTGATGACAGCTCATTGATGCGCGGCTGTCTTGCGATAGCCTCCCATGAAACCCCGGTTATACAGCGGATCCATTTGTGGGTCGCCGGAGTAGTCCAGAAATGCGAGAAGGGGTTTTTGATCTCCTCCATAAACATGCGGAACAGCTCATTGACCCACTTTACCGAAATGTCACGCTCCTCGCCATGACCTGAGATCTCGTAGCAGCGGTAGCGTATAACCTTGTCGCGTGTCGCGATCTCTCGGAAGCATTTGACCCTGACGTTTTCAGGCCCCTCCCGCAGGAAATACTGCCTGTCCAGCGGATTGCGATGCTGATCGCGGCTTAAGGCCGCGAAGTCATAAGACTCAAAGGGCATGCGCGATTTCACTAGCAGATAATGGCGGATGATCCGCGAGAGCAGATCACGCTTTTGCGCCGGACTTAGGAAATCCTGAAGATGCGCCGCCATGAAGGCCACAAAATCAGAGCGCGCGGATGACTGCAATGACGCCAGATGTCCGTCCTGTAAAGCCACATCACGCGCGTAGGCGGTTTTGCCCTCAAAGACCGAATAAAACACCAGCGCCCAGATCTGCATTCGCAGATCCAGAACCTCGCAGAATATGGATTCTACAAAACGATCCCTGTCCTCAAGCTCTCTTAAGGCAAACGCGCTGTCCCTCTGGCGTCTGAATACCCAGTCGTTGACATAGATATTGGTGCGCCGCCAATCGATATAGGACTGCATGTCCCTTGAAAAGAAAAAATCAATTTCCCTGGCCGGAATACTGGCAAGCGTTGTGTGCTCTCCGGAGAACCACTCATCCGGGCTTTCCCTGACGGGCCAAAGCTGGGAGAGAGGCAGAGATCCCCTGACGGTCTTTACCTTGCGCGCGTGAATTCTCAGTTCCTCAAGCACCGACCATACCGCCGCCATTGCGAAAAGCTCCAGCAGGAGATAGGTATAGTGCGAGGTGCGCTGAGCCATCGACTGAACCGAAGGGAAACCCAGGTACTCAAGCATCTGAGGCAGTCTTGTGATCTCGCGGGCCTGCTCATCACCACCTTCGCTGAAAACCCGAGTCCACATCTGGGCAAGGCTTTCAACTGAAGCGGCGTGGGCCACCATCGAATGCAGGGGATCCTTTGAGTCATCAAAGACCACCACATTGCGTCCTTTGAGATAATCCTCCGACAGAAGATCATCAATTGATGGAAATGTGGCCGCGTGTTTGCGCAGTTTCCTGCTGTCCAGCCCGCGTTCCTCGGCGTTGCCCCAGCGTACCCTCGCCGGATAGCGCGGGCACACAAAGGAATGCATGAATACCCGCGGCAGAGTGTTTAGCGAACCGGGGGCGCGGTCGGCTTCGCCGACCTGCCACTCTAAAATCGCCGCCTCAAGTGTCTGCTCGGGTTCTCCGTCATTTGGCAGGAAAACTCCGGCAAAACAGATCTTGCGTTTTGCTTCCATATCGCGCCGGCGCTGTTACCAGTTGGCTGGAGTCGCCGGAGCGAGCAGACCGCCGTCATCGGAACCTACGATTGTCGCCCCGCCGTTGTCAGCGCTTGACTGACTCTCAGCCGCCATCGATGATGAACTGTTGGTTCCGCCGTTTGCCGAGACTACCGGAGCCTGGGAATTGTCATTTACTGATGGCGCAGGATTTGAGCCTGAATCCATATAGTCAAATATGGTGACAATCTTTCTGATGCCGCCGACCTTACGAGCCTGATTTACGGCACGTCTTGCCTCATCACGGGTTACATAGCCCATTAGATATACCACCTTGTCCTCGGTAAATACCTTAAAGCGCCCCGAGGCGATGCCTTTACCCGCGAGCAAAGCGGTTTTAACCTGACCGGTGATCAGAGCATCAGCGGCGATAGCTGAATTTGAGATCGGCTCGCGCTTTTCAACATAGTTGTATACCTTGCGGACATACTGGACCTTTTTAATCGCGCTTACACAGTTCTGATAGTAATCCCAGTTGGTTGTCTGACCAGCCAGCAGAACCTGACCGTTTACCGACACCACCGCGACATTGAACACCTTGCTGTCGGAGTCTGACTTGTGATCATTTAGGATCGCTCTGGCGTCATTCTCAATCTGCTGGTCGTACATCTGCACGTCAACGGTACGGCTGTCTGATCCGACGACCGCTCCGCCGGCTGCCGCGCCGCCTACCAGCGCCGCGGTAATGCATCCGTTGAGCATTAAAGGAGAGGCGGCGACTGCGGCTGCCAGTGCCAGTTTACGAATGATCCTGTTCTTGTCCATTGGTGTCCTCCAGTCAGGCATCTTGCCAAAGAACATGTAGTAATTCTTTGAATATATAACCTTTTCCGCAAAAGTATGTTTTTTGAGGGAAAATAAAATAAGCCCATGCAAATGAGCATTCTCAATTCTAACTAAATTTAAGGAAGTTGTTTACGCCTGGAACGTGACAATGTAAGGAAAGGCAGAAAAAAGAAATCCCCGCGAGGGTAACCAGGCGGGGAAGAACAATCAAACAAACATAAGGAGTGTCTTTAATATAGCACTTTTTTGATTTTGTGATCATCATCGTAAAAAAAATTAAGAAAAAATTTGTTAAAGAAAAAACCGATCTCGCTCACAAAATTTCCAACATGTATCTATCTTTATAAAGTTAAAGGCTTTTTCGACGGCTCTAAGGGCCGAAATGGTATTTTTTACACGTTTTTTACAATGACTATCAGGCTCTTTTAGTCATAATCTGACATTTCAGCTTTTATAATTTTAAAATATAAAAAGTAGACTAAATTAAGATATTTATATACTATATTGACCACTATAGCAAAGGCGCATCATATATCTATCTGATTACACACATTATTTTAAAAATATATCCACAAGAATAATCATACAAAGCTGTATATAAGCCAGAATTTACGTATCTGACACTGGATCCGCAACCTCTGGCTTGTCAAAGCCCTATTCAAGGGAAAACTCTGGTAAAACGCGATAGCTCTATCTCGTGTCCAGTCTCGTGACTGTAGGCACAAAGCGGCCCACCAATGCCGGCTGAATAGTCGGTACAAATCACATTCGGACTTAATGGGCGAGGTTCCTCGTAAGGAGGCATCCAGTAGTGCCCGATGAAAACAATGCAGCCTGGATCCGGAGCGTTGCGTCTGTGCCATGGAGGAGTCATTTTTTTGAAGAACTCCCGCTCCTCATCCGTGCACACAATAGAGATCACGTCATCGTAAATGTTGTCAGCTCTTGCCTGCCACCAGCGTATGCGAACCTTATGACGCACATTGCCGCTCTTATCCTTAAAGCTTAAATTAAAAGGCAGGCGCGCGTCCGGACCTTTGAGCAGGATCTGGGCAGCCCTGCCCTCTTCCCATCTTGGAGATGAGAGATGTCTTAGTTTTCTTGCTCCCTCAAGACACAGCGTGCCGTCAGTCGCGGCACGGCATATCGTCATGGAAACAGGATCAAAGCACGCGTGAACTGTTAGAAAATCAAAACCGCGGTACCACATGGGAAGAGTCTTAAACCAGTCAACCCATTGCCGGTGCAAAGGAGATGTAATATCACCGAATTCTTTTAGAAACATCGCATGGGAGCGCTCATTCTGAGCTGAATGCTTTCGCAGGTATCTGCCGGGATTTCCCGGGATCTCAGTCGCGTAACATACGGCGTTGAACTCATGGTTTCCAAGCACACATACGGCATTCGCGTCATCAACCATTTTTCTTACGATTGTGACAGTCTCAAGTTCTTCCTCACCGCGGTCTATGAGATCACCTACGAAAACCGCCCTGCGATCACGCGCTGTATAAGCGCCCGAAGAATGGCTTTTGTGATATCCAAGCTTTAACAACAGCTTTTTTAAGAGCATCGCCTTACCGTGGACATCGCCGATCACGTCGTAGATCATCTATGGTGTTTGAAGATATATGAAAAAGGAGGGATTTAAAGGTGTCTGGTCGGTGATACAAGATTCGAACTTGTGACCCTCTGTACCCAAAACAGATGCGCTACCGGACTGCGCTAATCACCGAACTGACCGCGCTATTCTAGCTAAGCGCTGTTGCCTTTTCAAGTACAAATTTTTTTAGATCAGCAAATATTGTATTGATTACGCGTACTTGTCCCGTTCATTTGTGCTTTAAGGCAGGTTTTTCCATCTCTAGCCAAGCTTCCCTGTTTTCAACTCTTGCTCTAAATATGAGAATACGTACCTGGGACTCTGGAAGTACAGCCGAGTTCTGTCATCTAAAAGATTAACGTAAGTATCTGAGTTAAAACGCAAAAAAAAAACGCGCTTTATCTCCAAAAAATAAAGTGCGTTATCTAGTTGTCCTGGTTTTGAAAACTCCGTTCGCTATTTTTCAGAGTCTCATGCCTTATGTTTAATGAGCTCTCTGAGATGGCTCAGATTCGCGATCGCGGCGTTTAAGGTCTCGTCCTTCTTAGCGAAATGGAATCTTATATAGCGTCTCTCATCACGGGCAAAGAAGCTTGAGCCGGGAACCGCTCCGACCTTTACCACCCTTGCCAGATCCTCGCAGAACTCATAGTCAGAGTCGTAGTTGAACTCGCTTATGTCAACGAGAACAAAGTAGGTTCCCTGAGGCTTGAAGTACTTAAGGCCGATATCATCAAGTCCTTTTAGGAACAGATCACGGTGATGAGTGTAATCGGCTTTTAGCTCCTCATAGTATGAAGGTGGTAGTTTGAGTCCAGCGACCACCGCTTCCTGTAAAGGCGCCGCCGCGCCGATGGTAAGGAAATCATGCACCTTGCGCGCGGCCTCAATGACCACCGCCGGCGCGAAGATATACCCAATACGCCAGCCGGTTATTGAGTAGGTCTTGCTAAGCGAGTTGCACATCACGGTACGCTCTCTCATCCCGGGCAGAGTCGCGAAATAGGTGTGATGGAAAGGCTCGTACACTATGTGCTCGTAAACCTCATCGGTAATTACAAAGGCATCATATTTCTCGACAATCCTCGCTATCTCAAGAAGCTCATCTCTTGTAAAGACTCTGCCTGAAGGGTTTGAAGGGTTGCAAAGCACCAGAGCCTTCGCGCCGTCACGGAATGCCTGCTCCAGTTCTTTTGAATCAAAGGTAAAATCAGGAGCGCGCAACTCAACGTAAATAGGCTCAGCCCCAGCCAGAACCGCGTCAGCGCCGTAGTTTTCATAAAAAGGCGAGAATATCGCGATCTTCTCGCCAGGATTGATGGTAGACATGATCGCGCAGAGCATGGCCTCGGTTCCACCGCAGGTGATCACGAGCTCTGAATTGGGATCCACATTAAGCCCGGTGTCGCGCTTCAGCTTCGCGGCAAGCGCCTCACGGGTATTCTGCGCACCCCAGGTAATGGCGTACTGGTGAGGACCTGTCAGAGCTACCTGAGAAAGGCGTTCGGTAACGGCTTTTGGCGGATCAAAATCAGGAAATCCCTGCGAGAGGTTAACCGCGCCGTATTGGTTACAGACGCGGGTCATGCGTCTTATCACTGAATCGGTAAATTTAGTTGATTTGGTGCTTACTGGTATCATTTTCAAAACTGTCTGCCGCGGTCTGACCGCGGCATTTCTATATCTATATTGGATTGTTTTATAAAGTGTATCCGTCATGCGGATTGAAAAGGTTTTCAGGGTCGAAAGCCGCCTTTACCTTAAGCATGAGCTCGCGCTCATCCTTGTTGGCGTGCTCAAGATAATAGCGGCGTTTGGCCTTGCCTATGCCGTGTTCTCCTGAAAGCATTCCGCCCTTGTCATATGCGCTCTGGTAGACCAGGCGCAATACCCGGTCAAGACGTGCTGGCCATTCGCTGTCGCTTATCTGATCTTTGAGCACGCAAAGATGGACATTGCCATCGCCGGCGTGACCAAAGGCCACGATGCGTACGCCTTCGTCCTCTGAGATCTGATTTACCGAGGCTACGAATGGGGCAATCTCATCAAGCGGAACTACGGTATCAACCGGCTCCCATGGACCTGTAGCTTTAACCGCCCTCGCGAGGGCGCCTCTTATCTCCCAGACCTTTGCCGCGAGCTCTGGATCTGTAAGCGGAACCACTTCAAAAGCGCCGTTCTTCTTAACAACACTCTCGCATTTCTCAAGCCGCTCAAGCACGCTATCTTTGGTACCATCAAAGGTTACAATGAGATAGGCTACCGCGGAAGGAACCGGGAATTCCGCTCCCAGATACTTCTCGCCATAGGCGATGACCTTCTTCTCCTGAAACTCAATGGCGGTAGGATCAAGGTGCGCACCTAAAATAACATTGACGCTCTTTATTCCTTCCTCAAGTGAGTGATAGGCAAGAATCGCGCTTAGCGAGTACTCAGGCAGCGGAACCAGCTTTAAGGTTACAGAAACAATAACGCCAAGCGAACCCTCACAGCCGATCACGCACTCCTTGAGATTAAGCCCGGTAGCGTTCTTGCGAACCTTGCGGCCAAATGTCACCACCTCACCATCAGGGCGAACCAGATCAAGCGAGAGTACATAGTCTCTGGTAACACCATACTTGACGGCTCTCATTCCGCCGCTGTTCATGGCGACATTTCCGCCGATGGTTCCAAGCTTTTCGGCAGGATCCGGCGGATACATGTAACCACGCGACTCAACATAGGCTATAAGATCCTTTAGTGTGATCCCGGGCTCAACCGTTATGCTCATAGTCGGCTCATCAAAGCTGATCACTTTGTTCATGCCGCTGACGTCAAGAACAAGCCCGCCCTCAGGAACAGTCGCACCCACAAGGTTGGTGCCGCCTGAGCGCACTACTACCGGTACTTTAAAACGGTGGGCAAGCTTTACCGCCGCGACCACATCATCTCGGCCGGAGGCTTTCAGATAAACATCGGCGTGCCCTTTGAGCGTTCCCACAAAATCGGTAAGCAATTTGGCGGGAATACTATCGCCTTCAAGGATCTCTCCTTTTACGGCTTTTTTTAGTTCAAGACTGAAATCAGACATCTCACAACCCTGTCCAATCAATGAGTAAATTTAGAGGCTACATAATCACCAAGATACTGGGAGAGCTGGACTATGATCACCAGTACCACGATTGTGAAGATCATGATCCCGGTTTCATAGCGGTAATAGCCGTACTGAACGGCAAGGTTACCGATACCGCCGCCTCCGACCATTCCGGCCATCGCGCTGCAGCCGATGAGGTTAATAAACACCACCGTGACCGCGCGGGCAATCGCTGGCGCCGCCTCACGCAAAAGCACTCTTCTTACGATAAGAAAGCTTCCGGCTCCTGTAGCGAGCGCGGCTTCGATTATTCCGCCATCTACACCCTTGAGCGCGCCTTCAACAAGACGGGCCAGAAAAACGGTAGCGGCAATAGTCATAGGAACTGACGCCGCCACAGGGCCAATCTTGGTGCCGACAAGCCAGAAGGTAAAAGGCAGAGTGAACACCACCAGAATAATGAAAGGAATTGATCTAATTAAGTTCACTATTCCCGAGGAGATGGCGTTGAGCGTGCGGCTCTTGTAAAAAGCGCCGCTGCCTGTAAGGTAGAGCGCAAACCCAAGAGCTACCCCCAGGACAAGGCTAAGGCCAAAAGAGATCCCCATCATGATCGCGGTTTCACGAAAGGCCTTCCACAGTTCGTTATGCAGTATGGTTAAAGTCTGTTCAAGCATTTGCGGGCCTCTTATATGGTGTTACGTAAGCTCTTTCCTTGATAAAGCTGATTATTTCCTCTCGCTTTGTCTCAGATACGGTACGCAAGCTTACCAGCAGTACTCCCAAAGGCTTATGCCTTATGTAATCGATCTTGCCGGCGATAATAGAAAGATCGCTGTCAAAACGTCTGGCGACCTCTGCGATAACTGCGTCGTAGGCGTGATCTTCCTTAAAGGTCAGCAAATACAGATCCTTCTCCCGATCAAGCACCTCAGGAGGCAGCTCGTATTCCGTTGAGCGGGATACGAGATCTTTTGTGCTCTGAGCCTGTGGGTGGGCAAAAATCTGGTAAGCGTCTCCAACTTCCACTACTTTGCCCTTTTCCATGACCGCGATGCGATCAAAGAGTGATCTGGCTACCTGCTCCTGATGAGTTATGAATACCACGGTTATTGGGTAACTTTCCTTGATCCTTTTTAAGGAGTCGATAACCTCAGCTGTATTGTCAGGATCAAGAGCGGAAGTTGCCTCATCGCAAAGCAGGATCTCAGGATCATTGGCAAGCGCCCTGGCTATGGCCACACGCTGCTTTTGTCCTCCTGAGAGATTCCCCGGATAAAGACGGATCTTGTCCTCAAGACCCACGAGTCTTAAAAGATCAACAACCCTTGGTGCTATCTTCCGGCGAGGTGTGCCTGAGGCCTCGAGGGCAAACGCCACATTATCAAACACCGTGGCGTTTTTTATCAGGTTGAAGTGCTGAAAGATCATACCTATCTTAAGGCGCAGAGCCGATAGCTTTCTGCCCTTAAGATCCGTAACATCAGTCCCGTCGACAATCACATGGCCTGAGGTCGGGCGCTGAAGCAGGTTTATGGTTCGCACCAGGGTTGATTTGCCGGCGCCGGAGGCGCCGACAATCCCGAAAAACTCACCTTTGTTAATGGAGAGTGATACACCGTCTACGGCGGTGAACTGCTCGTCTCCCCGGGAGAAATCGACTCTCACATTGTCAAATCTGATGATCTCTGCCATTACTTGTTCCACCATTCAGGACGGGTGAAGGAATCCCAGTAGTGATCAGCTTCAAGAGATTCCTTGAACTTCTTTGAGGTGACAATGTCGCGTAAAAGCTTGCCCAAGGTGTCCTTATCCTCTTCTCTCACCGCGACAACGTTCTTGATGTTCTCCTGAACCTTCTCTACCGCAAGAGCCTTTGAGTAATCAAGCTTGGCGGCGACAGCGTAGTTGCCGGGAACGAAGCCCGCGTCAAGAGAGTCGAGCGAGCGGGAGATCTGGGCTGCCTCGATAGGGACAAACTCCAGCTTCCCGGGGTTCTCGGTAATATCATTTACAGAAGCCTTGATCTCTGATTTCTCATCGTTTGATCCAAGCTTGATAAGACCGTTTTCAGAGGCGATGCGCAGGGCTCTGGCGAGGTTTACCGCGTCAGTAGGAATACCGATCCTGGCGCCCTCTGGGAGATCTTTTAAGCTCTTGTACTTAACTGAAAACACGCCAAGTCCCAAAGTAGGAACATTGATTACGGAGGTAAGGTGCAGTCCCTGATCCTTTACTATTGTTGAAAGGTAGGTCTGATGCTGCATTAAGTTGGCGTCTATATCCTTTGACTCCAGAGCGCTGTCAGGGGTGACATAGTCGGTAAAATCATGATACTCGACCTTATAGCCTTTCTCCTCAAGCTGAGGGGCGATGAATTTCTCAACCATCTCACGGTAAGGACCAGGGCAAAAGCCGAATTT
Organism: Succinatimonas hippei; assembly: GCA_004557545.1. Lineage (GTDB taxonomy): Bacteria > Pseudomonadota > Gammaproteobacteria > Enterobacterales > Succinivibrionaceae > Succinivibrio > Succinivibrio hippei_A. The sequence goes on from SFGV01000028.1 coordinate 20,733, forward strand.
GATGGTCTGGGGAATAGCGCCGTCAGCAGCTAAAGCGCTGGAGGATGAAGCGAGGATGCCTAATGAAAAGACTGAGGCTAAAGCGGCTGCAAAGAATTTGTTCATGATGTCTCCTGTGATATACAAGATAAATTAAGTTTAAATACTCTGTTAAATTAGAAAATGCGGATCCTAAGACCCGGAAGAATTAAGGAAAAAATCCCTATAAACCGAGGTACAGCCTCAGCGAGGCATTCGCATGCAACAAGACATGCAATAAGAGAAGAAGGCGCGGCAAAGCGCACCAGTATGAGAGGTGGAAATACCAGGCAGTTCCTGATCCCTGGCGCTGAATACCGGAGCTGATGCAACCGGCAGTGACTTAAGCAATTTTTCCATGATGAAACCTGATTTTTGATCGTACGGAGACAATTGCATTGCCTCCGTACCAAATATATTTGACCTGTTATAGAACATATGTCAACTAAAATTTGATCAATTTCGCAAAAATCACCTTAATGATGCATCGTAATGGTGAAATTCGCGAAAAACTCAATATTTTTCAGCGGTCCACCAGGCGGGGCGGCTGAATGAGGCGAAATCCGGATCACTGTCCATAGCGGCCTTGGTCTCAGGTGAGCGCACCACATCCCTGAGATCCGCTCCCAGAGTATCCTTATCCTCTACTCTGACTGCGATCACGTTGTTGATGTTCTCCTGGATCTTCTCAAGCGCGAGAGCCTTGCCGAAATCAAGCTTGGCCGCGTACGCGTAATTACCCGGAATGATCGCCGCGTCAAGCGAGTCAAGAGAACGCGGAAGCTGGGCAGCGTCAATCGTTACAAATTCAAGCTCCTTTGGGTTCTCCGAGATATCGGCCACAGAAGCCTTGATTTCGGATTTCTCATCCCTGCCCGCTACAAGCTTGATAAGACCGTTTTCTGAGGCTATACGCAACGCTCTGGCGAGGTTTACGGCGTCAGTCGGAATACCGATCCTGCCACCATTTGGAAGCTCATTAAGATTCTTATGCTTATCAGAAAAAACTCCTACACCAAGAGTAGGAACGTTAATCACTGATACAAGATGAAGCCCCTGATCCTTGACTATGGTTGTGAGATAGGACTGATGCTGGAACAGATTGGCATCAATATCCTTTGACTCAAGCGCGCTGTCGGGCGTCACATAGTCTGTGAAATCAACGTATTCGACCTTATAGCCCTTCTTTTCAAGTCCTTTCTGGAAGAACTTCTGCACCATCTCCTTGTAAGGTCCCGGAGCAAATCCGAACTTCAGGATCTTCTGCTCTCCGCTTTCAGAGGCCAGAGCCGCTGATGAGGCAAAAGTAATTGAAACTGCGGTCAGTAAAGATGCGAAAACTAATTTATTCATGGTTTCTCCATTGAATTTAAAGATAAAACACGCCTGTTGCGTAATTGTTTAAGGACAAAAACGCTAGCTCTCACGCCCAAGTGAGGATGAATATTTTCAGTAAAAAGTCAAAAACTCAGTACGGGAGACACATGCACATAGGCATGCAGAGGGAGAAGCCGCGGCAGACGCGCGCAGGCATGGTGGAAAGATTCAGAGCAAAGAAACTCCGTGCGCTGAATACCGGAGCCATAAAGGCAACCGACAGTGACTTAAGCGTATTTTCCATGATGATACCTGTTAGTTGAAAAACGGTACGTATGATGTATCCGCAATTAAATCTTCAAAAATACAAAACGAGATGTCAAGCACAAAAAGCGAAAAAGCACACAAAAAGTGCAATACGCATTCCCGTCTACACCGGCAGGGCAGAGCACAAATACAGAACCTCCAAGTAAGATCAATATGTTGGTAATCACAATAAAGAAATAAACCAGCAGTCGCTTCAAAAAAAAGGTGGATAACGTTAAGTAACAGGGAGGAAACCAGGTGACGTGCCAGCAAATACAGATGGTCCTTTTAACTAAACAGAACGTTTAGACAAAATAAACCACTTTCCCGATGAATTGAAGTGTTTCACATGAGGTACCTGAGTC
>SFGV01000100.1 GCA_004557545.1 Succinatimonas hippei
TGGATCATTAATCACCGCAACAGCGGCAGGCTCATACGCGAGATGAAGATCCGCGGCGTCGACACCACCTGGTTTGAGGGGCATCGCGGGCTTCTGCTCGTCTTTTTACGGCCTTATCTCAAGCTTGACCCTCTGCGCAAGGATCTGCTTCAGCTCGGTCTGGTTCCGCCTCCGGCGCTGGTGCGTATTGTTGTGCTGGACCACGTATTGCGCGAAAAGGTCGGTAATCTGCGCTATCTGGCGCTCCCGGTTAAGGAGCTTGGCGAGCTTGACGTTAAGCCCTCCAGAGTGATCTTTATGGAGGATGTAGCCTCAGCTCTGTCACTTCCGGATGTACCGGGTACGATAGTGATCATTACTCCATCGCATTCACTTGCCGCGGTTTGCAAGACCCCGTGGATCGCCAACGCGCGCTGCTCATTCTCCGGATCAATTGATCTCAGATCCTTTGTCATGCTAAACAACGTCAGAGTGTATCTGCCTGAGACCACCTCATTCCTGATGGATACCTCAACCTTCCTGAACAATAAGGATCTGTGGACCTTTGATGACGTTTCAGCTCAGGATCTGGTTACCCCGACCGCGCTTACTCCCGACGAGAGATCGATGTACACCATGCTCTCCTCCGGAGTATTCGGGCTTAAAGTCCGTATCGCTCAGGAGCGCATTCCTTATGAGATGCTATGCGCCGCGATTGGGGCCAAGGTTCCGGTGGAGGCTGAGCATGAGGAGAGTGATCAGGATGATGAGGTAAAGTCGGTTCAGGCTGATGTAGTCAGCTCTGACGATATCTCCGATCTCATCCAGAAATCCTCCTCAACGCTCTGAAAACAAGTCTTCGTGAGATAGACGGGCCGGCTTAATGCCGGCCTTTTTGGTTCGCGTGGCATGCCATGCGTTCCAACCACAGGATGAAAGTCCCGAACAGACTTGTGGAAAGCATCTTAGGCTGGTGGCAAAGCGGATGAGTATGCTAAATAAGGCTAAGTTTATTTGAGCAGCCAGCCAGCCGCTAAACCATGATGAAAAGCGCGAGCATTAGCAAACTTTCTTTTTAATTCAATCTTCTGGTGGCAACAACGCAGTTCTTCCATAAAACGCAATTCCTACCTCGGATACACTTGGGATCTTGTACTTCTTTAAAAATTGTGTCGCGTAACCTTTACTTTCAATCTGCTCTATGGCTTTATTCGCCTTTATCTCTGCATGCTCAGCGTCCTCAGCGACTTTAAGTTCAATGACCATCGCGCTTTTGTTTCTTTCATAGCAGAAGCTCAGATCGGCATATCCTATGCCTGCCTCATGCTCAACCTTAAGATCGTTGACATTGTGTCCAAAGCTTGAAAGTATTCCTGCCATAAATCCTTCGTAGAAATTCTCAGGCGCGCTCTTATTCGCGTATACCCTGATTGAAACGAAGGCCTAGAGCAGATCTTCTATACGCTACCACCTGAAGGTCTGTCCCCACACCAGAACCGCCTATGTACCAAATACAGACAAAGGCGCCACCACGGCGCGCAAGAAAATTACCGTCAACTGCAAGATAGTCTACACATTCAGCCCTGAGCGTAAGGCAAGAGATATCGCCGAGCTTGAGAGCGAGATTGCCAAAGCTAAGAACGCCGTCTCCGAGGGACGTCTTATGGGTAACCCTTATACCAGTGGATGGCGCTCATTGGTGGAAACTCAAAAAGAAGCCGCGCAAAGCAAAACTGAGAAAGAGCAATACCGCGCGGTATGGCTTAAGGAAGAGGTGATCCAAAATCGCCGTGAAATAGCGGGCTTCGCTGCCGTGGTCTATGATGATCCGAACCTGCCTGACGGAACCACTCTGGACTGTCATGAGGTGCTCAGGCTCTATCACCGTCTGGTGGACATTGAGGACTGTTTCAGGGTTATGAAAAGCACATTCAGCATCCGGCCGGTATATCTGAGAATTGATGAAAGGATCACCGCCCACTGCTACTTATGTGTGCTCTCTCTTATGCTGTTGCGCTGTGTCCAGAGCGCTCTTGAAAAAGAGAGCCGCTCCATGAGCGCTGAGAGAATAAGCAAAGCCCTGCGTAACGCGTTGCTGGTGCCGCTTCCGTATAAAAAAGGTCAAAACCCCTTTTTTCTGAATGTAGGTTTAGAGCTCCAGGGACGCAGTGTACAGAAGCTTAAAGCAGGACACAGCCAGTGTGAACCTGAGGATGTCTTAGATCAAAACGCCGTATGGGAAACCTACCTTAAGGAGCGTGAGTCTGAGCCTGATGATCTGGACACCATTCTAAAAGCGCTAAACCTGAAACCGCTTAAGCTTATAAACACTCTGAGTGAAATCAAAAGCCGGCTTAATCTGCGCTTCTGTTCTGATGAGAACATGCTCGCCTATGAACAACGCAAGCTGATGGAGAAAACCTACTCAGAACTCTAGTTTTATTCCCCATAAGACGCTAAAAATTTCTGTGTCCTAAATGGCATGGGAATGCTGGATTCAACGTTTAAGGGCTCTAAACCCGGGCGGCGCTATAGTTTGACAATTTTGGGAGCAAGGTAGAAAGTTTTGTCTTATGTCGCGCAGAGGGAGCTAGAGCCTTCTATTGCGCATTCCCATCGGCTTATTTAAGCCTCTTGGTAGCGATCACGCATTTCTTGCCATAAAAGACTAACCCGACTGCGGTCACATTTAAGGTCTCATCCTGATCCATAAATTCCCGCGCGTAGTCTTTATCTTCAATCTGAACTATGGCCTTTTGCGCGTAAGCTTTTGCCTGCGTCAGGTTAGTCGCTACCTTGATTTCAATTACCATAGCGCTCAGATCATCGTCAAAACTGAACTTTATATCAGCGTAACCGTCTCCCGCCTCCTGCTCGACTTTAAGATCGCCAAGCTTGTCGCCAAAGCTTACAAGCATCCCGGACATAAAGCCTTCATAGAAGTTCTCTGGTCTGCTTTTGTTCGCGTATACCCGAAGTGAAATAAAAGACCTAAGCTGTTTTCCAATCAGACGCTGGGCTGTTAGAGCGTCTCCTTTGGAGAGAGCGTTTAGAATGTCAAAATTGAGGTTATCCGTTGTCAACGCGTCAATGAAACTCGCTTTGATGCTGGCGTCAAAGCACTTTTTGATCTCAAGGTTTGGGATCTTAACCTTGTAATTGCCATCGCCAAGGTTTTCAACCGCGGTCAGATAGCCTGTATG
>SFGV01000029.1 GCA_004557545.1 Succinatimonas hippei
CCATATCGCTTCTGCTGCCCGTGGCTTTGACGCCGTATGAGGAATCCTTGCCAGATGAACCGTCATCCTGCTCAAAATTCGCGATCAGCTTTTCAAAGCGCATCAGATCCTCAGATGGGATCTGACGCACCAGATCCTTGGTTGAGTTATTGGTGACCTTTATGACCACGCGGTCATATTTGTCATCAATATCAAAGTTAAGTCCGATGTTCTGGGCATTTAACTTCTGTGTAAGCTCGCGCGCCTTTTCACGCTGCTTTTCAAGCTCAGCCTCGGAGATCTGCTCCGCTTTCTCAGTACTATCCTGAGCGCCTGTAGACACCTGATCTGCCTTACGTTCGGAAGAACCGTATTTGACTGAAGTCTCGTCGCTGTTCTGCACCGAGGTCTGATCAGTCCCGGGTACCTGCCCTTTCAGAGCCGTTACATTCTGATTTTGGGACACGACACCGCTCGCGTCGGCGGATTTAACCTTATATCCGTCATCGCCGAACTGCTGTACCGTTGAATTTACTGCATTGATATAGCTCATACGACCTCCCCCCGGTTTACCCCCGGGAGACGGCGTAAAGCTCCTGCACTTTACGCCCAGAATTTGCCTCATCGCATCTTCATATTCGATAACGGATAAAATGAGTAAGTACTTTAGTATTTTTCAAAAAATATTTTCCTAAAGTGCAAAATCTCTAAGTTTTAAGCTTAAGACATTGTATTAACAATAATAAAAAAAGAGGCGCTTATGGATAAATCTGCTTTACCTTTGTGCGTCGGGTTAGGCGAGATCCTTTTTGACGTGATTGATGGAAAGCCGCATCTTGGCGGAGCGCCGGCGAACTTTGCCTACATGTGCTCAAAGCTTGGCTTCAGCTCATGTCCCGTATCATCGGTAGGCCATGACGAGCTTGGGGAACTTGCGATAACCACGCTTGATAAAGCGGGGCTTAACACAGCTTATATCTCAAGAGACAGCCACCCCACCGGAACAGTTGAGGTAAAAATTGACGAGCATGGGATCCCCTCATATGTGTTCTCTTCTGACTGCGCCTTTGACCATATTCTCTTTAACGGGGATCTGAGAAATCTTGCCTCCTTGTGCTCAATTGTGTGTTTTGGAAGCCTCGCCCAAAGGCATCCACAGAGCCGTGACAGCATTATGGATTTTGTGAAGACTGCGTCTGACGCGGGAGCGCTTTGCGTATTTGACGTAAACCTAAGACAGAATTTCTTTAATGAGGAAATAATCAGGGGATCGCTTTGCCAAAGCACTGTTTTAAAGTGCAACGATGAGGAACTGCCGGTGCTTTCAAGAGTTCTGGGCGCGCCGCGGGAGCCTGATGGTTTTTTCAGCTTTATCCGCGATAGCTATGGATGTCAGATGCTGGTGGAAACCCGCGGCGCGGACGGAAGCGTCATTTACAGCGAAAATGGCGTATCCGAGCTTGAAGGCATAAAGGTAAAAATCGCCGATACCGTGGGCGCGGGAGACGCTTTCACCGCGGTGCTTACCTGCTCGCTGGTAAAAGGTCTTCCGCTAGAGCTGTCTCATGCCCTCGCCTCAAAGGCGGCCGCGGCTGTCTGCTCACAGCATGGCGCCATGGTCGCGCTTCCTGATGAGGTCACGTCAGCTCTTATCAGTCGGCAAGCAGTCTTGCCGCGTCAAAAGCGCTGATATGCTCCTGCACCGCGCTGCCGCTTGATGAAAGAGCGGAGGCTATGTCTCCGGCAAGCGCGGCGGCGTCCTGTGGGGAAACCTTGCTGCCAACACGATCTGAAGCTGTTATCTGAGAGCCTTTGAGCTCAACCACCGAGGCTGCGCCCGAGGCTATCTTGGGATCATCAGAGGAGCTTTTGACAGCGTTTTTTGAATTGGCGTTTGCGCCATAGGTGCTGTTGACGCCATTTATCTGTGACACTGTATTAATCATAATTTCCATCCTTTGCGTTCTTATTATCCTACCAATGCCATAACCTGTATCAGATGTAATCAAACAGGCTGGTACCGTTAATCTTTGAGTAAACCGAGCGGGCGGTGGTAAGCGCCTGCTGATCCTTGACGATATCCGAGGCAGCCTCAAAGGCGTCTACCTCGGTTATGTTCGCCTCAGCTGTGGTCTTGATGTTTTTAAGTGAGGTGTCGGAGTTAATGACATTCTCAACCTCACTCTCGCGTGAGCCTACTCTGCCACGGTATTTGTCATACTGATCCATGGCGTTCTGCACGGTCTGCTGGGCATAGGCCATCATATCGGAGAGCTCCTCCGTGGTCAGACTGTCATCACGCAGAGCCTCAACGAAATTCGTGATCTGATTTAATATGTTGTCCTGCCCCGGCTTATTCATACTGATGCTTATGGTGCGGGGCCCCGCGGTCTGGCCATCGGCTATGGTAAAGCTCAGACCCGATGTCTCAATGGTGCCGTCATCGGCGACCTCTCCAGAGTCAATGGTGTTGCCGTCAGGATCGCTTAGCGTGAATTTGCCGTTGGCGTCTATATCAAGGGTAAGCTGATTGTCAGTAGCTCCGGTCTTGGTCGGGTCATAGTACTGATTAAACACCGAGTCATAGGTGCCGTAGTTTGAGATCATCCCGTATATGCCGTTGTCATCCCCGCCAGTGGTTATGGTTTTGGCAAGCTGGCAGTTCTCAAAGATATTGAGTCCTGAGTCTGATACCTGTACCTTGACCGAGGGCGCTACCTGCACCATGCGCGCCTGACCGTCAGCCTGGCAGGTGTAATGTCCGTCTGAGGTCTTGGTCATCGTGGCGACCGAGCTTTGCGCGCCCGAGAAAATATACTCGCCATCGGCGTTGCGGGTGTTCATAAGGTCAAAGAGCTGATCGCGGATCTGAATCAGATCCTCTGCTATCGCGTCCTTTGAGCTTGAGTCATTGGTGCTGTCAACTGACTGAATAAGACGGGTATTGGCAGAAGAGAGCGCGGTCCACATCGATTCAAGCGCGGTTTCCTCCTCGCTCATGGTGTCAGACGCGAGACCAGCGTTGGTTGCGTACTGCTTGTATGAGGCAATGGCCGCGTCATACTTGATCTTCGAGGCCATGCCTGAAGGGTCTTCCCCCGCGGTGCTGAACTTAAGTCCTGTATTGTAGCGGGTGGTCGAGCCATCAAGCTGCGAGTTGGCGTTCTGCAGGTATCTTAGGTTCTTGTTGTAAACCTGATTGGTGGAAATACGCATGGACATTTTTCATTCCCCCTGTCAGAATGCCGCGATGAGCGAGTCAAAGACGGTTTGCGAGGCGTTGATGATCTTCGCGCAGGCCTGATAGGTCTGCTGGTACTGGATGAGCGCCGCCGCTTCCTCATCAAGATTTACCCCGGAGTCCGACTGGTACAGTTCCTCAGTCTCAGCCTGCTTTGAGGTCGCCGCGGTGAGGTTGTTGTTTGCCTCATAAGCGGCGGCTCCAAGGCGCGAGGTCACCGAGGCGTAGCCTTCGGTGAAGGTAACCTTCTTGGTTGAACCAGAGGTTCCGACCAGGTTCTGGTTTTTAAGCGCTGCGAGCGTGATACCGTTGGTGTTGTCACCTGTGCCATCGGAGTTTATTTCGATGTTAAAGGTGTCACCGGGTTTGACGGTTCCGGTTACGTTCACCTCATAGCCTGGATACCCGTCTGCCGCGTACGCGGTACCGTCGGCCTTTACCGCGTTGCCAAACACGTTCTGACCCTTGCATGAGGCAGGGGCGGTCGCAAGCAACGTGCCGTTTTGCGAGTAAATTCCGTAATTGCCATCATTGGTGATCTTGATCTGCACCGGAGCGTCGGTATTGAACTGCGGCATATGGGTGGTGGCGTTAACGCTCACTCCCATATCGGTTCCGGTCCTGCTCATCGACTCAAGCGATATTGTCGCGTTACCAAGATTTCCGGTCTGGGTGCGCACGCGCACCGCGGTGGCGTAAGCCAGATCCTCAGGCTTGCTTATCTGAAGCGACATCGTATAAGCCTGATTGATGGTAGGCTGGAAATAGAAGCTGGTTTTCGCCGCGTTAAGGTCGGCTTGGGATTTGGTAAACGAGAGCTTTATTCCGGCGTAGTCGCCCATATCTATGACAAGGTTACCCGCGGCGTCCGCCGTAATATTGGCTGCGCCAATCTTGTCGGTTATGTCAGTCTCGCTGCCGTCAAGCGCTTCCTCGTAGATCTGTAGCTTGCCATTTTCAAAGGTCACGCGGTAATCATTGGCAGTTACATTGGAGCCTTTGCCCGCCACGAACTCGCAAAGCCCGGCCGTTGCCTGATTAGGATCGTTTGATGTGGCGTAGACGCTGTCAATGTTTAAGATCTGACCGCCGGCTATCCCTTCAAGAGTGAAACCCGCCTCGTTCTGCACGTTATTGGCGTCGGCGAAGGCTACCATCAGCCTTCCGGTATCGCGCATAGTCTGGCGGATCTCAGAGCAGCTCACGAGGGTACCGCCAAGGGTTCCGCCTATATCATTCTCGTTTAATTTAACCGAGGTTTTGTCCTGAGCCGATCCCGCCAGATTATTGAAGGTCATGTAGACGTAATTCTTGGTGGCGTCATACTGATCGGTCTTGGTGGTAAAGGTGGCGTAGGTCGCGTCATTGGCCAGAACCTGACCATTGCCTGTCATGTAAACGGAAATCGACCCGTTGCTCTGGGTTACGGTACTGATCCCAACCTCAGATGAGAGTTCCTTTATCAGCTGATCACGGCTGTCACACAGCTCAAGATAGACCTCGTTTTTGTCACCCTCGCCGTTGTTTTCGCCTGTCGCGGCCAGGATCTGCATGTTGAGCTTATTGATGCCGTAGGTAAGGTTATTGATCTTGGTGACGCTGTCCGAGACCTGGGCGTTGAGATTTATTATGTCCTTTTGGATCTCGCCATTGAGCGTCTGCGCGCGGTTGGTCAGGATCTTGAGATCGGCGATCACTTCCTCACGCGATGAGACGGAGGTAGGGCTCTGAACTGAAGATGACAGTGCGTCATAATAGTTTGACATGGCCGTCGACAGTGACATGTCATCATCAGAGAGCATTGAGTCAGTTGAGCTCATGCCGTTGGCGTAGGCGGTGTAATAGGCAAGCGATCCGTTATCACCGTATAGTTCGCGCTGGACATACTGGTTGTAGATCCTGACGGTGTCGGTACGACCTACTCCCCACTCTATACTGTTGGTATAGGTGGTGGTACGCCTTCTGGTGAAGCCCTCGGTGTTGACGTTGTTGATATTGTTGGACGTCGAGCTTAAGAGCTTCTGTGAGTTCAGAACTCCGAATTTTCCGATTTGCAGTAAGTCCAGCATGATCCTTGATCCTTTCTATCAGGCGGCAGAAAACTGCCGCCTTTCCATATCTGTTACAGAGCTATGCTATTTGTATGCCATAAACGCGATCTGCCTTGAAATATTTTTAAGTTTCCCGGCGTAATCAGGATCGGTCGCGTAACCGGCCCTCGCGATCTCCTCAAAATACGAGTCAGGGTCAAAGCTTCTTTGCGCGGCGTTCTGATAACGCGGATTGGACATGATGAAGTCGATGTAATCGCGCATTGAGTCCAATATCCCGCTGTACGCCCTGAACGAGCTGACCTCGTTGACGAATTTACCGTTCTCAAATTCAGGCGAGCTGAAGCTCTCTTTCTCCCCCTTCCAAGATGAGTCGGCCTTGATACCAAAATAGTTGTTGCTGTCAGGAACATGCTTACCCCATCCGGTCTCAAGCGCGGCCTGCGCGACGATAACCAGCGGATTGAATCCTTTGCCTTCGGTCGCCTTAAGCGCAAAAGGCATGAGCTTTTTGACGAAATCCTCCTGAGACTCAAAGCTTCTTGTATCCCCTGAAGTATCCTCGCCAAACTGGGATTTGAGACTGTCGACAAATTTAGCCTCATATGAGTTGGGATCGAGAAACGCCGAGTAGCTGGCGTTGCCATAGCCTCTGGTATATAGATCCGGACGGCTCGCGCTTCCCTCCGAGATCTCCTTTAAAAGCTCTTTGCCCTCATCACCAAGCGATTTTGAAAACTGCTTGGCTATAAGATACGTAATGGAATTTTTTGACAGAGCTCCGGATCCCTTGGCCATCTGCCCTACCTGCTGCTCTGAGAGCATGTCCTCAAACATTGATGAGTATTTGCTGCGCAAAGGTGAATCCGGATTTAACGAGCTGTTTGACTGACGCATCCCGTTTACCCAGTATGATGTGAGCAGAGACTCAAACTGCTCGGCCGCGGCTTTAAGCGCCATCGCCTGCTGATGCTTGTCTCCCTGCCCCAGGACACGCAGGCGGTTTAACGATCGCTGATCGCCTATCAGCCCCAGATCCGTAGGATCGGCTGTTTTAAGTCCCAGATTGCTGCTGTTTTCCATAGCTGCCCCGACGGGATCCCGTCACCTAAACTCTCATAAGGCTCTGAGCAAAGTTCATGCCATCTTGAGAAAAAGCCTTTATACAGCAAAAATTAAGCATACGTTTGAGTAGCGTGATCCGTACGGCTTTTTTTATTGAATAACGCTTCTAAACTCATCTTAAAGATGACTCTAAGCTTTTCCGCGCTGCCGGCTGTCTTTGGATTTTTTACATAAAGAAGCGCTGTTTGCGCGGATTTAACCACGGGTTTTACGGGAGTTTTGACTATGGCAAACATCAGGGACATCGCCCAAAAATGCGGTGTCAACATCGCAACCGTATCACGCGCCTTAAACGGGAAAAAAGGTGTCTCTGAAAAGCTTCGCCTGAAGATCTCATCTGTCGCAAACGATCTTGGGTATTCAAGAGATCCACTCGCGGCGAGTCTCATCTCAAAGCGCTCAGGGATAGTCGGTCTTGTGGTTCCTGATATCTCAAACCCTTATTACGCGAGCGTCGCTCAGGGCGTAAACGCGCAACTTCGCGAGCAGGGATACGCGTCTTTTTTATGTGACTCAAGACGGGACAGAACGCTGGAGCGGCAGTTATTCGGGATGCTCTGCGCCTATCATGTTGAAGGCGCAGTGATAATTTCGGTGAGCGCCACAGATGAAGATCTTAAGATCCTAAGTGACAGGAAAATTCATGTGGTCTGCGCGGACAATCAGATCTCGCCGCGCTATACCTCGGTAGTAAACGACAACTATCAGGGCGCCTGCGCGATGGCGCTGCACCTTATAAATAACTGTAAGGTCTCAAAGATAGCCGCCGTGATGGGAACCAGTGACGCGTCAACAACCCGTGAAAGACTGCGCGCTTTAAGCGATACCCTGTCAGATCTGGGGAAAAGCGATACGCTTTATAAAAGCTTTTACATCACCCCGGACTATGACAGCGCGCTTGAACACGCAAATGAGATCGTAAACTGTGGAGCGGACTGTCTTTTCTGCGTAAATGACAATGTGGCGCTCGCGCTCATGCACTACTGTCAGACCCACGGGATCAGCGTACCGGGGCAGATTAAAATCTCAGGCTTTGATGACATTCCCGAGGCCTCTATGGTTGGGGTGCCCCTTACCACCGTGCATCAGCACAAATATGTTCTGGGAAGAAAGGCCGCCGAAAGGCTACTGTTTGAAATGCAAAATCCTGACACCACCCCGATGCGGATCTCGCTTATTCCGACACTGGTGGCAAGACGCTCGTGCGGTGAGAGCGCCTGATAGCGCAAAGTATCATTGGATATCCGCTGTTTGAGAAGGCACGGCTGTCTGACCTGGCGATAAAAGCTAATTCTGGCTGGCAGGTATCTGGCCTTAACGGATGAGCGTAAAAGAGCGGCCTTTGGCCGCTCTTTTTTCTATTTTATCTCACCTACTTAAGCAGATTAGGTATGAACATCGTGATCTCGGGAATGTAGGTCACCAGCATCAGGCATCCGATCATCAGCAGAATGAATGGAGTAATGCCTTTCAGAACTACCTCAAGCTTTGAGTTTGAAATTCTGGCGGCCACAAACATGCACATTCCAAGCGGCGGGGTTATAAAGCCTATCGCGAGGTTGAAGACCATGATGATGCCAAAGTGCACAGGGTCGACCCCGATTGAGGTAGCGATCGGAGTGAGGATCGGGGCCAAAATCAGGATAGCCGGGGTCTGATCCATAAACGCGCCTACTATAAGCAGAAGAATGTTTATGAGCAGAAGCAGGATCACGCCGTTTGAGGTGAGACTGAGCAGAGACTGCGTGATCTCCTGAGGGATCCTCTCTACTGTCATTACCTTCGAGAACGCGGTGGCAAAGCCCAGGATCACCATAACCGTACCGGTGGTGCAGCAGGAATTGGCGATCGCGTCATAAAGCTTTTTCAAGCTGAGCTCGCGGTGGATGATCGTGCCACAGAAAAGCGCGTAAAGCGCCGCGACAGCCGCGGCCTCGGTTGGCGTAAAGATGCCGGCATATATGCCGCCTAAAATGATCACCGGATTTGCCAGCGCCCATTTGGCGTCCCAGGTTGCCTTAAGCGCGTGCTTTAAATTAAATGGCTTTGATGAACCGCGAAAACCGCTTTTCTTACAGTAGATATAACTGTACAGAATAAGCACTCCGCCTATCAGGAGTCCCGGCAGGACACCTCCCATGAACATCTGAGTTATAGAGGCTCCGGTTGAAACCCCGAAGATAACCATAGGTATGGAGGGCGGAATGATCACGCCAATGGTACCTGCGGTAGCGACCAGAGCAAGCACGAACGATCGGTTGTATCCAAGCTCAAACATGGTTGGAATGACCATTGAGCCTACAGCCGCGACTGTAGCGGGACCAGATCCGGAGACTGCCGCGAAGAACATGCACACGAGAACCGTCACTATCGCGAGTCCTCCGGTTATTCTGCCGAAAAACTCATTGCATACATCAAGTATGCGTTTTGAAACTCCGCCCGCTCCCATGAGATCACCTGCCAGAATGAACAGCGGCACGGCCAGGATAGGGAACGAATCACACGCGGTTACCAGAGCCTGAGGCAGTGAGGTAAGGCTCATCGATCCGCCTTCAAGCAGAGCGCTGAAGGTGGACATGCCGATGGCCACGCCTACAGGAAGGTTGGCGATAAGAAAGATCGCCAGAGAAACAATTAAAACCAGGGTTACCATCTCATCATCCTCATACCTTCACAGGATCAGTTCCCTGATCATCTTTAAAATGACGGATCCTGTAGACAAAGGCCTGAGCCTGTCTTATAGCGGTAAGGCTGAATCCGACAAAAGGCGCCAGGTAAACTATCCACATCGGGATCCCAAGCGCTGGTGAGGCCGAGCCGATCATCATCTGTCGGCCCACGAGTCTGAACGCGAGCACGGCTATAATCACCGAGAAGATCGCGAACAGCGCCTCTGAGACAACCACGACATACGGCCGCATGAATTTGGGAAAGAGAAACAGACCAGCGTCTATCTTTATATGGCGCATTTTCAAGGAGCCGTAGCTTATGGCTATATAGACAAGCCAGACGAAGGTATAGCGCGCCAACTCCTCCGACCAGCCCAATGACTGATGGACTACATAACGCATGAATACCTGAATCCCCAGCACCAGCGCCAGAACGGACATCAGGAACACGCAGGCAACTTTTTCAAAATTGCCGTCCAGCCACTTTAAGATCTTCATGTTGATCCCCCGTCAGGGCGCACGGTATGCGCGCCCTTACTGTCAGATTTTTCAGTATTTGCCCTCTAGGATTTCATCGAGGTACTCAGGGTGATCCATCTTTTTGCGGACGATGTCGTATACCCCCTTGTCAAGCGCCATCTTTCTCCACTGCTCACGCTGCTGCGGCGTTACGTCGATAACCTCACAGCCTGCCTTCTTGAACTTGTCAATTGAGCTCGCGTTTAGCTTTTCGGTAGTCTCGCGATGGACTTTTTTGAAGACCTCAACTCCGTCTAAAAGAGCTTTCTTGCTTTGGGCGTCAAGTGAGTCATAAAGCTCCTTGTTCATAAGCAGGATCTGCTCTGAGTACTGATGTCCGGTTAGGCTTATGTAGTGCTGAACCTCGTAGAGCTTGTTTGAATCGATGATCGGAAGAGGGTTCTCCTGCGCGTCAATGGTGCCCTGCTGCAACGCCGGGAGCACTTCGGCAAACGCCATCGGGGTAGGATTGGCGCCCCAGGCTTTCCACTGTGCCATCATAATGTCAGACTCGATTACGCGAACCTTCATGCCTTTGACATCGGCAGGCACGCGTACCGGAACCTTGTTGTTTGTAAGATTACGAAAGCCGTTTCCAAGGAAGGCCAGAACCTTGAGGTTCTTCTTTTCAATCTGATCGTTTATCTTTGAGGCAAGCGGGCTTGAGAGACATTTGAAAGCCTGATCCTCATCATTAAACAGGAACGGCGCATCCCAGGCGTAGGCGTCATGTACCATGGTGGTCATCACCGATGGCTGGGTAAGCACCAGTCCGATATCGCCCATGATGGTCGATTCCGTAGCGACACGGTCATCGCCTAACATATTGTCAGGGAAGTGCTCTATCTTAAGCTTGCCGCCTGATTCCTTAGTTACCGTATCGATCATGGCGACTGCCGCGTCCTTGGCCGCCTGATTGGTGGCGTTTGAAAAACGCGTGGTTATCACGTCCGAGGCCAGAGCCTGTGAGGCCGCCGCGGACATTACCAGCGCCGCCGTTATAGCGAGAATACGTGATTTCATCATAATGTTGTCCTCTGTTTGTTGTGGTTAAGAATTGCTTACGCGTCAAGCGCGCTCCTGCAGGTCTTTACAACCGACAGCGCGTCGATGCCGTAAATCTTTTCAAGTTCCGAGAAAGCTCCGGATCTGCCAAAGCTGTTGTCTATGCCTACTCTTATTACACGGCACGCGCCGCTCTCGCATACGGCCTCGCATACAGCCGATCCCATGCCGCCATTTCTCTGATGATCCTCGATGGTGACGATAAGACCGGTACGCATGGCTTCCGCGATGGCTCGCGTATCAAGCGGTTTTACGCTGTAGAGGTCGTATACCGAGGCGTGGATGCCGCTCTCCTCAAGAAGCGCGGAGGCGTCAAGCGCAGTTTTGACTCTTGAGCCGCAGGCTAGAAGCGCCAGATCCGATCCCTTGCGCAGACACTTACTACCGCCTTTTTTAAAGATCTCGCCTTCCTTGTAGATCTCAGGAAGCTTCTCGCGCCCCATGCGCAGGTATACCGGGCCGTCAATGGCGGCTGCCTCAAAGACCAGAGCTCTGGTCGCCACCGCGTCAGCAGGAACCAGAACCGTGCTTTTGGCAATGGTCCTCATAACCGCGAGATCCTCAAGTGCCTGATGGGTGGCTCCGTCTGCGCCGCATTCAATTCCGGCGTGGGTAGCCGCCACCTTGACATTAAGTTCCGGGTAACAGACGCTGTTGCGAAACTGCTCCGAGGCTCTTAAGGTCGCGAAAACCGCGAAAGTGCTTACAAAAGGAATAAGCCCGGTGGTGGAAAGCCCCGCCGCGACGGCCATCATGTTCTGCTCAGCGATGCCGCAGTCAAAAAAGTCATCAGGATAGGCATCACGGAAGAACTTCGTGTAGGTGGCTTCGGCGAGATCCGCGTCAAGCACCACAAGCTGTGGACATTTTTTCTTAAGCTCAACAAGCGCCATGCCATACGCTTCACGACAGGATCTCATAGTCTGCCTCCTAACTCACAAAGCGCTTTCTCAAGGCACTGCGCGTCAGGCGCCTTACCGTGCCAGCCCACCTGGTTTTCCATAAACGAGACTCCTTTGCCTTTTACGGTTCTGGCGATAATTCCAAAAGGAGAGGTGTGACATGAAAGGGCTCTGTCATACGCGGCCGCAATAGCCTCGTGATCATGTCCGTCTATCTCAACGCACTCAAGACCACATACCTCAAAGCGTTCCTTCACGTTTCCAAGATTCATAACCTCCTTGTTGGGACCGTCTATCTGAAGACCGTTCCAGTCAAGGACCACCGTAAGGTTTGAAAGCCCGTAGGCGGAGGCAAAGCTCAGCGCCTCCCAGACCTCACCCTCATCAAGCTCGCCATCGCCGAGAAAAGCCCAGACATGAGCTTTTATTCCCTGCCTTTTAAGTCCAAGAGCTATTCCGCAGGCCGCGGATATTCCCTGTCCAAGCGAGCCCGTGGACATATCAATACCGGGCGTGTGCTTCATGTCAGGATGCCCCTGCAGAAAGCTTGTGCTTTGTCTTAGGGTCATAAGATCATCGACGCTGATGAAGCCCTTGAGCGCTAACGCCGAATAAAGGATCGGACAAGCGTGTCCCTTACTTAAAACCACTCTGTCGCGGTCTTTAAACCTGGGATCCTCAGGACGGATATTCAGATAACCGCCGAAATAAAGCACCGCAAGCAGATCGGCTAAAGATAGCGATCCGCCCGGATGACCGGAGCCCGCCCTGCTTATAGCCTTCAGGCACAGCTGCCGCATCTGATTGGCCATAGACACGGTGTCAGTATGATTGCTGTTCAAAATATTCTCCGTTTACTCAAAATATACTCATACGTTTGAGTTTATACAACGCTGGTATGTAAATTCATTACCAACCTATGTCGTCAGTTTATATTCTCAAACGATTGCTCAAAGTGATCGGGGTAGCATTTTTATTTAGAAGAGTAACCTTACATCATGATCTTTCTGTTTTGTCTATATTTTATTCAAAACTTATTTTTAGTTTATAAAGTAGTACAAGAACTGGATAATTTATATTTGAGAAGATTATGCGCAAACGATTGTGATATTTTGGCCAATCAGCGTGAGGTCACTGACAGTAAATCATCGCATGGGTAAAATATTTGTAAAACGCAAAACCATTGAAACGGTTACGTAAGCAAAGGTTCTATAAGCAGGATCTGACTGACCGCTTTCTCCGCAATCACTAGAATAATTTCAGGAATTCCCTAATTTGGACTGATGCGGCATCGGCTGAACATAAACAAGTCGCTTGAGTCCCTCTTCCGGATAGGAAAGTAAAGGTCGAACGTAACGCGCATTCGATAAGTACACGTAAGAAAGACATAGACAAAATGCGCCAAACCTTTGATAGATATTGTGACTGAAATAACGTTGATGGTATACGTTAAATTCCATATAATGCGTTTTATATGTGAATATAAACGTGATTTACGTTTATAAAATAAGAGATGCTATGAAGGTACTTAGGATCACGGCTCAGGGTCTGCCGCTTTTTAAAGAGCCACTTGACGTCAATTTCTGCGCCCAGCAGAGGGTACCTGAGCAGCAGCGTGAATCTCTGCGCCAGATCTTCTCCCATGTCTTTCTAAATCAGATCTGTGGATTTATCGGACTTAACGCCTCCGGCAAGACCTCTGTCCTAAAGGCGCTACTGCTTGCCCTTGGTCTTCTTAATAACGATCCCATAAACCATATGCCGGTTAAAGACATTCTTGGGAATACCAAAAAAACGTCTTTGAGCATCTACTTTTATTCCGAGACTCAAAAAGAGATCTGTTTACTTGAAACAGCTATTACGTCCGACACAGGGATGAATGGCGCGACGGTTTACCGGATCCTATCAGAGACACTGAAAACCAAAAAACCAAATTCCGGCATCACCAGAATTAATCTGTTTGATTTTACAAACATCAAACCATCAATCGAAAGACGCGGAAATGAGGAGTTTCTCCCAGAAGATGTAAGCATAATGATCGCAAGAAACAAGAAAACACGCGAGACTAGTCTTGTTTCCAATCTTCTTTTATTGACTAATACAAATATTCTTGAGAGCCCTGAGGAAATTGCTCCTGAGTTAATTTCATTTCTTGATCCAACTATTGAAAAGCTATACTTTGAAGAACATGATCAAAAAATACTTATACATTTAAAATTTGTAGATCAGGATGAGATCAGGCTTAACAGCTTTACCGACCTGAATTATTACCTCTCATCAGGTACGATCAAAGGAATCATCACCTTTACTAAAGCAAGGGAGATCCTTAATTATGGTGGTTATCTTGTAATAGATGAGCTAGAGAACCACTTTAATAAGGAAATTGTTTCAACCTTAATGCGATTTTTTATGGACAGCGGTGTTAATAAAAAAGGTGGGACGTTAATTTTTTCGACGCACTATCCAGAACTGCTTGATGTATTCGAACGGAATGACTGCGCTTATATTACACGAAACAATAATGGGCTTACAGTGGAGAATCTCGTTAACCTCCTGAACAGGAATGATATAAAGAGAAGTGACGCCTTTCAAAGCGGCTTTCTATCCGGAACCACTCCTTCATACGAGGCTTATCTTAAGTTAAAGAAAGCTTTTTCTAACGAAAAAGCATAGGAACGCGTCATGGAGCTGGCAAATTTAATCGCTTGCATATGTGAAGGAGGAGCAGAGAGAGCGATTATTGATATTTTACTCGACAATCGGCTTTTAATATTCTCACGAGAGCAACTGCTTGATGAGAAAATTATCCGCTGCCGCACGGGAGAGGAATTTGAGAGAAGGTATTTAAGAAAGAGTTTTAAAGACAAAATTTCTGTTATCCGAGTATTAGACCCAAAAAAGGAGAACTTCAAGCTCGGAAAAGCATATCAATATATGGTAGATGTCATTAATATTATTACGGCTCCTGAAATTGAAATGCTAATCATTTGCAACGAGAATAAATTCAACGAATTTAATAGATCTCAATACAAGAAGCCAACAAGTGATTTTTGCAAATCCTGCTTAAAGATGGCAAGTGTTAAGAAATATGAATTCGTTCATAATTATTTTTCTGATCCAAATACATTGATAAGCGCTATTAGGAAACATCACCGACTTTCAAATCTTAAAAAACTCGATTGTGACCGCGGACAATATACTCTTCTGGATATTCTCAAATAGTCTTTATCTTCTTAATGATCTGCCAGCGTTTGCGTCAGGATGCTTTAGGCATGAGTCATACCTGACCAGTTATGCCGATCCTGCTATGAGGTAGCGCTCCTGACCTATATCAAGCCTTCCTTTTTCCTTCCGAATATTTCTTAGCACTTTGCCCCAGAGGTGCGCTTTTTCTGAGATCGCATGCATGTTTTCAGAATTTTGACACCGTCAAGGATTTGCCATATTTGTAATGGCAGATCTAAAATCGGTCAGAAACAATATCTGAAGGACTTAAGTTAGCAATGCAATCCTCAGGAAACCTCCTGATCCTTGAGAAGGATCAGACAATAAGAGCGCCTCTTGAAACCATTCTTTCATTTTTAGGCTACAGCTGTCAGAGCGGAGAGCTTTCAGACTGCCTGTCTTATTTCGCCTCTGATGATCAGGACGCTGACGCGGTTTTTACAGGAGATCTCGGAGATCAGGCCAAGGCGGTCGAACTTTTAAAGAGTCATCCTGACACTCCCTTTATCTTTCTAAACGATCCTAAGGATGACGCTGTAGAGAGCGCTCCCAATTACATGGGGCAGCTCAATGGCGCGCTTGTCTATGACGACATAGTCTCGCTTCTGCACTTCTGCCAGTCTTTTGACACCATGAGACATTTAAGATCCCGCCGCGCTGCCAGAGCACAGGGCGAGAACTACCTTATGCGTTCACTGCGTGGCAGAGGCAGAGCCATTTCAAAGGTTCGTGAGCTTATAGAGCAGGTCGCGCCTACCGATGCGACTGTTCTCGTGTTAGGCGAATCCGGTACCGGCAAAGAAGTAGTCGCCCGCTCAATCCATGAGCTGTCAAAACGCAGAGCCAAGGCCTTCGTGCCGGTCAACTGTGGTGCCATACCGGGAGAATTGCTGGAGTCCGAGCTGTTCGGACACGAAAAGGGCGCTTTCACCGGAGCCTTTACCGCGCACGAGGGGCGTTTTGAGCTTGCGCAGGGCGGCACGCTGTTTCTTGATGAAATAGGTGACATGCCGCTTGCCATGCAGGTAAAGCTCCTGCGCGTGCTTCAGGAGCGGCAGTTCTCGCGCGTTGGCTCCAACAAACTCATCAACGCCGATGTCAGGATCATCGCCGCGACTCATCAGGATCTTGAGAAAATGGTGGATGAGGGCACCTTCAGACAGGATCTCTATTACCGCCTGAACGTTTTCCCTATCAACACGCCCCCTTTGCGCGAGCGTGAGGATGACATTCCCCTGCTTTTGCAGTCTCTGGTGCAAAAATACGGCGCCCAGGAACACTGCTCTATAAAGTTTACCCAGAGCGCGGTCGAAACATTAATGCAGAACCCCTGGAAGGGTAACGTGCGCGAGCTTTCAAATCTGGTTGAAAGACTGCTGATCCTCCATCCAAATGAGATAGTGGACAAGGATGATCTTCCGCCCGCGTACCGCGGAGAAACCGAGGATAACTCTCAGGCCGATGAGCGCGAGGCTCTGCTTGACGCGTTCTCCCCGGGCGCTGACGAGGATCTCAGCGATATCATCGCCAGCAAGAACGCCCCCGCGCCGGTGCTGGCAGGTGAGGCGGATATGGCAGGAGCCTTTGCCCCTCAGATAGGGCCTGAGGGAGTGAACCTCAAGGATATGGTTTCTGAGATCGAAATTAAAATGATAAGACAGGCGCTTTCCCAAAGCGGCGGAGTGGTGGCCAAGGCCTCGGAGATCCTGGGACTTCGTCGCACTACCCTTGTCGAGAAAATGAAGAAGTACGGTATATCCGCCTCGGAATAATAAGGAGCTTACTTATGAACAGTCAGACGCAAGAGAAAATTGCCGGATATCTTGAGGGCAAAACCATTCTTGTGACAGGCGGAACCGGATCCTTTGGCAACCGCTTTGTCAGGACCGTACTTGAAAACTACCACCCCAGGAAGGTCATCATCTACTCGCGCGATGAATTAAAGCAGTATGAGATGGCCTCCAGATTTGAAAAATACACCAAACAGATAAGATTCTTCATAGGTGACGTGAGAGACCGTGACCGTTTATGCCTCGCGACCCGCGGAGTTGACATCATCGTGCACGCTGCCGCGCTAAAGCAGGTGCCGGCCGCTGAATACAACCCCATGGAGTGCATCAAGACCAATGTTATGGGCGCGGAGAATGTCATCGAGTGCGCGCTGCAAAACAATATCGACAAGGTAATCGCGCTCTCAACTGACAAGGCGGCGAACCCAATTAATCTCTATGGGGCGACCAAGCTTTGCTCTGACAAACTCTTTACCGCGGCCAACAACCTCTCAGGCGACAGACGCACCCGCTTTAGCGTGGTCCGCTATGGCAATGTTTCAGGATCCCGCGGCAGCGTGGTTCCGCTTTTCAAAAAGATGCGCGATGAAGGAGCCGCCTTCATCCCGGTTACCAACACCAAGATGACCAGATTCTGGATCACGCTCGATCAGGGAGTCGATTTCGTGTTGCAATCACTGGTGCGCATGCACGGCGGTGAAACCTTTGTTCCCAAGATCCCCTCAATCCGCATAGTCGATCTAGCCAAAACCATCGCCCCTGAGATCCCCATAAAGGAAATCGGGATCCGCCCCGGCGAGAAAATCCATGAGGTCATGTGCCCGCGCGATGACTCAGGCCACATCATAGAATTTGACTCTTTCTTCATCATAAGGCCCTCGCTTACCTACTTTATGATCCCACAGAGCACTTACCTTGTGACCTGCCTTGGCGAGAAGGGGCATCCGGTGCCCGACGGCTTTGAATACAACTCAAAGGATAATCCGGTGTACATGGATGAGGCGATGCTGCGCGAGGTGTGCGAGAACTCATGAGCGCGTTCATCCCCTACAGCACCCAGAGCATCGACGCGACAGATTATGACGCCGTGCTTGAGACCATGATGTCTCCATACCTCACCTGCGGTCCCAAGGCAGGCGAGTTTGAAGACGCCGTATGCTCTTTTACGGGAGCAAATTACGCTGTCGCGGTCAACTCCTGCACGAGCGCTCTGCATCTTGCGATGCTCGCTTTGGGCGTGGGCCCGGGCGATATCGTATATGTAAGCGCGATTAGCTTTGCCGCCAGCGCCAACTGCGCGCGCATGGCCGGAGCCGAGGTCAGGTTTGTGGATGTAGATCCTGATAGCGGACTTATGGACATGGACTGTCTTGAGCGCATGCTCGACTGCGCCGCTGATGAAAGGGCTCTGCCAAAGGCGGTCGTCGCGGTTGACCTCTCGGGGCGCTGTGTCGATCTGAAAAGGCTCCATGAGCTTTCAATGCGCTATGGCTTTAAGGTGGTTGAGGACGCCGCCCACGCTCTGGGGGCCACCTTCAATGGCGACATGGTCGGATGCGGAAAATACTCTGACATCACCGTCCTGAGCTTCCACCCCGTAAAAATCATCACCACCGCCGAAGGCGGTATGGCGCTTACCAATGACGAGAAGCTTGCCCACAGGATCCGCGCGCTTTCATCACATGGCATAGAGCATGACAAAGCAAGGCTTAATGACAAATCAAAACCCGGCTACTATTACGAGATGCAGGATCTGGGTTACAACTACCGCATGTGTGATCTGCTGGCCGCGCTTGGGATCTCGCAGATGCGCAGGATCGGGGTGTTTCTCGAGCAGAGAAGACGCAAGGCCAGAATGTATCGTGAACTGCTAAGCGGCGCTGAGAACATTTCCCTTCCGGATCCCGATACCGAAGGCAACGAGAGCTCATGGCATCTCTATCAGGTGCGTATAAAAAACGGCAGACGCGATCAGGTATACACCACATTGCGCTCAAAGAATATCGGCGTGCAGGTTCACTACCTGCCGATTTACCGTCACCCCTACTACTGGAACACCGGTAAGTATGTTCCGCTTGAGGGTGCTGAAGCATTCTTTTCACAAACCCTTTCAATCCCGCTCTACCCTACCCTCTCGCACCTGCAGCAGCAACTGTGCGCGGCGACGCTCATGAGCGCCGCGGAAGGATGCTGACGGCGGGTTTAAATAAGGCAGAACATGAGACTTGCAGTAATCCCCGCGCGCGGAGGCTCAAAGCGCATTCCCCGCAAGAACATCAGGGACTTCAACGGACGTCCCTTAATCGCCTACTCGATAACCGCGGCGCTTGAAAGCAGGCTTTTTGAAAAGGTGGTCGTCTCAACCGATGACGACGAGATCGCTATGATCGCCAGACAATACGGAGCTCAGGTGCCTTTTATGCGCGAAGCCAGGCTCGCTGATGATCATACCGGCACCTTTGATGTGGTAAGGGACGCCTATTTTAAGCTCAAGGCTGCCGGATTTGAGCCTGACACCATCTGCTGTATCTACTCAACAGCTCCCATGCTTACCGCGGATTATCTTAAAAAGGCCTGCGCCTCATTTGAGGATCAGCGCGCCGATGAAATGTACGCCTGCTGTGAGTTCCCATTTCCAATCCAGAGAGCGAGGTACATCGCCCCTGACGGTACACCCTACCCCGTAATGCCGGAGTACATGTCATGGCGCTCGCAGGATCTGCAAAAGGCCTATCAGGACTGCGGTATGTTCTATTTCTATTCAAAACGCTTCCTTGAGGAGCCTTCATCCGGCGGCTTGATAAGAAGAGCCTTTGAGATGCCGCGTCACCGCGTCATCGATATCGATACCCCCGAGGACTGGAACTACGCGCAGGTACTCTGCCGCGCGGTGCGGGAGCTTGGGCTTGACTAAAAAACTTTGCGTGGTTTTAAAGGCCGATCACGTGATCGGCACCGGGCATCTGATGCGGGTAAAGGGGCTGCTCCAACCGCTTATTGGCGCGGGGTTTACCCCTTATCTTATAACCGACTCGCTTGAGGACAGTCTGCTACCGATTTGTACTGAGTACAAGGAGATCTTTTACTTTAAATCAGGCGATCCGGAGGGTTTCGCTTCCCTGGTGAGAACGCTTGCCCCCGACATAACGCTTTTTGATCACTATTTCATCGGCAGGGAGTTTGAGAGCGCGATAGAAAATCTCACAAAGATAGCGGTAATAGATGATCTTGAGCGGGAGCATGACTGCGCCCTGCTTACCGACTCAGGATTTTTTAAAACCGGGGATGAGTATAAGGGCAAGGTTCCAAAGTCCTGCAGACTTTTGTGCGGTGAACGCTACTCGCTTATACGAGACGGATTTTCTGAGATAGCGAAAAAAAGGCCTTACCGCGCGCGTCTTAGGGTACTTATAAATTACGGCGGCGCGGATCCCGCGCACGCCTGTCTTAAAGCCCTGACCTCGGTTATCAAGGGCAGGATTTATGAAAAATATGACTTTATTGTGCTAAGCGGGATCTCAAACCCTGATCATGAGAAGCTGAGCGATCTCGCAAAAGAGATCCCTCAGATTGAGGTAATAAGAAACAGCCTGAAGGTTCCTGAGATCTTCACGCGCTGTGACATGGCGATGGGCGCTCTGGGAGGGATGTTCAAGGAGCGCATGTGCGCGGGACTGCCCGCGCTTAATACCGTGATCGCCGATAACCAGAAAGGTGGGGAGGCTCTGGTTGAAAAGCTTAAATGCGGACTTAGCTTAAGCCTTGAGGATCTTTGTCACCCTGAGAGAGTCGCAAAAGCCCTGTCTGCGCTTGAAGGAGATCTTGCCTTCTACCGGCAAAACGGTATGCGCTTTATCGAAGGCAGGGGCATAGGTCTGGTCTCGCGGGCCATCATTGAGCTTGCGCTCTAACAGCGAGACTCTCAGAGTTCCTCATCACCGTCAAGATGCAGAGGCAACTGCCAGTCTATGGGATCACGTCCCTTTGAGATCAGATACTCGTTGGCCTTGCGGAAATGACCGCACCCGAAAAATCCCCTGCTGGCAGAAAGCGGACTTGGATGCGCGCTTTGCAATATGAGGTGGCGCGAGGGCTCGATATTCTGTCCCTTGCGCTTGGCAGAGCCGCCCCAGAGCATAAACACCAGCCCCTCACGCTTTGTCGAAAGCTCACTTATAACCGCGTCCGTAAACTCCTCCCAGCCCTTGCCGCTGTGGGAGTTTGCGTTGCCTTCATCAACCGTGAGCGTGGAGTTTAGGAGCAGCACTCCCTGCCTTGCCCAAGGAATGAGACAGCCATGATCAGGGATCACAAAATCCGGATACTCGTTTTTAAGCTCCTTGTAGATGTTTAAAAGTGATGGCGGAATTGAGATCTTAGGAGGAACCGAAAAGGAAAGCCCCATGGCCTGACCCTGCTCATGATAAGGATCCTGCCCCAGGATGACTATCTTTACATCATCCCATGGCGTATAACGGAACGCGTTGAAGATCTCGCTCTCAGGAGGGAATACTTTAACCCCGCTTTTACGGCGCTCACGCTGGTATGACCAGGCCTCAATAAAGCAGGGTTTATCCTTCAAAGGACCTATTACGTCATGCCACGTTGCCATATTCTCCCCTGATGAGATGAAAATCCGATAAAAGTGCTGCCGTTACAAACGACAGCGACAAATTTTTTAACTGAGCTTCTTACTTGCAACTATGCAGTCTTTGTCAAAGAAGGCGATCCCGACAGCTGATACACATGGGATCTTGTACTTCTTTAAAAATTGCCTGGCGTATCCTCTAGTCTCAATCTGCTCTATGGCTTTGTTGGCCTTTATCTCAGCCTGCTCAGCGTCCTCCGCTACCTTAAGCTCAATGACCATGGCGCCTTTATTTTTTTCATAGCAAAAGCTCAGATCTGCGTAACCTAAACCAGCCTCATGCTCTACTTTAAGGTCACTCAGGTTGTTGCCAAAGCTCGCGAGAATGCCGGTGATAAAACCTTCATAAAAGTTTTCTGGAGCGCTTTTGGACGCGTTGACCCTGATTGAAACGAATGACCATAGCAGATCTCCTATAAGAGCCCTGGCTTTTTCGGTATCCCCATCTGAAAGAGCCTTGAGCATCTCAAGATTCTTGTTGTCCGTGGTCAGGGCTTCCATGAAGCTTGCCTGAATACTATCGTCAAAGCATTTTTTGATCTCAAGGTTTGGGATCTTAACTTTGTAGTCGTTACCGTCAGGGTTATCAATCGCGGTCAGGTAGCCGGTATGCAGGAGCAGTGACCACATG
>SFGV01000030.1 GCA_004557545.1 Succinatimonas hippei
GCCAAAGCCCAGTTTTACGGCTACCACTCCAGAATGGTTACTCTCTACTCACAGTTTCTGGACATACTCAAAACCAGCGGCGACATAGTAAGCAAAATCGTGATGACCGGATGTCTTAAGGTCGCCAAGAACAGCATCTTCACAGGTGCGAACAACTTTAAGGCCAACACTGTGCTTACGGAGAGTATGAAGTTTGCGTCAATCATGGGATTTACCGCCGATGAGACAGAGAAATTCTTAGATGAGTTTGACCTCTCAAAGTACGCTGACCTTGTAAAAACAAACTACGATGGCTATCGCTTTTACAGACAGGAAATATTCTGCCCCTGGGATGTGTGCAGTTTTATAAGTGACGCCTTAGAGCATAAAAATGAAGGTACAACTGAGGATATCAAAGCCCTCAATTACTGGATTGGCAGTGAAATTACCAGCACTCAGGCAATAAAAAGCTATGTGGGTTTTCTAAGTGAGTACGACAATCAGAAGCTTCAGGATTTATCAGACGGCAAAGAGATCACAATCACCGTCAATGACTCAATGAACTATGACTCTCTGAGCCTGCATAAGGCCAATGACATGTGGTCACTGCTCCTGCATACCGGGTATCTCACCGCGGTCCAGAACATGAACAATGGTGATTACAAGGTTAAGATCCCAAACCTTGAGATCAAAAAATGCTTTGACGATAGTATTCAGGCAAGCTTCATGGAAGCTCTGACTACCGATAACAAGAATCTTGAGATGCTCAAGGCCTTATCAGATGGAGATAACGAGAAAGCGCGGGCTCTCATAAGCGAGAGTTTGCGCTCCTTCGTGTCAATCAGAGTATACCTTGGCTTTGCCAACATCAGGTTTCGCGATGACTCGACCAATAGCGCTATGGTTATCGAGCTTAAGGTAGCAAAAGACGCCGAGCAGGCGGAGCTTCAGGCCAATAAAGCCATAGAGCAGATTGAAAGTAAGGAATACGCCTGGCAGTTTATAAAGAAAGACAAGATCCCCTGTGTCTTAGCGATCGGGATAGTCTTTTATGACAAGCGTTGCACCGTAGCGAGCAAAAGGCTTAATTAAAAACAAAATAAGGAAATACGGGAGCTGACCTGATTCTCTCACCCCTGCGGGCGCCATTTCTCTCATAATGATAATGTGAAACTAAGAATTAAAGTCTGCCGGGTTAAGCGGAATTGGAGCGCTTAGATCTCTTAGCGCGCTCTTTCCTATTAGATCCTCTAAAAGGTATGGCTCAAGCCCAAAGGCTGGTCTTACTATTTTTACGTCTTTCTCTGTAAGCTTTTCGCCTTTTTTCAGGGGCTTCACAAGGTAGACACTGCGCCTGCCGCCGCGTGAATTCTTTTCCTCCTCAGTGAGCCTGACCCCATAAACCCCAAGCGAGGCCGCAGTCTCAGTGGTATCCTTCACGAGCTCTCTGAGATCCGATGGCTCCATTGAAAACGCCGAATCCACACTGCCGCGCGCCCTGTCATCGGTAAAATGCTTCTCAATCATGTCAGCGCCTAACGCTGTCGCCGCTATATCCTGCACATCCCCAAGCGCGTGATCGGACAATCCGACCCTGCAGCCAAAGCGCTCCTTTAAAAACGGGATGGTACGCAGCGAGAACTTCTCAGGATCGGCAGGATAGCTGCTCTGACATACCAAAAGCGTAATTGAGGGACAGCCTGCTTTAACCGCCGTTTCATAGGCTCTTTCAATCTCCTCCAGAGTCCCTAGTCCCGTTGAGATCACCATGGGCTTTCTGGTGGAGGCGCACGCCTTAATTAGCTGCACGTAATTGAGCTCAAAGGAGGCTATCTTGTAGCAGGGACAGCCGACGTCCTCCAGGGCGTTCAGATCCTCAATTGAAAACGGGGTTGAGAAGAGCCTTATTCCACTCTCACTGGCGTGCTCAAAAAGCGGCTTCATCCACTCACGCGGGGTTTTGGCTTTTTTGTAAAGCTCATAAAGCGTCTGCCCGTCCCACAGCCCCCCTCTGATGGCAAACTCAGGCCGGTCGGAGTTCAGGGTCAGTGAATCCTCGGTGTAGGTCTGGATCTTTACCGCGTCAGCTCCGTTCTCATGGGCAAGATCCATAAGGCTCATACATCTTTCAAGCGATCCCTCATGGTTGCCTGAAAGTTCGGCTACGATGACCGGGCGTTTATCCTTGATATCCACGCGACCCCCTTAAGCACGCTGATATAACGTACTCTTTAATTTCCATGGCCTTTCATATTAGATTTCGGCACGAATGAGCCGCTCTTTAGATATGGTTGTCAAAACACGAAAAAGGCGCCGGACACGCGCGTTTTATCGCGCGCCCGGTCGCCTCTTTTAATATCCTGTATTAGAGCTTAAGCGTCTTTAGGAACGCGCATACATCCTTGCCGATCGCTGCGTGTCTCATCGCGTACTCGATGAAGGTCTGGACATAGCCAAGCTTGTTGCCGCAGTCATGGCTCTGCCCTCTTATCACGTAGGCGTCGGTCTCCTCAAGCTCCATCAGAAGATCGATGGTATCGGTAAGCTGGAACTCGCCGCCGGCGCCAAGCGGAGTGCGCTTGAAGAGCGGCCAGATTTCAGCGGGGAGCACATAGCGCCCCACTACCGCGAAATCAGAAGGCGCTTTATCAATCTCCGGCTTTTCAACGATCATCTTGATGGGTGCGCTCTGTCCGGCCTCAAGTTTCCTGCCGCCCACATCGACAATACCGTAGGCGCTCACCCTCTCATGCGGAACCTTTTCCACCATGATCTGAGGATTGCCGGTCTCCTCAAAGCGCTTGACCATCTCAGAGAGGTTTTCCTTTGAGAGATCGGATTTGACATCGTCAATCAGTACATCCGGGAGCAGCACCGCGAAGGGGCTTCTGCCGACGATTGGCTCGGCGCAGCGTATCGCGTGGGCAAGTCCCTTTGCCTCACCCTGACGCACCGACATAATGGTCACATCCTTGGGGATGATGCTCTGGATCTCTTTTAACAGCTGGCGTTTTACACGCTTCTCAAGCGTGGCCTCAAGCTCAAATGAGGTGTCAAAGTGATTGGCTATGGCGTTTTTGGAGGAATGGGTAACCAGAACGATGTTCTTTATGCCCGCCGCTACCGCCTCGCTTACCACATACTGGATAAGCGGCTTGTCGACCACCGGCATCATCTCCTTTGGTATAGCCTTGGTCGCCGGCAGAAGTCTCGTTCCTAATCCCGCTACCGGAATAACCGCGTACCTTATGTTTCCAAAGTTCATATCAGGCATAAATAAAAGTCCTCTGATGATTGACCATGGCCAGCTTTCTTTTGATAACTGTTAATCTGGCTCAATAAGTTTTCCAAAGTATGCCGGGGAATATTCCCGCCCGGCGCATGTTAGTATTTTGGCGCGGGCAGGGCACAGCCAAGATCCCGTGACATCTGAAATTGTGTCGTGGATCTATAAATTTGACCCTGCATTAAATCCGCTCCCGGAAAACAACGGTATTCTAATATGAAAGTAACGATATTAGGCAGCTCAAACAATCACGTATATCCCGCGTATGACGGCAAAACAGTTTTAATGGTTAAAGCAAACGCCACCTGTGAGGTAAAAGCGGGCGATGTGGCCGAAATCTCTAATGAAAACGGCGTTCTGGTCATCAAAAGCGTAAGCGGGAGTGACCTCATAAATTCAGATCCAGCGCTGGCGGTAACCGAAAATTCTGATTTTGAAAACCTCAGCGTGCTTGAGAGAGCCTCCGGGATCATGGCGGGTGGCGAGGGCAAAACGCCTCAGGAGGCCTTTGAGGCGATGCGCGAGGCCACCGGTCTGGTAAACGCCAACGCGGTTTTGAATTTGAAATTTGAGTATGTCAAAAGCCGCTTTTTCAACAGGACGATGTTCCGCTGTCTGGGTACCCCGGCGCTTTTGGACAATCAGTATTACCGCGCGCGCCCTGGGATCCATATTAAAACCACGCTACCCTCGAGAACCAATTTCCCAAACCGCGCTATGGCCCGTTACATAAGGGTACTGCTCGTAAGCGCCCTTCTTGTGGCTCTGCCCGCGGTTTTAAGAGCCTGCGCCTTACGCGGGGATCTGAATCTTGGGTATACGCTGTGCGCGCTTTTAGCGCTTTTAGCGCTTGCCTGCGGGATCCTGATCTTCCCCCGCGCCAGAAGATCCTTCATCATGAGAGTCAGAGAGGCTCTTGCCATTAAGAGTTAAGAGACCATCATGAAAGCCAACGCGGGTTTGCAGCATCTCACCTGCCCTTACTATCTGACCTGACGCGAGCATGCGCGATAGATCATCCGAGTAATCAGCGCCTGTAAGATCCGATATGAGCCTTTCAGAGGCGCTGGCGCTGAAATCAGCGTCCGCTTTCTGAATTCTCAGATCCTTATGATTTACGCTTAATTCCGCGCCGCCATTGACGCTTACCCTGGAGCCCTGGGTATTAAAGGAAAGGCCATCCAGGTGAAACTCCGGGGTTTGGGAAAGAGACGAGAACAGCGCGCTTTTAAGCGCGTCTGAATCACCACCGCTTTTAAGTCCCTTTACGAGCTTTTTAAGATTAACCCCGCCGAAATTTCCAAAAAGCCTTAACGCGTCAACCCTTACAAGCGGAAGTTCCCTGCCATCACGGATCCTGGGAAAGCCAAAGGCAAGGTTCCCGCCTATTCCAAAGCCCGTGTTCATAAAATCAGGTTTCTGAGAAGGGGTGAGGTCAAACACCACTGTCGCTTTTGAAAGGCTCATATACTCATAAAGGCTTGGATCCTTTACCTGCTCGTCGTTTTTAAAGCCGATGAGGTAGATGGTGGAGGCTCCGGCGTCAAAGTTGTCAAGACTGAGGTCAAGCTTAAGCGCTTTAACGCTTTTGCCAGACAGGGAGGGTTTGACGTGAAGCTTAAGATCGCGGGCGTTTACCGCGTACGCGGGTCTGCCCGCGTAAAACTCATTGCCCTGACATGAAAGCTCATCAAGGCTTACCACCACGTCAAGATTTTTAAGCGCGTTGGCGCTGACCCGCGCCTTCACCGGGGTTATCCTGCACTGCCCGTCAGGAGTATTGGGAAGAATATCACCTATGATCGCGTCGGATTTTACCGAGAGATCGTGAAAGGAGGTATAAAAGGTCCCGTCCAGCGATGGTCTGAGTCCGGTCAGTTTTTCAGTAAGATCTAATACATTGCCATAGCTCCTATCAAGGCTGTAGCTGCCTTTGACCCCGTTTAACCCCAGGCTGTAGCTGTAATTTAAGGCAAGACTTACCGTGCTGTCAGGAAGGTCGCTTTTATCTCCCATGTCATAGCTTATATAAAGCGTGCCAGACTTTGAGAGAAATGACCCCGCGCCCTGCGCGTTTTTAAGCTCAAGTCCTTTTACTCGTGATGAGACCCTGGCAAGAGCGGCATCGGTCTTAGAGCTGATAAACCAGCCCGCGCCGACAAATAGCCCGAGCGCTAACACAGATAGCACGGCCGCGGCGATACTTATCCTGACTACCCACCTGCCCATCATCACTCCTCAGCGCTCATCCTGAAGCTTGGCGAGCACCGAGGCGCTCATTCGCAAAAACTTACCGGCAAGCGGCCCGAAATAA
The DNA here is from genome assembly GCA_004557545.1 of Succinatimonas hippei. GTDB lineage: Bacteria > Pseudomonadota > Gammaproteobacteria > Enterobacterales > Succinivibrionaceae > Succinivibrio > Succinivibrio hippei_A. The sequence goes on from SFGV01000030.1 coordinate 5,580, forward strand.
TCCCTCGCCTCAAGAAAACGTCTGGTGAACTCCTCCGTGTCACGCGACAGCACCAGATCAAGCTCAGGCTTTAGCGCCTGTACGTATTTTTGGATAAGGTTCAGGTTGCGCTCAGAGGACATGATGATGTCGGCGTAGAGTCTGGGATCCTGCGCGAACAGCCTGCCTACCATCATGAGCTCAAGACGGTAGATGGGTGAGCTAAGCTCCATCACCTGTTTTAAATCAGGATGGATCTGTGAGAGGAAGACCCCGTAGGCATAGGTCGTAAAATGCCTGAGCGCCTGAATGATCCCCATGGCCTTGTCATGCTCCCTGGGATCGCACTCGATGACATTCGCCCCCCACAGCCTGAACTGCTCTGAAAGAAAGGCTGTCTTGTCAGGATCACGTACGCTGCAGGTCACTATCACCTGTTTTACAAGATTTGGCACGTCAGGCCCGAACATCGGGTGCAGGCCTATTACAGGTCCCCTGTGCCATTTGAGCATGGCGTCAGTGATGGGAGCTTTGACCGAGGTGAGATCGCAAAGGATCATATCTTTTGTAAGATAAGGCGAGGCCTTTTTTATCACGTCCTCGGTAATATCGATGGGCACCGTGATCATGATTATGGAGGCGCCCTTGAAATACTCCTGAGCCTTATCCCAGCCGCGGTGCCCAAAGGCCACCACCTCATAGCCTGACGCTCTGAAATACTCCGAGAAGATCCTTCCCATGCCGCCGTTGCCGCCTATTATCACGACCCTGCGGCCGCCCTTTGTAAGGCAGGGGTAATTTCCCTTTAGAGATGAGCCATAGCTCTCGCGCAGGATCCTGCGCACGAGATCTGAGGCCAGACCCTCGGGAAGCCCGGCCTTTCTTGCCATCTCCTCGCGGCTTTTAAAAAGGTATGCCTCCCTCTCCTTAGTCCAGGCCGGTGAGCCTTCTTCCGCCTTGCGCCGAGCTGCCTCCTTAACCAGATCCTGTCTTTTGGCCAGCAACTTTATTATCTCATTGTCAGTCTCATCGATGCGCTCGCGCAACTCGTCTAATTTGTCCATAATTTAAGTACTGTGTTGTTCTTGTTTTTTTATAAGAGGGTATTTACATGCCCTGTCGGAGCGTCATATTTCAGTTGCTGTCGACCTCATCCAAATATGACTGGTCGATATTGCTCTTATCATTGTCACCCTTGTTCTCAGCCGCGTTTGGATCAACTAATCCCTGCTCGTATGAAAGATAAAGCTGACGCATGGTGGCGTATGGATCCACAGCGTCATCCACAAACTTCTCCTGAGAGATGAATTTGGCGCGGGTATTTATACCTTTTATCAGATAGCAGGCTGCCGTGATAAAGGGCTCACCAATTAAGTAGTAATACCAGGAATCAACCGCGCCGCCCTCGACCGAGCGTTCGGTCCCAGGGCCATAGAACGGCAGCATCAGATACTCGCCCTGATCGGCCCCATACCTGCCCATGACGGTATCAAAGGACATGGAGCGCTGTTTTATCCCAAGATGGGTTGCCGGATCAAAAAGTCCCAGAAGGCCGATGGTCGAGTTTATAAAAAATCTCGCGAAGCTGGTGCCGCTGTCGGCGAACTGTCCTAAAAAGAGGTTATTTACCGTCGCGTTCACATCTGAGATGTTTGAAAAGAAATTGTCCACCCCGTCACGCATGAACTCCGGAAGGTGTGAGTAGCCATGCGCCAGCGGTCTTAAAAAATAACGGTCAAGCGCGTAATAGTTAACGCTCCAGCCCACATAACGGTTAAAGGGCTCAATACCATCGATGGAGTTTCCCGGGAGGATGGTATACCCATAGCTGTAGTCGGCGTTTGAAAGCTCCTTGTAGATCTGCCTTGGAGCCATCGGGTTTAAGCTCATATGCTGGGCGTGAGCTGGCAACGTCATGGCAAGCGCCAGTAACGCCGCGGCTGTGAAAACCATATATCTCTTAAATTTCATGTATCCTCCCGTGGTGGCGCCTTAAAAAAGCAGATCAGACCACTTTGCTATGATCTCATTTTTTTGTATATGTTGCACATCATCGCCAAACTGAGCGCCTGTTCTCTTATCTTCAGGACAAATATCCACCGGGTGTACAATTCCCGCATGAACATCACATACGCGAAAATTGAAACCCAGATCCTAAGGATCGCCATGACCACGCTTGGGATCCTGCATATAAGCTTTATAAGCGAAAACACCTTAAAGCAGTTCATTCGCTTTGGGCTTGTGGGTGTTACCAATACCCTTATCTCATACATGATCTATGTCGCTGTTCTGTGGATCTACAAGTTATGCGGTGTTGAGTACGCCTATGACTATATAGTTGCGAGTGTCACCGCATTTATCCTAAGTGTGCTCTGGTCATACGCGCTAAACAGCGTTTTTGTGTTCAAAAAGCAGCGCTCATGGCTCACCACGCTCTCTGAGATAGCCAAGAGCTACGCGACCTACGGTTTATCAGGGCTCATCATAGCCAACATCATCCTCTATCTTCTGGTGGATGTTGCGGGGATCTCGGCTTATATATCCTTTTTCATGGTGCTCATAATCACGGTGCCCATGAACTTTATACTCAACAAGTTCTGGACCTTCAGGCAGTGATCCCGGCATCCTTGTCAATCTGATACACGGATTGGTGATGAGCCAGGCCTGATTTGCTAAACTGACACACTGTAAGCACAGATTTTGGGATCTTTTCCATGGACGCATCGGAGATCAAAACCGCCGCCGGGGAAACAGGCGGGATCCAAAGCGCGAGAAGCGGTCAGAATAGCGCTAACCGTCAGGTGAACGAAAAGGCGCTGATTAACGTAAAGGCCGCCTCAAAATACCTGGCTTTGCTCTCACGCGACCGCACTCTGGTATCAGATGGTCTTAAGCGTACCCTAAATTCCGTGCAGTCCACCTTAAACTCCTATATTCAGGATAAGGACAAGATTAAAAGCGCCGCCACCTCATCAGGCTTAAGCGGGGAGGGCGAATTAACCAGACTCTCCTCAAGAGTTATCGCGCGCGACAGCGCGCTCTCTGAGAATGTCGCCGAGGATCTCTCCACCAAATCAAAGCTTGTAAGGCAGCGTGACGCAGCGACGGAATTTGGCAAAACCATGAGTTCCCTGCCACCCGCGCTCAAAGAGGACACCGCGGCCGGCTCCGCCATTTCAAAAACCATCGCTCAGTCGCTTTTAAACCTCACCGATCATGAGACGCTCGGCGCCGGACTTGAAAGAGATCTCGCCGTGCGCGGGATCTATGTGCCAGAGCAGGAGCTCTCACAGCGCTCGCGTGAGGCCACCTCAAGGGTGCTTCAGGTCTCGCTCGCCTTTGCTATGAGCAACTCACCTGAGGTTTTAGAAAGCCTGCCTCCTGATGAAAGTGAGCCTAAAAAAGAGGCTCCGGGTTCCACCACCCCGCAGATCATGACCCGCTACCTGCGCAGGGCCTTAAATGAGTTTCCCGATGACTCGACTTATCTTGATATCTTCAAGAAAAATCGTGAAGCATCTGAGAGCGAGCAGGAAGACAAGGTCTCGGAGGAGACCATTGAGCGCATCCACAACCTGATTGTAAAGGCGGCGCAGAGCGCCCGGCGCGGCAACCTCATTCCGGGAGATGCCCAAACAGATGAAAGCAGGAACAGCGACGTTTCAGAGAAAATTGCCTCCGCAGGATCCGCCGCGCCGCGCTCAGCGCGTGGCGACACAGCAAATCGGGCAGACTCCGCTGAGGATGCCCGCGGGCTTTCGCTGAGCGAGCTTTCAGAGCGCGCCTCCAGGCTTCAGCGCCAGTTCAGACTTGAAAGACAGAAGCTCGCGAGTGAAGGTCAGATGCCTGATCCCGCGGAATACCCTAAATCCGTGACCATTGCCACCGCGAAGACTGATAGCGATCCTAATGAGAGTAGCGCAGGCGGGGCTGTTTCTGACATCAAATCATCCTCTCAGAGATCCGCCTTGCCATCTGAAACACCGGAGAAGAAAGGTTCCCCTCAGAATGGCGATACAGACAATAACGCGCGGGTCTCTTTGGAAAACTCTCAGAGCGCTGGCGCGCTCTCAAATGGTAAAGATGGGGCCACTTCAGGGATCCCTCTTGAAAACGCTTCAGTAAATTTCTCCTATAAGGCGATACAAAACCAGTTCTTCGGCGGGATCTCCTCCGCCCCCGGGATCACCATCCCCGTAACCGACTTTGACAACAAAAGTTTGTTAGGCTTCGCAGCAAGAGAGCTTTTGCAGGATTTTACTACCCCAAGAACCATTAACCGGATCATAAAAGAACAGGAAGAACTGCTCTCAAGAGAAAAAGCACAGGCAACCAGTCTCAGGGCGGATAACCCTGATAGTCAGAAGAGCGCAGCGTCTGACGCCGGCGCCGCCGCGACAAACACCACCATAGTCTCAAAGATCTCTGAAAATAGCGCTGAGATCTCTAAACCAGACGCTGCCATCGCTGATAAAAACGCGCGCGCCTTAAAAACAGAGCAAACCGCGGGTGACAGCGCCAGACCACACTCTGAGACTAACGCGTCAGCGCAAACCATCCCATCCGGAGGCGCTCCTTCTGAAAACTCCGATGAAACCGGGCCTAAGAGTGAGAGCGCCGTCAGATCATCCCCGTTGGCCTCATCAGCATCCGCGGTAAATTCAGAAAGTACGATGGCATCTGATGAAGCATCAGGGGATCCCTCTGAGACTTCAGATAAAAGTTCTTTAGCCGTATCTTTGGTGAAGCCTGATGAAGTTCAGGACGCGGTTAGAGAAAAGACCGCGCGAAAGTCCACAGACACCGTCATCGCCAAACCAGACGAAAGTGCCGCGCCTGACATTGAAAGTAAGAGCGGTGAGATAGGAGAAGAAGCAGAAGATCAAAGCGCCATTGAGCCTGAGACCGCCCCGGAGCCTGAAAGTCAGGCTAAAGCGGCACGGGGTGATGCATCTGCGGTCAACCAACAAGATTCAGCTGCTTCCACTGAGGCTCAAAGACCTGATGAGAGCGCAAAAGCGGATCCTGAGACGGTAACTATCGCGACCGGCGCGACTGTGGCCGTAAATGAACCTGTCTCTGAAGGTACCACCGGTGATGAGACATTGGAGAGTTCTTATAAGAGCTCATCCCAAAGCTCAGAGCCTCAGGCAAAATTCGTCGCCTCAGCCACCGCCTCAGAGAGCACTGATCCAGCCGCCGCGACTGTTTCAGATGAAAAGACTCCGGTGAGCGCAGGCGCAAAGACTGGTGACACAATCTCCATACCCGATGACACGGGGAAAAACATACCTTCGGATACCACAGACGACAACACCGCGGTTTCTGAATCAGAGGATAGCGCGCAGAGCGGCAAGGCAGAACCATCTGCTTTCTCAGATAAAGAGGCAAGCGCGGTTGCGGATGCCAGTGCCGCTGACGATGAGGCCGGATCTGAGAGCGTGAGCGCCCAAAGCGCTGTTATAAGTCCTAAGAGCGATGAATACGCCGGGGCACCATCTCAGAGCGCCTCTCCTGCTGAGAGCGCGCCTGCTGAGCCTGAGCAGGCTCTCGCCTCCAGGGCTGAGACGGACACGGACAACGCAGAATTATCCGCTGATGACAAAAACGCTGCTGAAAGTTCGAGGACAAATCCTGTATCAGAAAGCGACGCTACCGTGTCCGGGAGCGCTAACTTCTCAGACAAGCTTGAATCTGACCCATATAACACCGCTAACGCGGCTGTGACCGCTAATGATTTGCCTGCGCAAAAAACCACTCAGACAGCAACTACGATCGCGACAGACTCCGCGGAAACTGACAGCGCGCTTAAAGTTCCTCTTTCAGATTTCAAAACGTCCGCGGCCGCGGTTGATCTGGTGGCGGCGGATGAAAAAGCCCGCTTAAAAGCTCAAAATACAGCTGCCGGCAGCTCATCCCTGTCTGAAAACGAAGCCTCCGCTGACGCGGACGCCGAAGGCGCTGCGCGCCTTGGCGACAGCATCATGAAAGGCACGGTCCCAGCGTCAGAGCTTGATGACAGCGATACCCCGGAAGACGCTCCGGATCTTGGAGGGCGCAACGTCGGGCGCGAAGTTGCCTCTGACATCGACACTAAAAGTGAAGCCTCCTCAGAGGCGTCTTCATCTGTTAAGGACGCGGTAGCATCCTCCCCGCTAAAAACCCCGGCCGCCGCCGCGGTTACCACAGGAGGCAGCGCACCCCTGCCTGATGAGAGCGTAATAACCAACCCACAGGGAACCGTAAAAGAAGGCGGTTTTTTAAGCAGGCTGGTATCCCTCTTCTCATCCTCAAAAGATCAGAAAAGTGCTCAGACCTCAGTGCAGCTCCAGCAGTTGGCGTCAGGACAATCCCAGATCCTGCGCGAAAGCCCGCTCGACCGCTTTGTCTCAGAGCTCACCACGTTAGGCGCCAGCGCTTTCCTGCCCCCTGAGGTCAGAAAGGAGGCCAAAGCGCTTAAGGCAAAGCTTTTGGATCCGGTAGCTGATTTAAGCTCGGTCAACAGCTGGCTTGAGTTTGTGGCCGCTCCGATGTCACCTACTTCAGCGCGCGCAGTATCCATGCACCAGTGGGCCTTCTTCATACTCTGTCTGAGGTTCCGCGAGCTTGGCAAGAGCGTTGACAAATTTCTAAAGAAAAACGGCATCGATATAAACGCCGACAGCGTGATTGATGACATGCTGCTCTCCCATCAGGATGATGAGGGCGCCGGAGAGAAGCTCTGCGATGACACCCTGTCCCAGATCTCAAGGATGCAGCAGCTCTCATCGCAGGGCGCACAGGGATTTTTCAACCGCGTGGTGCCGCTTCCTCCGGCTTATGACGGAGGACAGGAGGGTTCTCTTTCCTTAAAACGCGAGAGTAAAAAGGACGGCCGCAAGATCTGGCACCTTGAGTTTGCCTTTGATCTTGAGAATACCGGACCCATCGGGATCCGCGCGGTCGCCTCATTCCCTGAGATCAGGCTCTCATATGTCGCTAAAACCATGGAAGGCCTGCAGGCCCTGCAAAAGCGCGTGCCCGAGCTTGAGCGTCAGCTTGAAGATCTGGGACTTGAGCCCAAATCATCAGGCCCGAGGCTTGGACATATAGAGGGTATGGATCGCGACATTTCAAAAGATAAGCCTGCTGTCCTGTCAAAAGATCAGCTTCTGAACGTGAATATCTGAGATCTCATTATGCAAAGCAACGATAAAACTCCTGACAATGAAAACGATCAGAGCGTGCTTGAGCCTGACGCCGAATACATCTCGCGCCCGCCCTTTGACGATGATCAGCACTATGGGCAATGGAAGGACAATGGTTTTGTCAAAGATGACACCGTTGTGAAAGATGATGGAAATGAGCAGTCGGAAAAAAACGGAGACGGGACAGACGACCAGGCAAAGACCGCTGATGACACTCAGGACTCTCATAACGACAATCCTCCTGCCGAGGCTGCCGGGATAAGCTATAACGAAGATCAGGGAGCGCCGGTGCTATCTGAGATAGGAAGCGGCGAGCGCGCCGACGCCATAATTGCGATGGCTAAGGAGCTTGGGGTATACATCCACCGCGATGAGCGCCTGCTCTCAGAGCTAAAACGCCTGCGCGAGGGTGAGGAGATCCCAAAGGAGCTTTACGCGCTGATAGCCGCGATCCTCTCCTTCAGCTACCTTCTGCAGGGCAAAACTCCTTCTGCATATAAAAGAGCTGACGGCTCTACCGCTATCAACACCAAAGCCTGACCCCTGGATCGCACAGGCTCAGGCGGGATTTAATTTATCCCTAAGCTTAATCGTTGCTGTCAGGCACATAGGGCACTGGCGTGCGCTGCGGTACCACATTCATATTTCCCTGACCGTCAGCGCTTCCCTGTACCACCTCAACCCCGCTGCCGCCACATGCGGTATCCACATAGAGGATCTTGTCGGTACGAACCGGAAGCAATGACATGCCCGGCACCCTGCACTGATCGGAGAGCACGTTGCCATGGCTGTCGAAATTGACGAACTTGATCCCATCAGGGCGCTTGAGCTCAAGTGAGTCAACTCCCCTGTCCTTAAGGTACGCCCCGTAAACTCTCATGGCGCCTGATGATCCGAAAAGCCCGGTGGACTTGTTGTCGTCAAACCCCACCCAGGTTGAGACCACCTCGTCGTTGTCTATGCCCACAGACCAGGTATCGCGGCTGTCGTTGGTGGTTCCGGTCTTGGTGGCTATCTTTACGTTCGGGAACATCTGACCTATGCGGTAACCGGTTCCGCTGGTAGTCGCCTCCTCCATGACATAGAGCGTAAGGTAGGTGTCGCGGGGATCAAGCTTACGCTTGCCCTTGTTGGCGGCGCGCTCATATACCACCTTGCCGTCCTTGACCACGGTGCGCAACGTGGTCAGATCCGTATACACCCCGTCGGTCGCTAGCGAGGCGTAAATTGAGTTCACCTCATATGGCGTAAGCTCAACCGTACCCAGAAGCATTGAAGGATAAAGCGGCAGATCCTGCTTGATCCCTACCTTGCGCATGGTCTCAACCACATGGTTTAAACCTACCCTCATGCCAAGACGCACCGTAGGCACATTGAGCGAATGCGCCATGGCGTAGTGCACCGGAATAGGTCCCCTGAAGCGTTTGTCATCGTCCTTGGGTGACCAGAGCTGACCTGTCGCCAGGCGCACCGTAAGCGGAGTGTCCTCCACCATGGTTCCAAGGTGGATCCCGTTTTGGAAGGCGGTGAGATAGACAAGCGGCTTGATGATGGATCCCACCTGACGGCGCCCCTCAAGCACGCGGTTGAAGCCCTCATACTGGGGGGTTCTTGAGCCCACCACCGCCGCGACCTCGGCCGTACGCCACGAGCTTACGACCATGGCGGCCTCAAGTCCCGAGAGCTTTCGCTCCTTCTCTATCCTGGAAAGCTCCTCCTGCACCGCCTTCTCGGCTGAGGCCTGAGCCTGAGGATCAAGGGATGTGAAGATCTTAATGCCGTTGCCCGAGAGGAAATCACTGCCGAATCTGGTCGCAATCTCCTGCTTTAAAACTCCCATGAAGGCCGGGGTCTTGGAATAATTCATGCTGCCGCGGCGGATCACTCCAAGAGGTCTGGCGCTGTACTGTGAGTACTCTGCGTCAGAGAGGAAGCCTCTTTCATGCATCACTGCGAGCACGGTGTTGCGACGCTCCAGCGCCTGATCAGGATGACGCCAGGGATCATAATAAGAGGGCCCCTTGATGATCCCGACTAAAAGCGCCATCTGATCCTGCGAAAGCTCTGAGACCGGAACACCAAAGTAGAAATATGAGGCAAGACCAAAGCCGTAAACGCCGGCGCTGCCGTTCTGACCTAAATAGATCTCGTTTAAATAGGCCTCGAGGATCTGATCCTTTGAATAGCGGTGATTCATGATCAGGGCCATGATGATCTCTTTAAACTTTCTTGAATAGCTGCGCTCTGAGTTTAGGAAATAGTTTTTTACCAGCTGCTGGGTGATGGTGGATCCGCCCTGCACCACGTGACCTGCCAGGAAGTTCGCCACCGCGGCTCTGATGATCGCCGCAAAATTTACCCCAAGATTTGAATAGAAGGAACGATCCTCAATCTGAATGAGGGTATTGATAAGCGCCTTTGGCACATCATTTAAATTTAAGAAGATACGGTCTTCTTTGGGATCTATTCTGTTTATACGGTCCAAGAGCACCGGATCCATGCGCACATAGCCCATCTCGCTCCGGTTATCGGCATTGACTATCTTTGAGACGCGCTGTCCCTGAAACTCGATCATGAGCGCAGCCTTGGGCTCATTGCCGTCAGGGAAGTCAAAGGGCCTTTTTATGAGCACCACGCGGCCGTTACTCCTGCTTGCCGCGTATTCGCCCGGCTTTTGCGGATTCTGCACCTCGCGGTATTTTAAAAGGCGCAGCTCATAGATCATCTGATCAAGCGAGAGCTTCTGATCCGGATAAAGCTCAAGCGGCCTTGAGTAAACCACCGCCGGGAGCACCCAGCGGTCATCCACCTCAAACTTTGAGAAGACCACTGAGTCAAAGTACACGAAGAGCACGGCAAGCACCGCGCTGCCTGCCAGAAAGAGCTTTAAGAGTAAAAAATAAAAGCCCCGCGAAAAACGCCCGAAAAAACCGCGGTGAGGCTTACGCGGCGTTTTCTGATCGTTATTGCCATTACCATTCTGACTGTCATTGCGCCCGCTCTGAGCCTTGTCAGGATCGGGTGTGGTCCTGCCGCCGCGATCATCGTCCTCAGGCTTGAATTCCCTTTCAACACCGGCGCTCAAGCGCTCCAGGCTCAAAGAGGTCCTGCCAGCCTCCGCGCTCTTGTCGTCAGATGCTGCTGCGGCATTTTCAGTTGAGGACGGTTTTGACTTTAAGCCTTCCGGATCGTCTGCTGAAAAATCGGTTATAAAACTGCGGTCGCTGTCTTTCAATTCAACTTTCCCTGAAAGGATTTGTGCTTTAACTTTAAAAAACGGGCATGGAAATGATTAGATTATATATCGCAACAGCATTGATCCCGGAATAGTTAGCGTCATGTGTGTTTAACCTGTTAGACCTGGTTTGTGCAAAGATGCCCGCGATCTCAAAGCGCGCACGCACTTTGCGGCAGTGATCAAATTCCTGCTCTCGCCACTTGCGGGAATTAAAGACATCACGCATAATCTAGCCCTTGTAAACAGCGTGCGGGGTCATCCCGCGTGCGCGCCACAGGGATCAGCTTTTACGGCGTTCGGGCAATTGCCCGAACACCGGGCCGGACCTGATTTAACGGGCTGGGATCTCCCAGCTAAGGATGCTGTGTATGGCCGCCAAAGAAAAAAAGACTGGATCGGATCTCGAATCCATGGGACCGCTGGCTATTGCCGGTGTAAAGCCTTATGAGCCAAAGCCGGGTGAGGAATACATGAATGAAGCGCAGAAGGAGCACTTCAGAAAGATCCTTACCGCCTGGCGCGATCAGCTCCGCGCGGAAGTGGATCGCACGGTGGGTCACATGAAGAATGAGGCCGCCAACTTTCCCGATCCGCTCGATCGCGCGTCTCAGGAAGAGGAGTTCGCCCTTGAGCTGCGTACCCGTGACCGCGAGCGCAAGCTTATCAAGAAGATCGAGAAAACCCTCGCCAAGATCGACAAGGACGAATTCGGTTATTGCGAGCAGTGCGGTGAGGAGATCGGGATTAAACGTCTTGAGGCCCGTCCTACCGCGGATCTCTGCGTAGACTGCAAGGCTCTGGCCGAGATCAAGGAAAAACAGCTTGAGGGCTGATTTTACTTAAGATCCTTTAATGCCCGCGCGTACGCGCGGGCTTTTCAATTCATGTACACCACCCGTTTTGCTCCTACCCCAAGCGGTCCACTGCACTTTGGATCTTTAGTGACCCTTTTGGGAGCGTGGCTTCGGGCCAGATCTCAGGGCGGCAGGATCCTGCTCAGGATTGAAGATCTCGACACCCCGCGCTGTCCTCCCGGGATGACCAAAAGAGTGCTCTCTGATCTTAAGACTCTCGCCTTTGATTTTGACGGTCCCACCTTATTTCAAAGCGCAAGAATTGAATTTTATGAGTCTGAGATACAAAGACTTATTAAAACTGGATTTGCCTTCGCGTGCACCTGCACCAGAGAGAGCTTAAAGCACACCCCCTGCAGATGCTTTGAGCGCCATAAGGCGCCTGCTGACGGCAGCGTGTTCTCAATCAGGTTTAAGGCAAAGGACCCCATAAGCGGGATCTTTGATGACGGGCTTTTAGGGCCTGTAAATACCCTTGACCGCTATGACTTTATTACGCTCAAACGCTCTGACGGGATAATCTCCTACAACCTTGCCTGTGTCGCTGACGATCTTGAAACAGGCGTTACTGAGGTTGTAAGAGGACAGGATCTCATAAACGTGACCCCAAGGCAGATCGCGCTCTCCAGGGCTCTGGGCTCTGGGGGCTTTTCCTACCTGCATCTGCCGCTTGCCATGCGCGACAGGGATCTCAAGCTCTCAAAGCAGAACCATGCCCGGGCTATAACCGGGATCATGGCACCTGGGACGGCGCTTGCTCTCGCGCTCTCTTTTCTGGGACAGGAGTGCTCCTGGATAACCTCAGGTATGACCTGTCAGGAGATCCTGAGCCGCTCCATAGATGTCTTTGATCTCTCAAGGGTGCCGAAGAACAGCGCTCCCGCCCCCGCTGGGACATTCTGAAGCCTGACAAAATCGCTTCAATGACGAGCGGATCCCTTTGACACGCCGTTTACGGACAGCGCCCTTAACCTGGTCGCCATCTCCCGTGTGGTATAATGTCATCGATTTTTTTAGCGCACACCGCCTTATATTCAGCTGTCCTTATGACATTTCCAAGAAAGTGGCGGAATACTTAGTGAGGCAAGCAAAATTACCCTAAACGTCGCGGATCTTGAGAAGATCCTCAAAAAAAACAAGGCTGAGGTCGACAAGAAGGGATCAAGCCGTCTGGTTCTCGGGCGTAAAGATCACAATATAACCCGCAAGGATATCCCGCCTCAGGCTATAAGCGTGCTTGAAGGACTGCGCCGCGCCGGCTATCAGGCATATCTGGTCGGTGGCTGCATACGCGATCTTTTAAGCGGCAAGAAACCCAAGGACTTTGACGTATCAACCAACGCTACTCCCGAGCAGGTACGCAGGGTTTTCTCCAACTCGCGCATCATCGGCAGACGCTTTAAGATCTGCCATGTGGTGTTCGGCCGCGAGATCATTGAGGTCACTACCTTCAGGTCAAATCAGGAACCCAAGCACGACTCCTTCAAGCATCAGACCTCGGGTACCGGCATGCTGGTGCGTGACAATATCTACGGCAAGAACGCCGAGGAAGACGCGGCGCGCCGCGATTTCACCATCAACGCCATCTATTACGATCTCAAAAACTCCGAGCTCATCGATTTCCACGCCGGGATCTATGATTTAAAGCGCAAGGTCATCGACATGATAGGCGATCCGCAAAAGCGCTATCTTGAGGATCCGGTGCGCATGATAAGAGCTCTGCGCTTTGCCGCGAAACTTGGCTTTACCATCTCAAAAAGAACCGCAGAACCCATAAGGCGCATGGAGCACCTGCTTTTGCAGGTCTCAAACGCCAGAATGTTTGAAGAGGTAAACAAGCTCTTTTTGACCGGACACGGGCTTGAGAGCTACAGGCTTTTAAGACAGTACGGGATGTTTGAGATCCTCTTTGGCGGGCTTGAGCAGTTTCTGGATAACCCGGCGTTCAACTCATTTGTTGAATACGCGCTGCAAAGCTCGGATGAGCGCTATCGCGATCAGAAGCGCAACATGCCGCATTTCCTTTACGCCGTGATCCTCTGGCCCAAGTTCCAGAGCGCGGTATCAAGGCTTATGGCGCTCAACGATACCAAGGCAGATCGGGTTTCCATGCGCGAGATAGCGGATCTCGCCTGCCCCGCCGTACTGAAAGAGCAAAACCACATCACCGCCATCCCCATGGGCATTGCCGAGAGCATCCGCTCGATGTGGTCGCTCCAGCTGCAGTTTCTTGATATAGATGATCCTGACGAGGTCGCCTCGATCGCCTCAAAGCAGCTCTTCCGCGGCGGATTTGATATCTTCAGGATCAGGGCCCGCTTTGAGCCCTACCTCAAGCGCTATGTCGATTTCTGGCAGCCCTATTACGATCAGAGCGCCCAGAACGCCAGCAGACGCCGTGAGGCTATGGAAAAAGAAGACGAGCGCAGAAACGAGCGCGTCTCGAAAGCAGAGTTCTCAAAGCGCCCGCAGATCCCGGATATATCAGGCTCAAACGAGGTATTCAGCGATGATACCGACGCTGAACGTCAGGATCGTCTCGCCCGCGCCCGCGCGTGGCGCGCCTCGATGCATCTGGATCCCTGATCATGTCAAGAGTGCTTCTGTCACTGGGGGCGAACCTTGACGATAAGGCTTCTAATGTAAAAAAAGCCATGGAGATCATCTCCGGGTGGGATGACGTCAGTTCCTGCAGAACCTCCGGTCTTTATATCACCAAGCCCTGGGGTTATACGGATCAGGATGATTTCGTAAACAGCGCGATGTCATTTGAAAGCGGAATTGCCCCGGCGGCGCTGCTGTCGCGTATCCACGCTCTTGAGGCGGACTTCAAGCGCCGCCGTGTAATAAGATACGGACCGCGTACCCTTGATATAGACATCATATGCGTAGGCTCGCTTCAAATGAACGACGCTGCCCTGACAATCCCCCACCCCAGGATGGCGCAGCGGGCCTTTGTGTTAGTCCCGCTTGAAAGCATTGAGCCTGACTTCATAGTGCCGGGCTTTGACAAGAGCGTGCGCGAGCTTTGCTCCGCCCTGCCTGAGGATGAACTTTCAGGCGTAAGGATCATGACTTATGAAAAATGATCAAATCCCTTTGCCAAGACTTATCGTTGGACTTGGAAACCCAGGATCTGAGTATGAGCATACCCGGCATAACACCGGAGTAGATTTTTTAATGCTGCTCTCCGATGAGTGGAAGATCCCCATGCGCTCTGAAAGCCGGTTTTTCGGGATGTGCGGCAAGGGGAGCATCAGAGATCATGAGGTAAGACTGCTCTTTCCAGAGACCTTTATGAACGAAAGCGGCAAATCCGTGGGCGCCGTCTGCTCCTTTTACAAGATCCGTCCTGAGGAAGTGCTCGTGGTGCATGACGATCTCGATCTTAAACCCGGGCAGATGAAGTTGCGCTTCGGCGGTGGCTTTGCCGGTCACAACGGACTTAAGAGCATAGGTCAGTACTTTGGCAACTCACAAAACTTTTTAAGACTGCGTATAGGTATCGGCATGCCTCCATCGCGCGATGTTATAAGCTGGGTTTTAGGCCGTCCTTTCGGAGCCGACAAGGACGCCACCTCTGCAGCGTTTAAATGCGCTCTGGGCGCGATGGATGTTCTCTACTCAAAAGGGCTTGACCGCGCTACCATGGCCGTCAATGGTTTTAAATATCAGGCAGAATGATCTGCCTTATCTTTGAGGTTACAAATGGGTTTTAATTGCGGAATTGTCGGACTGCCTAACGTGGGCAAGTCCACTCTTTTCAACGCGCTTACCAAGGCCGGCATCGCCGCCGAGAACTTTCCTTTCTGCACCATCGATCCTAATACCGGCATAGTGCCGGTACCGGATCCGCGCCTTGACAAGATCGCCTCGATAGTCCACCCCGCCAAGATTGTTCCCGCGTCCATGGAATTTGTGGATATTGCGGGTCTGGTCAAGGGCGCGTCAAAGGGCGAGGGGCTTGGCAACCAGTTTTTAATGAATATTCGTGAAACCGACGCCATCGCTCACGTCGTTCGCTGCTTTGATGATGACAATGTCATCCACGTAAACGGCAAGGTCAACCCCGCCGATGACATTGAGACCATTAACACCGAGCTCGCGCTCTCAGATCTTGAGATCTGTGAGAAGGCGCTCTCAAGGCTTGAGAAACGCGCCAAGGCCGGCGGTGACAAGGAAGCAGCGGCTCAAGTGGCGGCGCTTAAAAAATGCAAGCCCGCGCTTGAGGAAGGAAAGGCGCTGCGTCAGGTAGCGCTTACCGACGCTGACAAAGAGGCTATCAGAACCTTCAACTTCCTGACCTTAAAGCCTGTAATGTACATCGCCAATGTCTCGGAGAATGGCTTTGAGAACAACCCTTATCTTGATGAGGTAAGGGAGCTTGCAAAGCAGGATGGCTCAGCGGTAGTTCCTGTATCGGCCGCAGTTGAGAGTGATCTCGCAACCATGGATGAGGAAGACCGCAAGGAATTCATGGAGAGCATGGGACTTAAAGAGCCCGGCTTAAACCGCGTGATCAGGGCTGGCTACAAGCTTTTGGGGCTTCAGACCTTCTTTACGGCAGGACCCAAGGAGGTACGCGCCTGGACTGTGAAGGTAGGAGCGACCGCCCCTCAGGCCGCCGGCAAGATCCACTCTGATTTTGAAAAAGGCTTCATCCGCGCCCAGACCATCTCCTATGATGACTTTATCAAGTACAACGGTGAGCAGGGGGCCAAGGAAGCGGGCAAGCTGCGCTCAGAGGGTAAGGATTACATCGTGCAGGACGGAGATCTGTTCGAGTTCCTGTTTAATGTCTGATTGACATCAGTACATCTCATCATTCGGGCCGGTAAAACCGGCCCGTTCACGCCTGAGAGCCGGCACAAGCCCTCATTCTTTAATCCTTAATGCCGTACGCGTCTTTCCAGAAACGATCATCTATCCTGATCTTACGGTAATGCTCTGACATAAATTTATATCTTGCCATAATGAGCTTTACGGTCTGTCTGTACTCTAAAAACAGTTTTATCCCCTGCCTGGGGTTCCTAACTGCTTTATAGGCGTAGTTATTGTATTTGCTGTAGTAGAGTATTGCCCTTCTGCAATAGGAAAGGGTATAACTCCATGACTCGCCAATCTCATGGTGAATAACGTGCCGGTGACACAAAAAAGCAGGTATCAGAAGTCCGTTAAGCGTCAGATTACTGATCAAATGGCGGATAAAACTTTTCGGCGGAACACCTTTTCTTGAAACATCAGGTCTGAATAGCCCTATATCAACAAGCTTTTCGCTCCGGTAGTTTTTTTCTATCTCATCGGCAACCTCTCTGACACGTTTGCCGCTGAAATCGCCAAAGAGCAGATCAGGGTTTTCAAATACGTCCTGACAGGCTTTGAGTATGGCTTTGGCCGAGCCATAGTTATACTTATAAAGTTCCCTGAAGAAGAAC
>SFGV01000101.1 GCA_004557545.1 Succinatimonas hippei
TTCAATAGTTGCACACAAAAAGCAAACTATGCGGAACCTTATGCAGGAGGAGCTGGACTTGCCTTATCGCTTCTTTTCTCTGCTAACGTTGCATCAATATATATAAATGACATAAATAAATCTATATACGCTTTTTGGTACGCGGTTATAGAAGAGACAGACTCTATTATAAAATTGATAAATGACACGTCTGTTTCTATAGATGAATGGTACAAACAAAAAGAAATTCAGGCACATAAGGATGACGTTGAATTGCTACATCTCGGTTTTTCAACATTTTTTCTAAATAGAACCAATAGATCTGGAATATTAAAAGGAGGAATAATAGGAGGAAAAAAACAAGACGGAACATGGAAACTTGATGCCAGATTTAACAAAGATAATTTAATCAGGCGTATAGAAACCATAGCGGAAAAGAAGGACTATATCCACCTTTCTAATAAAGATGCTTGCGATTTTCTTGATGATATGGATTCTCGAAAAATACGCAACTTATTTTATTATTTGGACCCACCTTACATAAAAAAGGGGTCCGGCCTATACGAGAATTTCTATACCGAAGAAGACCATAGAGCTGTGGCCAATAAAGTGTCAAAATTAAAGTCTAAGTGGATAGTTTCCTATGATGAACACGACTTGGCAGTGGAGCTCTACAGTAAATACAACAGAATGACCTACGATTTGAACTATTCAGCGCAAGAAATAAAAAAAGGTAGAGAGTTTATGGCGTTCTCTCCACATGTACAAATACCGGCTGAAATAACTGAATCAAAACCTGAAGACAAAATTTTTAATATAAGTAATGTCGTTTTCACAACTGCTAACTAACACCACCCAAATGGAGCTCTAAACAGGGCTCCGTTTCTTTAATTTTTCTTATCCCGTAGCCCATCCAGCTCATCCGCATACCACTGCATCATCCTCACTCGCTCCGGCATATACTTCGCCTGGTTATAAACCTCGCGCACCCCGCCGGCGTAATGTGCAAGCTGCATCTCTATCGCGTCAGGCGACCATAGCCCGGACTCATTGAGAATCGTGGAGGCCATATGCCGGAAACCGTGCGCCGTCATCTTGTCAGCTCCAAAGCCGATAGAGCGGATCGCCACCCTCACCGTATTCTCCGACATCGGCCGCAGCGGCGACCGCTCCGAGGGAAAGACGAACTCCGACTTATTGCCGTCCTCGTCAAGCAGCAGCCTTTCGTCTTTTAATATCTCGACAGCCTGCCGTGACAGCGGTACGACGTGCTCCCTTTTGCCTTTCATGCGCTCCGCAGGAATGCGCCACTCGCAGCGCAACAGGTCTAACTCACGCCACAACGCGCCTCGAACCTCCCCTGGACGGCAGAAAGTATAAGCGCTGAAAAAAAGCGCGTTGCGCACCCGCCGCTGCCTATAATACCTTATTCCGCGCATAAGCTCCGCCACATCCCGCCTGTCAGTCAGCGCGGCGAAATGCGCGCTCCGCACAGGCATCAGATTGACGGAAAGACCGGCGGTAGGATCGGCCGCGACAATACCGGTAGGAATCCCGAACTGAAACGCCGCCGCAAAAATATCCAGCACCCGATGCGCCGTCTCGATATACCCCTCCAGCTCGATCTCCTTACAAAGAGCAAGAATCTCCTTACCCTTTATAAAAGCCGCCGGCCTATCCTTAAACCGCGGCAGGACGTACTTATCCAGCCTCATGCGGACAGTCCGGCTATAATTCTCAGACTGCGGCAAAATGCGCGTTTTATACCATTCCTCAGCCAGCTCGCCAAACCTAACATCAGGCACGTCAAGCCCGGAGGCGATACCGATCTCCCGCTTCTTCAAAGCGCAGGCCTCGCGGGCCTCCTTCACGGAAAGGTCCGGCCACTTTCCCAGCATAAACTTCTTAGTTTTTTTATCCATGGTTAAACGCAGCCACCAATACTTTTGTCCAGCCGGAACAACCTCCAGATAAAGCCCCTTGCCGTCAGCCTTCATATAGCGAACGTCGCGCGGCTTCATATCACGCACGGAAATCTCCGTCAACATCCTATCTCAACCTCCCTTGTACTATAAATTTCGTCTTAGTACAACTTTAAGAAGTTTATAGTACAATTTCTTCGTGATTAGGCTTGATTTTACATGAGACAAAATGAGAAAAACACAATACCCCAAACCACGAATTTTCCAGTATTATACAGTATTCAACAATACTTTGAGAAGGCTTGAAAAACGAAACAAGCCCCCTTGCGGGGGCTTGATAATAATGTCTGGTGGAGACGCGGGGAATCGAACCCCGGTCCAACAGAGGCCGACCTGGAGGGCGCTACGTGCGTAGTCTATGCTTTAAATTTCGGGTTGGAGGCTCCCACAGACAGGATACTCTTTCCCTAGCCTTTCCTGAATCTCGGACGTCAGCCGAAAAGCTCTGCCGCAATCCCAGCCATCTTTGTGACGCTCTAGCGGGACCCGACGGCGGAAGTCCCGGAGAGCGCGCTGCTTAACTAAGCAGCGAGTGCGTAATTGTCTTCGACAATTATTGTTTTGGAGCCGGATTAACGAGGATTCCCCATCCTCGGCACGCTCCCTCCGACCCTCCATCTGCTGTCGAAACCTGTCGTCCCCAGTGGGTGGTACGGATGGTGCAAAACGCCGGGCCGCTTTCGTAAGCCGCGTTCCGGTGTTTGCTTAATAGTCTTCGCCGCGGCCTTTGCGGCGGACTGCTCTCTCTATTTCACGCGCGGCGTCGCGTTCTGCGGCGCTGTCGCGTTTGTCATGGAGCTGCTTGCCCTTTGCCACGGCAAGCTCAACTTTGGCCCGCTTTCCCTCTTTTAAGTATATTTTGAGGGGGACGAGGGTGAAGCCTTTTTCGCGCGTCTTTTCGAGCAGCCTGCGTATCTCCGTCTTGTGAACGAGCAGCTTGCGCGGACGCAGCGGATCTTTGTTGTAGATAGTACCTTTCTCATAGGGGGAGATATGGACGTTGTGAAGCCATAGCTCGCCGCCCTCTACGGAGGCAAAACCATCCTTAAGATTGGCCCTGCCCTCGCGGATGGACTTTATTTCAGTC
>SFGV01000031.1 GCA_004557545.1 Succinatimonas hippei
AATAGGAAGCCTGGCAGTGACCTGCTCTCGCGCAAACGTACGTTGCACTACCATGGGCGCGGCTGTGTTTCACTTCTGTGTTCGGAAAGGGAACAGGTGGTACCGCAGCGCTATAGCCGCCAGGCAAAAGGGGAAAGCCGGGAAACAGGCTTGGTAATGTGAGGAAAAGGTTTTAAGAGGCCAACTGACAACTCCGATGTTTTCCGGGGCTGTGCGGCCAGGACATTCAGATCATTAGTACCGGCAAGCTTCACTCCTTACGGAGCTTCCACATCCGGCCTATCAACGTCGTAGTCTTCAACGGTCTTTATGAACTAAAAGTTCGGGATGACTCATCTCAAGGCCTGCTTCCCGCTTAGATGCTTTCAGCGGTTATCAGTTCCGGACTTGGCTGCCGGGCGGTGCCACTGGCGTGACAACCCGTAAACCAGAGGTCCGTTCACTCCGGTCCTCTCGTACTAGGAGCAAACCCTTTCAATCATCCAACGCCCGCGGTAGATAGGGACCAAACTGTCTCACGACGTTTTGAACCCAGCTCGCGTACCACTTTAAATGGCGAACAGCCATACCCTTGGGACCGACTACAGCCCCAGGATGTGATGAGCCGACATCGAGGTGCCAAACACCGCCGTCGATATGAACTCTTGGGCGGTATCAGCCTGTTATCCCCAGAGTACCTTTTATCCGTTGAGCGATGGCCCCGACCGTCATCAGCCGACCTTCGTGCTCCTCCGTTACTCTTTGGGAGGAGACCGCCCCAGTCAAACTTCCCGCCAGACACTGTCCTCCGGCATCCGCCGCGAGTTAGAACCTCGGAACTGCCAGGGCGGTATTTCAAGGACGACTCCATGGGAACCGGAATTCCCACTTCAAAGCCTCCCGCCTATCCTGCGCAGGCAGGTCCAGGGTTCAGTGTCAAGCTGCAGTAAAGGTTCACGGGGTCTTTCCGTCTAGCCGCGGGTACACTGCATCTTCACAGCGATTTCGGTTTCACTGGGTCCCGGGTGGAGACAGCGTGGCCATGGTTACACCATTCGTGCAGGTCGGAACTTGCCCGACAAGGAATTTCGCTACCTTAGGACCGTTATAGTTACGGCCGCCGTTTACCGGGGCTTCACTCGGAGACTTCGACAAAAGTCTGATCTCGTCATTTAACCTTCCGGCACCGGGCAGGTGTCACACCCTATACTTCCCCTTTCGGGTTGGCAGAGTGCTGTGTTTTTGTTAAACAGTCCCAGCCACCATTTCTCTGCGGCCGGACATAAAGCTCCGGGAGTAAATCCCTTCACAATGTCCGGCGTGCCTTCTCCCGAAGTTACGGCACAATTTTGCCTAGTTCCTTCACCCGGGTTCTCCCAAGCGCCTTGGCATCCTCTGCCCGACCACCTGTGTCGGTTTGGGGTACGGCTGAAACAGATCTGAAGCTTAGGGGCTTTTCCCGGGAGTATGGGACCAGCGGCTTCACGGAAACGAATTTCCGCAAAGACATCAGCTCTTGGTTGAACGGAACGGGTGATTTAGTCCCCGCTCCTGCCTGCGGCTT
This sequence comes from Succinatimonas hippei, assembly GCA_004557545.1. Taxonomy (GTDB): domain Bacteria; phylum Pseudomonadota; class Gammaproteobacteria; order Enterobacterales; family Succinivibrionaceae; genus Succinivibrio; species Succinivibrio hippei_A. The sequence continues at coordinate 1,544 of SFGV01000031.1, forward strand.
TGAACCGGAACAACCGTTGTCCGGCCCGCCTTGCCTGCTCCGTCACCCCATCGCAATCTGCTCAGTACAGGAATATTGACCTGTTGTCCGTCGTCTACGCTTTTCAGCCTTGACTTAGGTACCGACTAACCCTGCCCCGTTTAACGTTGGACAGGAACCCTTGGTCTTCCGGCGAACGGACTTTTGATCCGTTTTATCGTTACTTGCGTCAGCATTCGCACTCGCGCTCCCTCCAGAGTACGTTCCCATACTCCTTCAACGGCTTGCGCGACGCTCCCCTACCACTTGAATAAACCCAAAGGAATATTCAAGTCCGCAGCTTCGGTGCATGGTTTGAGCCCCGTTACATCTTCCGCGCAGGCCGACTCGACCAGTGAGCTATTACGCTTTCTTTGAATGATGGCTGCTTCTAAGCCAACATCCTGGCTGTCTATGCCTTCCCACATCGTTTCCCACTTAACCATGACTTTGGGACCTTAGCTGGCGGTCCGGGTTGTTTCCCTCTTCACGACGGACGTTAGCACCCGCCGTGTGTCTCCTGTGTACGCCTGGACGGTATTCGCAGTTTGCGACGGCTCGGTATCCGGTAACCCGGACCCTTGCCGTGACAGTGCTCTACCCCCGTCCGGTAATAGACAGGGCGCTACCTAAATAGCTTTCGGGGAGAACCAGCTATCACCGGATTTGATTGGCCTTTCACCCCTAGTCCCAGATCATCCTCTGGCTTTGCAACGACAGTAAGTTCGGCCCTCCGGCAGGTGTTACCCTGCTTTCAGCCTGTCCAGGACTAGATCATCCGGTTTCGGGTCTGCCCGCCCTGACTCCTCGCCCTGTTCGGACTCGGTTTCCCTGCGGCTCCCCCATATAGGTTAACCTCGCCGGGACGGACAACTCGCTGACCCATTATACAAAAGGTACGCAGTCACACAGGTAAACCCGTGCTCCCACTGCTTGTACGCGCGCGGTTTCAGATTCTCTTTCACTCCCCTTACAGGGGTTCTTTTCGCCTTTCCCTCACGGTACTGGTTCACTATCGGTCGTCAGGACGTATTTAGCCTTGGAGGATGGTCCCCCCATGTTCAGACAGGATACCACGTGTCCCGCCCTACTCACTCTCATCATACAGGCTCTTTCGTCTACGGGGGTTTCACCCTGTGTCCCGGAGCTTTCCAGCTCCTTCAACTTGAACCTGTCTGACTTTTGGGCTCACTCCCGTTCGCTCGCCGCTACTTGGGAGATCTCGTTTGATTTCTTTTCCTCGGGGTACTGAGATGTTTCACTTCCCCCGGTTAGCTTTCATACCTTAAGGTATGAATGACACTATGTGTCGGGTTGCCCCATTCGGAAATTCCGGAATAATATCGACTCTTACCGTCTCTTCCGGACTTATCGCAGGTTTGCACGTCCTTCTTCGCCGCCTGACGCCATGGCATCCACCACGCGCGCTTATTCACCTGGCCGCACAGCCCCGGAAAACTCCGGATGTTTAAGCTATGCAGTCACGAGAATGTTTGTGAAGCCTTTAACTTACTCTTGACTTCACTCTCGTAACACAACGCCGGAAAACATCTTAAGAGGTGTCAGTTTATTTCTGCGCCTGTTAAAACCTTTCCTTTGATGACATTACTTATTCAGCTTGTTTCCTGGTTTTTAAAGAGCAGGTTCTTAGCTTTGAGATACATTGTTCTGATGTTTCAGGCGATGGTGGGTCTGAATGGAATCGGACCATCGACCTCACCCTTATCAGGGGTGCGCTCTAACCAGCTGAGCTACAGACCCGACCCTTTGGGGTGCCTTAAACACCGCAACAAGCTCTCATAAACTTCATACGGATAATCTGTGTGGGCTCTGATGGAGGATTGGGATGTTTCGTTAAGGAGGTGATCCAACCACAGGTTCCCCTATGGTTACCTTGTTCTTACGGTTGGGCTGGCCACTTCTGGTGCAATTCACTCCCATGGTGTGACGGGCGGTGTGTACAAGGCCCGGGAACGTATTCACCGCAGCGTTCTGATCTGCGATTACTAGCGATTCCGACTTCGTGGAGTCGAGTTGCAGACTCCAGTCCGAACTTGGGGGCGCTTTAAGGGTTCCGCTTGCCCTCGCGGGCTTGCTTCCCTCTGTACGTCCCATTGTAGCACGTGTGTAGCCCTGACCGTAAGGGCCATGATGACTTGACGTCATCCCTGCCTTCCTCCAGTTTGTCACTGGCAGTCTCCCCTGAGTTCCCGGCATGATCCGCTGGCAACAGGGGACAAGGGTTGCGCTCGTTGCGGGACTTAACCCAACATCTCACGACACGAGCTGACGACAGCCATGCAGCACCTGTCTGCGGGTTCCCGAAGGCACCCCCGCCCTTCAGCGGGGTTCCCGCGATGTCAAGATCAGGTAAGGTTCTTCGCGTTGCGTCGAATTAAACCACATGCTCCACCGCTTGTGCGGGCCCCCGTCAATTCATTTGAGTTTTAACCTTGCGGCCGTACTCCCCAGGCGGTCGATTTAACGCGTTTGCTCCGGAACCCAGACTTAACGCCCGGACTCCTAATCGACATCGTTTACGGCGCGGACTACCAGGGTATCTAATCCTGTTTGCTCCCCGCGCTTTCGCATATGAGCGTCAGTATTCGCCCAGGAGGCTGCCTTCGCCTTTGGTGTTCTTCCAGATATCTACGCATTCCACCGCTACACCTGGAATTCCGCCTCCCCCTGCGATACTCCAGAACGTCAGTTCAGAGTGCAGTTCCCGGGTTGAGCCCGGGGATTTCACACCCTGCTTGACGTCCCGCCTGCATGCCCTTTACGCCCAGTTATTCCGATTAACGCTTGCACCCTCCGTATTACCGCGGCTGCTGGCACGGAGTTTGCCGGTGCTTCTTCTGAGGGTAACGTCATTCTCCTCCCCTCTGAAAGTGCTTTACAACCCGAAGGCCTTCTTCACACACGCGGCATGGCTGCATCAGAGTTTCCTCCATTGTGCAATATTCCCTACTGCTGCCTCCCGTAGGAGTCTGGGCCGTGTCTCAGTCCCAATGTGGCTGATCATCCTCTCAGACCAGCTAGAGATCATCGCCTTGGTGAGCCTTTACCTCACCAACCAGCTAATCCCACCTGGGCACATCTGGCAGCGGATCGCTCCTTTCCCCCTCAGGGTATATGCGGTATCAGCAGCCGTTTCCAGCTGTTGTCCCCCTCTGCCAGGCAGTTTCCCAGGCCTTACTCACCCGTCCGCCACTCGTCAGCAGAGAGAGCAAGCTCTCTCCCTGTTACCGTTCGACTTGCATGTATTAGGCCTGCCGCCAGCGTTCAATCTGAGCCATGATCAAACTCTTCGATAATTGAAAGTTTTGATCTGAATGTCCCTCATCCACCCATTCCTGAATGGACTTCTCACTCTCTTTTTCTCCCTCTCTCCAGAGGGCCCACACAGATTGTCCGTACTTGTTTTTAAAGAACTTTTCTTAGCGCTTCGCTCGGTTTTATTATTTAACATTATGTATTCACTGCTAATATTTGCAGGGCAATGGTTTGTTTCCACTCCGCGGAATCTCCGCTTTTTATGAAAAACAAAAGGATGGAGGTTCTTGTTACGCCTCCATCCTTTATGGACCTGTCAGTCAGGATCTTATTGTTCTATTACTTTTCTGGTCTCAGACGGTCCCTTGGCGTCAAGTCTCAGTTTGCCATCAGGCCCGCACCCAAGACTGTATGCCGTGCCAGGTATTACCTGTCCCTCAAGCAGCAGCTTTGAGAGCGGATCGGCAATCTCGTTCTGGATCACCCTGCGCAGAGGACGCGCGCCGAAAAGCGGATCGAAGCCGACCTTCGCGACATGGTTTGCTATCTCATCTGAGATCTCAACATCATAGCCGCTCTGCTTCATACGCTCCTCAAGAGTTCTCAGGTGAATTCTCGCTATAGCCTTGATGTTCTCAATGCTGAGCGGATGGAACACCACCGTCTCATCAATACGGTTTAAAAACTCTGGTCTGAAGTGCTGTTCCAGGACCTTCAGCAGCTTCGCCTTAAGATCGCTGTAGCTGCTCCTGCCGGCGTCCTCCTGAATCATCTGCGACCCGAGGTTTGAGGTCATGATGATCACGGTGTTCTTGAAGTCCACCGTACGACCCTGACCATCGGTAAGTCTTCCGTCATCCAGCACCTGCAGAAGTATGTTGAACACATCCGGGTGAGCCTTCTCTATCTCATCAAGAAGGATCACCGAGTAAGGACGGCGTCTTACCGCCTCGGTAAGATAGCCGCCCTGCTCATATCCCACATACCCGGGAGGCGCTCCGACCAGACGAGAGACCGTGTGCTTTTCCATAAACTCGGACATGTCTATTCTGACCATGGCCTTCTCTGTATCAAACAGGAAGCTGGCTACCGCCTTTGAAAGCTCGGTCTTGCCAACTCCGGTAGGTCCCATGAAGAGGAACGAACCAATAGGTCTGTTCGGATCTGAAAGTCCGGCTCTGCTGCGTCTTATCGCGTTGGAGATGGCGTCTACCGCCTCATCCTGACCAATCACGCGTTTGTGCAGCTCGTCTTCCATGTGCAGAAGCTTGGATTTCTCGCTCTCAAGCATCTTGGCGACAGGTATTCCTGTAGCACGTGATACTACCTCGGCTATCTCAGCGTCAGTGACCTTGTCACGCACCAGCTCCATTTCACCATCGCCATTCGCAGCCCCGGCCTTGGTGCTCTCCTCAACTTCTTTTTCAAGCTGGGGGATAATGCCGTACTGCAACTCGCTCATGCGGCCAAGATCGCCCTTGCGCTTGGCGACATCAAACTCGTGCCTGGCGTTATCAAGCCTGATCTTCAGCTGCTGGGTGCCTTCAAGAGCCAGTTTCTCACGCTTCCAGATCTCATTTAGCCTTGAATATTCCTTCTCGTCCTTGGCGATCTCCTCGTCAAGATCCGCAAGACGCTTACGGCTGGCGTCATCTGTCTCCTTGGACAGAGCCTGACGCTCCATCTTGAGCTGGATGAGCTTGTGGTCAAGCCTGTCAAGAGGCTCCGGCTTTGAGTCTATCTGCAGTCTTATTGAGGCGGCTGCCTCATCAATAAGATCGATTGCCTTATCCGGCAGCTGACGATCCGTTATGTAACGGTTTGAAAGCGTAGCCGCCGCGACTATGGCAGGATCAGTGATCTGCACGTGATGATGGATCTCATAACGCTCCTTAAGTCCGCGCAAAATGGCTATGGTGCTTTCCACAGATGGCTCAGGCACAAAGACCTTCTGGAAACGACGTTCCAGGGCGGCGTCCTTTTCAATGTACTGGCGGTACTCATTTAAGGTTGTAGCGCCAACACAATGCAGCTCACCGCGGGCAAGAGCCGGTTTGAGCATATTGCCGGCGTCAAGCGAGCCCTCGGCCTTACCGGCGCCGACCACAGTATGCAGTTCATCGATAAAGAGGATGACCCTGCCCTCTTCCTTGGCCAGATCGTTTAGAACCGCCTTGAGGCGCTCCTCAAACTCGCCACGGTACTTGGCTCCGGCTATCAGGGCGCCCAGATCGAGCGACAAAACGCGCTTGTTGCGCAGACCCTCAGGCACCTCACCTTTGACTATACGCTGCGCCAGTCCCTCAACAATTGCGGTCTTGCCGACGCCTGGCTCACCTATAAGCACAGGGTTGTTCTTGGTGCGTCTTTGCAAAACCTGCATGGTGCGGCGGATCTCCTCGTCCCTGCCTATGACAGGATCGAGCTTTCCCTTCTCCGCCCTCTCGGTAAGGTCAATGCAGTATTTCTTGAGCGCGCCGCGGTTGCTCTCGGCGTTCTCATCCGTAACCTTCTGTCCGCCGCGAACCTCGCCTAAAGCTTTGTTAAGCTTTGAGGTATCAAGGTTTACCCGCGAGAAGATCTCCTTTATCTGAGGATCTCCCTCGGCCGCCGCGAGCACGAACATTTCAGATGAAATGAACTGATCTCCCGCCTCCTGCGAGAGTTTGTCGCTTACGTTCAGGAGCCTGCCTGTCTGCGGTGAAATCTGCAGATCACCGTCCGCGCCCTTAACCTGCGGAAGAGACTCAACCGCCTTATTGATCAGGATCTCCAGCGCTTTGGGATCAGATCCCGCAAGAGTTATGAGCGGACGCACCGTGCCATCCTGCTGTGAAAGCAGGGCTGACATGATGTGAACCGGCTCAATGAACTGATTGTCATGGGCAATGGCAAGTGACTGGGCATCAGCGAGGGCTTCCTGGAATTTGGCCGTAAATCTGTCCAAACGCATGTAATGCCTCCGATATAAATTCTTCTAGCCTGTTAATGTTTTTTTCTTTGCTGATAACTATATGGGGGCATATATTCAGAATTTAAAGGCTTACTCAAAGGCAACGGTCTCATGACTGAAAATCAGTTTCTGCCAAAAAACGGTCAAAGAGAAAGAGAGACTTATTGGCGGAGATCAGGAAGGTACTTTCAGCCCGCGGGGCCAATGAATGAGGCCTGACGTCCGGTATTTCTGGATCTGCGCCATGAAAAGCATGCCGGATCATTAAAGGTATCGATACCACAATCGCTTACCATATCACCACGAACTCCAGCCATCTCAAGTGATAATCGCGCAAGGGCTGGCAGAGAACACATAAGTCTGTCACCACGGCCAGCGCTAAAACACTCAGCTACGGATTTTTCGTTTCCAAGACCTGAAAGAGCCGCCTCTTTTACCTCAGGCCCGACCTCAAAGCTCTCCTGTCTGATGCACGGTCCGATAAAAGCGCGGATCTTTATGGAATTACCGGCAATATCCCGCATAAGACCGACTGCTTTTGCAGCAATGCCACAAACCGTTCCGCGCCAGCCGCAGTGCACTGCCGCGCAGATCCGCCCATCTTCAGCGCAAAGCAGAAGCGGAAGGCAGTCAGCGGTCAGAACGACCACACATATACCGCTGTCACAGGTAACAAGCCCGTCGCACTCAATACCATCTTCAGTAGTTTTGTCAGCCCGCAAAACAGTATTACCGTGCACCTGCTTCATGTAAACCAGCCTGCGACCCACAGCCATTTCAAGAAGCTGACGGTTGCTCAGGATATTTGCAGGGAGATCATCGGTATTTGACCCCAGATTGAGCGTGTCAAACGGAGCGGGTGAAACTCCTCCTTCCCTTGAGGTATAACCCGCAAGGCAGGGTGAGAGAGCGGAGAGCCTGGTAAATCTCCCCTCAGTCCTGAGCGTGTTCATCGCGATCCTTCCTCAGCGCCTCTATAAGAGCTTTCATGTCATCCGGAAGCGGAGCGCTGAAATCCATGTTCTCACCGGTTATCGGATGCTTAAAACTGATCCTGGCAGCATGCAGGGCCTGACGGCGGAATGATCTCAGCTCTTCATTGAATTCCTCACTCGCCCCTTTCATTAGCCTCAGACCATACCCGTATACCGGATCGCCCAAAAGCGGATGATCGATACTTGCCATATGCACGCGAATCTGATGGGTTCTTCCGGTCTCAAGACGCAGCCTTATCAGGGTATGCTCACGAAAACGCTCCATCACGCGGTAATGGGTTACCGCCTCGCGCCCCATTCCATCGGGAACCACAGCCATCCTTACCCGGTTTAACGGATCACGTCCTATATCTGCCTCGATGGTTCCTCCGGCGGTGATAAGCCCGCAGGCTATCGCCTCATATTCACGAACAACCTGATGCTTGCTTATGGCTTTTGTAAGATGAAAGTGAGCTTTGGGACTTAAGGCTACCACCATAAGCCCTGATGTGTCCTTATCAAGACGGTGCACTATACCGGCTCTTGGCAACTGTCTTGAGGCGCTGTAGCGGTAGAGCAGACCGTTCATCAGGGTGCCGCTGTGAACCCCGGCGCCGGGGTGTACCACAAGTCCCGCCGGCTTGTTTATCACGGCAAGATCACTGTCCTCGTACACAACATCAAGCGGAATATCCTCACTCTCCGCTCCGGTATCCTCATCATTCTTCAGGCTTACCTCTATGCTCTGACCTGAGAAGAGTTTGTCGCTTGGCTTTGCGATCACTTTGCCATCGGCTTTCACCTGCCCTGAGGTTATGGCCTCCGAAATCGCCGAGCGCGACACATCCGGGATGAGCTTTGAGAGCGCCGTGTCGGCGCGCTTGCCGTGAAACTCATCTGGGATCAGAATTTGAAGCGTCTTTTCCATCAGGTTCTCCTAAATATTCCATGCCACAAGAGTTTATCATCCCGCCTGAGGTACTTTCCTGGTCAGCTGTCATTAGGCGCTATAATGAGCGCTGGGATTGCACGGATGGTCACAAAAGCCATGACATTGCAAATCAGCCTTTTTCTTTGGACCCAGCCCTCGGGCTTCGGAGGTTTTGATGCTCAGTAAAATTGCCGCCGCCGCGGCGCTCGCGATCGCAGTTGCTCTTACCGGCTGTGGTTCTGACAGTAACAGCGGTAACAAGGACAAGGTACCAGAACTCTCCGCCTCAGCGCTGTACTCTACCGCCAAATCAGCCATGGCAAGCAGTGATTTTTCCAAAGCAAAAGATTATCTTGAGGCTCTCGATACCCGTTATCCTTTTGGCGAGTATACCGATCAGGTCCAGCTTGACCTCATTTATGTATATTACAAGACCCGCTCAACCGATCTTGCGGCAGCCGCCGTTGAGCGCTATCAGCGCATCAACCCGACCTCAATTTACAGCGATTATGTCGCTTATATGAAAGGTCTTATAGCTATGCAAAAGCGCGGCAATCTCTTTCAGGAATTCATGCATCTGGACCGCGCCCAGAAAGATCCTACCGAATATTACGAAGCCATCAGGACCTTTGCGGATTTCATAAAAACCTATCCTGACAGCCCTTATGTGCATGACGCCAGACAGCGCATTATCTACATGAAAAACCAGCTTGCAGAACGCGAGTACCTGATCGCCAGGTACTATTACGAGCGCGGAGCGTTCCTGTCATCTGCAAGACACTGCCAGGCCATACTTTACTCATATCGTGACACTGACTATATAGACAAAGCCATGGAACTTATGGCGACTGACTATGACAAACTCGGGCTTAAACTTCCTGCCGAGAACACCCGCAAGGTGATTTCATCCTCACTTACGGCGGGTAAATAAGCTTGGCTGATTTTAAGGAAAATCCCGCGAAGACGCGGGATTTTGTTTATACCCCGCCTGAGACTCCCTGCGTTGAACTCTTTCGTGACGCAAATATCTGCGTGGTTGTCAAACCATCCGGGCTTTTGAGCGTACCTGGCCGCGCGAGTGAACATTATGACAGCGCGCTTTGGCGCGTACGCGTCCAAAGTCCCGAGGCTCAGGCGGTTCACCGCCTTGATATGGATACCTCGGGGATAATGGTTTTCGCCTTAAACCGCGACATGGCCGGAGTTCTCGGGCGTCAGTTCCAGCAAAGGGAAGTACGCAAGCTCTACCTCGCGCTGGTCTCCGGATCTGTTGAAAAAAGCGGCATGATCGACGCGCCGCTTCGCTGTGACTGGGAAAGGAGACCCCTGCAAATTGTCGATTACAAGCAGGGAAAACGCGCTGTTACCTTTTATAAGCCGCTTTTATGCCATGGGAAATCTACCCTGGTGGCGCTGTACCCGGTTACCGGCAGATCCCATCAGCTGCGGGTTCATATGATGCTCTCAGGCCATCCCATACTGGGGGATCGTTTCTATGCTGATGCTGACGCCGCCAAGGCCGCCGAATGCCTGCAGTTGCATTCCTCCTACCTTGAATTCACTCACCCCTCGCGCGGCATAAGGCTGCGTTTCTCGTCTCTGCCGGATTTTGCCTCGGAGCTAAGAGAGGTTCCGGATCCGGGATCAGTCATTAAAGAGCTGGGTTCTGATCTCAGTAAATACCTGCCCGTATGACATTCTGTGTATTAAAGTAAGGTTATAGGGCGGTTACGGAACAGTTCATTTTTCACCGCGGGTTTTCTTAAGCAGATCATAGGCCGCTGTAATATCACGGACTTTATCCTCATACGCGTGCGGGGGAAGCCCCTGACTGCGCAGGCGGTCTGGGTGGTATTTGAACATCAGCTTGTGATACGCCTTTCTGATCTCATCCCATGAGGCGTCCTCACTCACTCCCAGCATCTGGTAGGCGTAAGCGAGTTTGTCTTTATCTCCCTCAGAGGAGGAATTGCTCCCATAGCCTGATGAGTAGCTGCCTTGATCCTCCTCATAGCCGGAGCTCTGGTTTCCATATGAGTAATTACCAGAATACTGGTTCCAGCCATAGGATCTGCGGAAGTTCATCTCGGTATAACGCATTCTGATGAGCGCCTGCATGTCAGAGCGTGAAACCCCGAGAGCCTGAGCCACCTGATACAGGCGCTGCTCCTCGCCCTGGGAGATCACGGCGTCAGCGAGCGCCATATGTACAACCAGCTCAAGAACCAGCGATACAGCGGTTATATCGTTAAGCGAGGCTCTGAGTATCGCCTGGGCCTCGGAGCTTAAATCGAAATTCTCAGACTTGCCACGGTTGAATGCCGCTATTCCGGCCTCTCTTGCGCTTCCCTGAAGATTAAAGGCGTTCATGCAGTCCTCGGCGACCTTAATCTGCTCGCGCTTGATGGCGCCATCGCCGCGCGCGACAAAGCCGAGCATCGCCAGAGTGCTGTTTATAAGAGCGAAGTTGTATCCGCGCCTGAAATTACCCGCAGAGCCATAAACCGCGCGGATTTTGTCATTGCGCGGACGATCAACAAAATACCAGCCCAGAAAAAAACCAAGCAGCAGGCCAAAGGGCACTGGCAGAAAAACTCCTATGATCGCGCCGCAGATCCGTCCGGTCCAGCTCATAATTTTTCCTCTTTTTGCAAAGCGTAGTTATCAGCCTCATTGAGACGCTCTATTGTTCCGCAATCAAACCATCTGCCGTCTATCTGACGTGCAAGCAGACAATCCTCTGATATAAGACGGTCAAGAATCGGACGCAGAGGAAGGCGCTTTATTTCCATACCCGAGAATACGGATGCCGAATAAACCGCCGCTCCTGTGAAGGTCATTTTGTTACTGCCAGCAATACAGGCTCTGCCATCGCGTATGGCGTAATCGCCCTGCGGGTGATGCGGAGGATTTGTGGCAAGAAAGATCCTGGCCATACCTTCAGCTGGAGGGCTGTCCATGAACTGGGCGTAATCAGCGTCCATGTAAGTGTCACCATTTACCACCAAAAAAGGCTTACCCCCGAAAAAAGGCAGAGCTTTTATTATGCCACCCGCGGTTTCAAGTCCGCCCGGCCCCTCAACACTGTGAGCTATCCTCACGCCAAATGACTGTCCGTCACCTAGGTAACTTTCAATCTGCTCATGGAGCCATGCTGAATTAACTATGATTTCGTTAATACCGGCCCTTTTAAGTCTCATAACATGCCAGTAAAGCAGCGGCTTTCCACCAACCATAACCATGGGCTTTGGGGTTGTATCAGTAACAGGCCGCAGTCTTTCTCCGCGGCCTGCGCATAAGATCATCGCGCGCATGGAAGCTCCGAAACTCTGGCAAGGAAGGAACCAAAAGCGTCAAGCCCAAGTTCCGCGGCCTCACCCATACAATACGACATTACCCTTGGCAGATCCTTAAGATAGCCGTCCTTGCCATCACGCAGGTGAAGCCTTGAAAAGATCCCCAGCACCTTAACATGACGCTGCAGCGATGTTGCGACAAACGCGTGATTGTACTCATCATATGAACCTTTCCAGAGCCCTCGCCCGCGCGCCTGCTCATAAGCGTACTTTACAAGCGGTAAGGCAAGATCCTCAGGGAGTTTTATATAGCAGTCATATATAAGTGAGGCACTGTCATAGCAGAGCGGACCTTTTACCATATCCTGAAAATCAATAAGGCAAAGTTCATCGCCTTTGAGCATGATATTGCGGCAGTGAAAATCCCGGTGCATGGGAACCTGAGGCTGGGAGAGACACTCTCTTATGAAAAAAGATCTGGTATCGTCAAGGAGAGCGTTCTCATCCGCGTCAAGACTCAGACCAAGTCTCTCCTTAAGATACCATTCCCTGAAGATCTCAAACTCGGTTTTTATGAAATCCCCGTCAAAAGGCGGCAGATCTTCTATATCCGCAAGCGCCAGATCCGAGGCAAGGCTGAGCGCTTTTTGGTAAAGCGCCCGTTCCCGCTTCTCATTTAAAGCTCTGGCAAAAGACAGGTCACCCAGATCTTCTTCAAGGAAAAAACCATGCTCAAGATCCGCCTTTATGATCTCAGGCACTCTGATCCCGCTGTTTGCAAGAGCCTTATCAATCTTTAAAAACTCATGGTTCTTCTGGGTGTCAGGTGGAGAGTCAGCGATGATAAAGCTACCGGCCCTGTAATAACGTCTGAAACTCGCGTCACCGCCAAGCGGGCTTAAAGATGATGGAGCTATGCCGGCGCTTAAGGCAAATTTCCTTAAAAGAAGTTCCCGGTCAGTCACGGATAAACACCAGATCCCAGACCCCATGACCTAATTTTTCACCACGGCGTTCAAACTTGGTAAGCGGACGCCATTGCGGACGTTCGATAAAACCGCCTTTTTCATCGCTGTTATGAAACCCTTCTGCCCTGGTCATCACGTCGAGCATCTGGTTGGCGTAATCCTCCCAGTCGGTAGCAAGCCTTACCTGGGCTCCGTGCTTTAACAGCGGCGATACCAGTCTTATGAAATCATCGTTTATAAGACGGCGCTTGACGTGACGCTTTTTGGGCCAGGGATCTGGGAAAAAGATCTGAAGAATGTCCACGCTCTGAGGCTTTAGACACCTGCTTAACACCTCAAAGGCGTCAAACCAGATGATCCTGACATTTTCAAGCGCGTTTTCCTCAATGAGTTTTAAGCAGGAGCCGACCCCGGGAGGATGTACCTCAATCCCAAGATAGTTGCGCAGGGGATCCTGTTTTGCCATTTCGACAAACGAGGCTCCCATTCCAAAGCCTATCTCAAGCACTAAAGGCGCGTCACGTCCGAAAGACTGCGTAAGGTCAAGAGGCTTTAGGTCAGAAACATCAATCAGATATTTACCGCCCAGTTCCTCAACTGCCCTGTGCTGAGCTTCTGTCATGCGCCCGGCTCTTATAACAAAAGATCTCACATGCCTGTCTTCAGGGCATGTGAGATTGTGCCCGCCTTCTTTCTCCATCAAAGAATCCCGGCTTCCTTCATCGCGTTTTTGATCTCCTCGCGCAGACCATCGCTTATCGGGAGGATAGGCAGACGACACTCCTCGGTGCAAAGACCTAGCAGGGAGGCAGCATACTTCGCAGGACCCGGAGAAGGTTCCTTGAACATCAGCTTGTGCAGCTTCATGAGGCCGTCCTGAGTCTTGCGGGCCTCTTCCCATTTACCCTCAGCACACAGTTCCTGAACTCTGGCGACCTGCCTTGGGGCTATATTGGCGGTTACGGATATGCATCCGACACCACCTGCCACGTTATAGCTGACCTGAGTTGAATCATTGCCTGAAAGCCAGGTGAAATCCTCACGCTTGATTAGACCGCGCTCGATCCAGGGACGCTCAAGATCTCCTGTAGCGTCTTTAATGCCGGCGATACGCGGCAGATGTGAGAGCTTCTCAAGAGTCTGGGGCTTGACATCAACGACCACACGGCCCGGGACATTGTAGACAATGATAGGCAGGGAGGTTTCGTCATGGATCATCTTAAACTGCGCGTACAGACCTTCCTGATTTGGACGGTTGTAGTAACCGGCAACCTCAAGCAGTCCGTCAGCTCCCAGCTTCTCGGCAGCCTGAGAAAGAGCAACGGCCTCAACAGGATTGTTTGAGCCGGCGCCGGCGAGCACCGGGATCCTGCCGTTAGCGGTCTTTACTACTATCTCAACCACGCGCTTGTGCTCTTCGTGGGTAAGCGTCGGGCACTCGCCGGTGGTGCCGGCCGGGACTATGGCGCTGGTGCCGTTTTCGATGTGCCACAAAGTCATCTTTTCCAGAGCCTGCTCGTCCAGCTTCCCGTTTTTAAAAGGAGTGACGAGGGCCACGATCGATCCATGGAACAAATGCTTCATACCTTAAAAGCGCCCCCTTTAAGAGCGCCCTCCGTAGTGTGTCTTGCCTGTGCCTTCAAAAATTACATTCCCGAAACAGCCGAAGGTCTGAGCGTTGGGAAAAGAATTACATCGCGAATGGTTGAGCTGTTGGTAAACAGCATGACCAGTCTGTCGATGCCGATGCCCTCGCCGGCAGTGGGAGGAAGTCCGTGCTGCAGGGCGGTGATGTAATCAGCATCATAATACATGGCCTCATCATCGCCGTGCTTTTTAGCCTCAGCCTGGGCCATAAAGCGCGCCGCCTGATCATCAGGATCATTGAGCTCGGAGAACCCGTTACCCATTTCGCGGCCGCCGATGAAGAACTCAAAGCGGTCGGTAAAGGCCGGATCCTTGTCGTTTCTGCGCGCCAGAGGTGAAATCTCGGCGGGGTAGCTTGTGATGAATGTAGGCTGCTGAAGATGCTCTTCAACGAGTTCATCAAAAAGCGCCGCGATGTAATTGCCAAGCTTCCAGCCCGGGAGCATGTCGCAGTGCAGTTTCTCGCACCACGCTTTGGCTTTGCTTTCATCCTCGAGATCTTCCATGGTGATCCCGTTTCCGTATTTGACGATGGATTCTTTCATGGTCAGACGGTCAAAGGGCTTGTCAAAGTCCACATCAAGCCCGCTCTCGCCTTCCTTGCCATAGTGGATCCTGGTTGTGCCCAGAACGGCCTTTGCCATCTGTCTGAACAAATCCTCGGTGAAGTCTATAAGATCATGGAAGTCATGATAGGCCATGTAGAACTCCATCATCGTGAACTCAGGGTTATGACGCACGTCGATACCCTCGTTACGGAAGTTCCTGTTTATCTCATAAACCCGCTCAAAGCCGCCTACCACCAAGCGCTTTAAATAGAGCTCAGGGGCAATGCGCAGATACATGTCCATATCAAGCGCGTTGTGATGGGTGATAAAAGGCTTGGCGTTGGCACCGCCCGGGATAGTGTGCATCATCGGGGTCTCAACCTCCATGAAGCGGTGCTCATTCATGTAGTTACGGATGAATGAGACTATCTTAGTGCGGATCTGGAAGGTCCTGCGGGTGCCTTCATTGGCGATTAAATCAAGGTAGCGCTGACGGCAGCGGGCTTCCTGATCGGTAAGTCCCTTGAACTTCTCAGGCAGAGGACGCAGGGCTTTTACCAGAAGGCGCAGTGACTTCACGTGGATGGTAAGCTCACCGGTGCGGGTGCGGAAGGCAAAACCGCTGACACCGATGATATCGCCAAGATCAAGCTTCTTGAAGAGATCCTGATACTGTCCTTCAGGCAGATCATCACGCGAGACATAAATCTGAATCTTTCCGTCCATATCCTGAATGGTTGCGAAAGAGGCTTTGCCCATAATACGGCGGGTCATCAGCCTTCCTGCCAGAGTGAACTCGTATTTCTGAGCCTCAAGCGCCGCCTCATCCTTATCAGCGCATTTCTCCCTGACATCACCTGAGGTGGCATTCCGGCGGAAGTCGTTAGGATATGCCTGCCCTTTCTCTCTCAGGGCGTCGAGTTTTAAGCGGCGCTCCTGCATGACATTATTGAGGTTCTCTGTCTTTTCCTGTTTTTCCTGTGACATAGTCTTATTTCTCTCGCTCAAAGCCCTGACTTAAGGCTGGCTTCTATAAACTGATCCAGATCGCCGTTTAAGACTTTCTGGGTATCGCGGCATTCAACTCCGGTACGCAGATCCTTGATACGCGCGTCATCGAGGACGTATGAGCGGATCTGGCTTCCCCAGCCTATATCCGACTTGCTGTCCTCAACGGCCTTCTGCTCGGCCATGCGTTTTGAAAGTTCAAGCTGATACAGCTTGGCGCGCAACTGCTTCATCGCCTGGTCTCGGTTCTGGAACTGCGAGCGCTCATTCTGGCATGTGACCACTATACCGGTCGGAATGTGGGTTATACGTACAGCGGATTCGGTTTTGTTAACGTGCTGGCCACCGGCTCCCGATGAGCGGTAAACGTCCGTCTTGAGATCCGCGGGGTTAATTTCAATATCGATATTGTCATCAATCTCCGGATAAACGAACGCCGAGCAAAATGAAGTGTGCCTGCGATTGTTGGAATCGAAGGGCGACTTGCGTACCAGACGGTGAACGCCTGTTTCGGTACGTAAAAGACCATACGCGTGCTCGCCGGTGAACTTGATGGTGGCTGACTTGATCCCGGCAACCTCGCCTTCTGAAAGCTCAGTCACGGTAGAGGTAAGACCTTTTTTCTCAGCGTACTTGAGATACATACGCATGACCATTTCAGCCCAGTCCTGCGCCTCGGTTCCGCCAGATCCTGACTGGATGTCCATATAGCACGGATCATTATCATGCGGTCCTGAGAACATGCGTTCCATCTCAAGTGAGGTGAGCGTGCTGTCAAGCTGGGCGTATTCGCTCTCGGCCTCATCTCTGGTCTGAGGATCGTTGTCCTCCTGAGCCATCTCATCGAGGGTTAAAACATCCTCAAAGCCCTGATCGAGTGCTTTAAAGCGGTTTACCACTGACTCGAGCGATGTTTTTTCTTTTCCAAGTTCCTGCGCCTTGTCCGGGGTATTCCAGATATTTGGATCCTCGAGCAGACCGTTTACCTCTTCTAAGCGTTCCTGCTTGGTTCTGAGGTCAAAGATACCCCCTGAGCGCATCGGCGCGCTCTTTTAACTGAGCGACACGCTCTTTTATGGAAATTGTTTCCTGCACTTTTGTGTTCCTAAAAATGGCCGTTAATAAAGAGAAGATTATAACAGACCAGACTCAATCCCACGTCCATAAGCCATTTATGGGTCAGATATAGCTGACCTCAACTCTCGGCATGATCCTGCATACAAGCTCATATGGTATGGTTCCGGCGTGAGATGCCACATGCTCAACTGGCAAATCAGGCCCCCACAGCTCTACCGGATCGCCTACCTGATCCCTCGCGTCAGGTCCCAAATCCACAAACAGCATATCCATGCAGACATGTCCGGCTGTAGGCACGATACGCCCGTTTACCAGCACCGGAGTGCCGTTTTGCGCAGTACGCGGATAACCGTCGCCATAGCCTGCCGAGACTACTCCGAGAACGGTGTCCCTGGGAGCTACGAAAGCCGCGCCATAACCGACCTTGTCTCCCTTTTTGAGTTTATGGATGGCGATTATCGAGCTTTTAAGCGTCATTACCGGGGTAAGCCCAAGATCCCTGCCGGTATTGTCCTCAAAAGGCGAAATTCCGTACATGATGATACCCGGACGCACCCAGGTGGTGTGGGAACGATCCCACCTGCAGATCCCGGCGGAATTGCCAAGACACAAATCACCATCAAAGCCGAGATCGCGCACTATATCAAAGAAGTTGTTTATCTCCTTCTCGTTGTACTCATTCTCGGATGGAGTGTCGGCGACAGACAGGTGCGAGATTAGTCCGAGCGGCTTTACCGCGTTCTGAGTATTCTCAAGCACCGATTTAATCTGCGCGATTTCCTTTGGATCGTTTGAGCCAAGGCGATGCATACCTATGTCAACCTGAACCCAACAGTGCACCGGCTTGTCAATATCAGCAGCGGATATAGCGCGCGCCTGAAACAGATCATGCACCGCGGTGTACAGGTCAAGTTTTGAGATAGTGTTTACGTCCGAAGCGTTAAAGAAGCCCTCAAGCAGGACTATTGGACTGCGGATCCCAGCCTGTCTCAGGATCTCGGCCTCATCTATGCGGGATACGGCAAAGGCATCCGTAAGACTCTCCAGCACTTTTGCGACTCTGACAAGACCGTGACCATAGGCATTAGCTTTCACCACCGCGATATGCCTGGAATCCGGGGTCATCTGCTTTATGCGCTTGAAGTTTGCCATCAGGGCACTGGTGTCGATGGTTACTGATATTGGTTTCATTTTATTTCCTGAAAACTGCCTTGACCTGTCACTGTGGATCGTCTGGAGGGGGTACATCACCTACCGGCTGTTCCTTGTTATAGAACGAGGTGAACTCTCCGATAAATTGCAATTCAATGTCTTTTAAAGCGCCGTTACGGTTCTTGCTGACTATAAGCGTAGCCCTGCCATCATCCTGATTCTCGTCAGTGCGCTCATGGTAGAGCGCCTCACGATGCAGGAACATGATCAGATCCGCGTCCTGCTCAAGGGAGCCTGATTCCCTTAAGTCTGAGTTCATCGGACGGTGATCCTTTCGGGATTCTACTTCACGGTTTAACTGCGATAACGCTAATATCGGAACGTCCAGTTCTTTTGAGAGCAGTTTGAGCGAGCGCGAGATCTGCCCCAGCTCCAGCGAACGGTTCTCAGCATTGTCCGAATCGCCCTTCATAAGCTGCAGATAATCGACCATGATCACCGATAAACCGCCGTTGATTTCGGCGATCTCCCTTGAACGGGCCCTGAGCTCGGCCGGGGTTACCGATCCGGAATCATCAATATAAAGCTTGTCAAAGGTTCCCTTGTTATCCCTGTCCTCCGCCGAAAGCAGACGCATCTTGCCCATGATCCGCTCCCAGCTTGAGGGCGAAACCCTTCCGTTAACCAGCTCCTGCATCGGCACCTGCCCAAAGTTGGAGAGCATGCGCAGCGCGATGCTTTCAGAAGGCATCTCAAGCGAGAATACCAGTCCGGGCTTTTTTACCTCGGGGTTTAACACGATGTTTTCAACTATGTTCATCGCAAATGAGGTTTTTCCAACACCAGGTCTGGCGGCGATGATATTAAGCGTTCCGCCCTGCAGCCCCAGCGTTAGGTCATCAAGCTCCGAAAAACCGCTTTGAACCCCGCGCATTTTCGAGCCGGAGTCCATGTTCTCCTGTATGCGCCTGATCACCTGCCCGGTGACCTCGATTATCGGACGGGGCTTATTTGAGTCCTCACCGCGGTTAGCCTCCGCCGCGTCGTAAAATTTGCTCTGGGCTTCATTGAAAAGCGTCTGCGCGTCGCGGCCGCCGGGCTCATACGCGCTCGAACGGACGTCATCGGCAAGCTTTATGATCTGGCGGCGCTTGTAGCACTCGTTTATGATTTTGGCGTATTCAACGACTGAGGCCGGATCCGCGTCAGAGCTCATAAGCGAGGACAGATAACCGTTACCACCGGCCTCCTCAAGATAGCCATTATTCTCAAGCCAGGCGCTGATAATCGTCGGATCAAAGTTATCCGAGCTTTCAGCGCGCTCAAGGATGGCATGGTAGACCAGACGGTTGCGTTTGCCAAAAAAGGCTTCTTCCTTTAAAAGGCCCAGATCGCGGGTAACTCTCTCAAGAGACTTGCCATCGAGCATTACGGAGCCTAAGAACCGGCGCTCGGCGTCATCGTTGGCAGGAACAGCCCTGAGCCCGGCCTGTTCCGGTCTGCTTTCCCTGGACGGCATGCTTTTCTCCGTAATATCAGAAATTAAAACAAAGAGGACATTCGGATACCCGGCGTATCCGGTGCAACACATAATAGTGCAGTTTCATTACATTTAAAACTGCCATAGTAAAGCCGGGCAAAAAACATGTAATGCAGGAAAAGCTGTGGCTTTAATGTTGAAAATGTTTTGAAGCGCTGAGGCGTTAAGAAAGGGTGGCGCACCTGGAGGGATTCGAACCCCCGACCAATCGGTTCGTAGCCGAGTACTCTATCCAGCTGAGCTACAGGTGCACATAAAACATCTCTAAGGCCAGGTGGCGCACCTGGAGGGATTCGAACCCCCGACCAATCGGTTCGTAGCCGAGTACTCTATCCAGCTGAGCTACAGGTGCACTGTCCATAAGACGTTTTACGAGGGCACATTATAGCCACTTAATAATATCTTTACAACAAAAAAAATTTTGCTTAATGGCTAAGAGCGATTGTTTATTGAAATTCGTGACCGTCAGAAAAAAACGAAACGAACAGAAGCGTGAAAAAAACGAAATTTAAGAGGGAGTTTATTTAATTAGGATGGCGGATAGAGAGGGATTCGAACCCTCGATACAGCCCTTAAAGCCGTATGCTCCCTTAGCAGGGGAGTACCTTCAGCCACTCGGTCATCTATCCTTGGTGCTGATTAGCGCGTGCTAGTATCCGATTTTAGCTTTTCATTGTCAAGACTTTTATCAGAACTATTCTGCCGTGCCATACCCTGAGCATGGGGGAGCCTGGTGATGCGTACCGATTGCGGGGCATCAATTCCCAGTCTCACGCACTCCCCCTTGATCTCAAGCACACGTATCGTGATCCCGCCGTCTATACAGAGAGATTCTCCTTTTTTACGCGAGATCACGAGCACGCTCATGACCTTCCTTTTAAGAAAGCCGATGCTGAGGCTATAGCCTCTTTGAGACCTTCAGCTTTGGTTCCGCCGGCCTGAGCGAGATCCGGTCTGCCACCGCCCTTGCCTCCGACAAACACCGCGGCCTCACGTACCAGATCGCCGGCCTTGATCCTGGAGATCAAATCCTTTGATACGGAGGCAGTCAGGCTTACTTTGCCATCATTTACGGCGCCAAGCAGTGTTACACCGCTCTTAAGCCTTGAGATCACATCCTCAGCGGCTGTGCGGAGATCCTTGGAGTCATAGCCCTCAAGTTTCGCCGCGACAAGCTTAATTCCGCCGATCTCAACCGCGTTCTGGCAGAGCTTTTCGGCCTCATAGGATATAACCTTGGCCTTAAGAGCCTCATTTTCCTTTTCAGCGGCTTTACCCTTGGCGAGTAAAGCTTCGGCCTTCTCTGCTATGGACAGGTTGTCAGCCTTCATAAGCTTGGCTGTCTTGACCACCATGCGGACTATGCCTTGCAGATAGTCAATAGCGGCCTGACCAACGCGCGCCTCGATACGGCGTATGCCTGAGGCGACGGACTCATCAGAGACCAGCACGAACACGCCCAAATCACCGGTACGCGAGGCATGGGTGCCTCCGCACAGCTCCTTGGATTCATCGCCCATGCTGACCACACGGACCTTGTCCTCGTACTTCTCGTCAAACAAAGCTATAGCGCCTGACTTTTTGGCAGCGTCAAGATCCATGATCTCGGTTCTGACCTCATCATTCTGGCGTATCCAGCTGTTAATCAGGGAAGCTATCTTCTGGCGCTCGTTAAGAGTAAGCGGCTGACCATAGGAGTAGTCATAGTGCAGGCGGTCGGCGCCAACGTATGATCCTTTCTGCACGACGTCATTGCCGAGCACCTGACGCAGCGCGGCATCCAGCAGATGGGTCGCGGTGTGGTGTGCGGCTATGTTGCGCCTTGTCTGAGGGTCAACGCAGGCGGTGACCTTCATGCCCTTTGAGAATTCGCCAAGCTCGACACGGCCGATATGGATGATGGTCTTGCCGACACGCTTGGTGTCCTCAACTATAAACTCGGTATTCTCGCCGCATTTTATTGAGCCGCGGTCACCGACCTGGCCGCCCATTTCTCCGTAAAACGGAGTTGTATCGAGAATGAGCACGGCCTTTTCATCGGTCGAAACCTGATCAACCGCGACGCCATCCTTGTAGATCCCGGTAACGGTGGCTTCGGAATTTAAGGTGTCATAGCCGGTGAACCTGGTCACCTCTGTCACCTTGATATCCTTGTTATAGTCAACGTCAAAGCGGGAATTCTTCTTGGAGTTGGCGCGCTGCTTGGCCATCTCGGCGTCAAAACCATCCATATCTAGTGTGTATCCGCGATCACGGACCACATCTGCGGTAAGGTCGGTAGGGAAGCCGTAGGTATCGTAAAGCTTGAAGACCACGTCACCTGGGATAACCTTGGAGCCGCCGAGCTTTGAGAGTTCACCCTCAAGCAGGAACAGACCGCGATCAAGAGTCTTCAGGAACAGCTCTTCTTCCTTCTTGAGCGTTCTCTTTATGAGGTCCTTTTCTTCTATAAGCTCAGGGTAGGCATGTCCCATGAGCTCGGCAAGCCGGTCAACCAGCTTGTAGAAGAACACGTCCTTGGCGCCAAGAAGTCTGCCATGACGCACGGCGCGGCGGATGATACGGCGAAGCACGTAGCCGCGGCCTTCGTTTGAGGGCAGCACGCCATCGGCGATCAGGAAGGAGCATGAACGTATGTGGTCAGCTATCACGCGCAGTGATTTGTTCTTGAGATCATCAACATTCAGAACTCTGGCGGCGTCCTTTTCAAGATTTACGAAAAGGTCGATGTCGTAGTTATTGTGGACTCCCTGAAGAACAGCGGCGATACGCTCAAGGCCAAGACCATTGTCGATCATCGGCTTGCCGAGCTTCTCAAAGGTTCCGTCTGCCTTACGGTTGTACTGCATGAAAACGATATTCCAGATCTCGATGTATCTGTCACCGTCTTCCTCGGCTGATCCCGGAGGACCGCCCCAGATCCCCTCACCGTGATCATAGAAAATTTCAGAGCACGGACCGCACGGACCGGTATCTCCCATCTGCCAGAAGTTATCTGACTCAAAAGGACCGCCCTTGTTGTCACCTATGCGGATAATGCGCTCAGGGGGAACGCCTATTACATCCTTCCAGATGTTGTAAGCTTCATCGTCCTTGTCGTATACGGTAACCGTAAGAGACTCTTTGGGCAGACCGTAGCCTTCAGTAAGAAGAGTCCACGCGTAAGTGATGGCCTCTTTCTTGAAATAGTCACCGAAGCTGAAGTTGCCGAGCATCTCGAAGAAGGTGTGATGCCTCGCGGTATAACCCACATTTTCAAGATCGTTCTGCTTGCCGCCTGCACGGACACATTTCTGAGCTGAACACGCGCGCACGTAAGGACGTTTCTCTTTACCAAGGTAAACGTCCTTGAACTGATTCATACCTGCGTTAGTGAACAACAAAGTCGGATCATTGTGCGGCACCAGCGAGCTCGAGCGTACAACCGTATGACCGCGCTCGCGGAAGAAATCCAGATACTTCTGACGTATCTGGTCTGTTGTCATGTACATGATGAGAAATTAACCTAAAATATTGTGACCTTTCACGTCTACGCGCTGATTATACCTTTCTTAAGCTTAACGTTCAGGATCAGGATGAAAATTGCTCAACTGCGTAAATGCAGGTCTCAAGCTCAAACCCCCTGCGGTAAAGCGCTGACTTCATTTTCTGGGCGGTTTTAAAATCTGACGCGTCAGTGTCCTGATAGTGACTTTTCAGGTACTCAAGCGCAATCGCGTCAAAGTCAACCTCATCCATATAAGGCTCAAGCGCGTCCGGGTCAAAACAGCGTTTTACAGCTTCCAGTCTGAGTCTCTGCGGGCCAAGATGCGCGCTTACGGCGTGGCGCACCAGCATTTGCGCGAAACGCTCATCACTCTGCGCTCCCTCCGCCACGCAACGCCTGAGCCCTTCAGAGGCGGCTTCTCTGGTAAACCGCCCTTTAAGCTTGCGCATAAGTTCCGCTTTGGAGTACTCCCGCCTGCCAAGCAGTCTTATGCAGGCAAGGTACGCGGCCTCAGCGGAACTGTCGGGAACTTTATTCTTCAGAGCCATTAAAATCAGAGATCATCCGGGAACGGGGTTATCAGATCCTCTTCCTTGATATCCTCAATAGGCTCACTGGAGAGAGAGTCACTATCAGGGCTGCCATCATCACTCTGACCGGATGAGCCAATCTCAGTGGTGTCACTGTAGCTTGAGTTTTCCTTGAAATACTCGCGAATGGCTTTTTCAGCCTCAGCGGCGATATCAGGGTGCTCATCCATAAATTTCATGGCGTTGAGTTTGCCCTGGCCGATTTTATTGCCCTTGTACGAATACCAGGCGCCGGTCTTCTTGATAACCCCGGCGGTTTCACCCAAATCCAGGATCTCGCCGCTCTTGGCGATCCCGTAGTTAAACAGGATCTCAAAATGGGCTGTCTTGAACGGAGGCGCAACCTTGTTCTTGACGACTTTTACCGTGGTCTCGTTGCCAAGCACTTTTGCGGTCTTCTTGTCCTTGCCGTCCTTGACCTGTCCGTTCTTTCTGATATCAAGGCGCACTGACGCGTAGTACTTAAGCGCGTTACCTCCGGTGGTGGTCTCAGGATTGCCGAACATTACACCGATCTTCATACGCAGCTGGTTGATGAATACCACCATGCAGTTAGCCTGCTTGATGATACCAGTAAGTTTACGCAGGGCCTGTGACATCAGTCTTGCCTGCAAGCCCACATGGGCGTCTCCCATATCACCTTCAATTTCGGCTTTTGGCACCAGAGCCGCGACGGAGTCGATTACAACTATATCGACACCGCCGGAGCGTACCAGAGTCTCGCAGATATCAAGAGCCTGTTCACCGGTATCAGGCTGTGAGATAAAGACATCCTCAATCTTTACCCCAAGCTTTTTCGCGTAGGTGGGATCAAGTGCGTGTTCGGCGTCAATGAACGCGCAGATTTTGCCAAGCTTCTGCGCCTGAGCGATCAGCTCAAGCGTGAGAGTGGTCTTGCCTGACGATTCTGGTCCGTAGATCTCAACAATGCGTCCCATGGGCAGTCCGCCTATTCCCAGGGCCAGATCAAGTGAAAGGGAGCCTGTAGGTATGGCCTCAATATCCAAAGTATCAGTCTGACCAAGACGCATGATCGCGCCTTTGCCAAACTGCCGCTCAATCTGATCCATGGCGGCGGCCAGAGCCTCTTCCTTTTTTGAGTCCGAGGTGAGATTCTTAACCAGCGGATTTACCTTGGAATTGCTTTTTACGGCTTTTTCTTTTGTTGCGGCCATCCCTTTTATTCTCCGATAACCAAATTATGCTTGCGAGTCAATTATACATAAATTTTAGACCGTATTACACATTTTTTGCACGAGTAAAAAGTCGTATTTTGCTTTTTTCTCTCACTCAGCTAACGGTCACCAGCTGAGTTTGCACGGCTGAGCCTGTTGCCATAGACTAACTTGAACTTTATTCAATCCAAGATCAAGGTCTTGGATATTTTTTTGCCCGTCAAGGGTGCTCTAAATATCTTGGTAATATATGGTAACAATGTTATAATCGCAAGCATTACAGGCAATTGACAAGGACGCCCGAACATGAAACTTTGCATCTCCCGCTCAAAGAACTCATGCACCTATTACGTCACGGAGTCGTTCAGGCGCCCCGATGGCAGGACCTCCTCGAGGACCCTCTCGAGGCTCGGTTCGGAGGCCGAGCTCAGGGAGAGGCTCGGGGAAGGCGCAGACGTGAGGAAATGGGCCGAGGCCCAGGTCGAGGAGATGCGCAGGAAGTCCGGCGAGGGAAAGCTCACGTTCGAGATGGTACCGGGCGTCCCGTACGAGAAGGGGGCGAGGCGCCACGCCAACGCCGGATACCTGCTGCTCCAGCAGAAGCTCTACTCGCTGGGCTTCAGGAAGATCGCGGCCAGGATAGCCGAAAACGCCAGGCTGAAGCTGAAGGAGGACTTCAAGTATGATCTCGAGCAGATCCTCGTCCACCTCGCATGCGCCCGCTTCCTCGACCCCGGCTCCAAGCGCTCCAGCATAGACTTCTGCAGAAGCGAGCTGCTCGAGCAACCGTCCTACGGGCTCCACGACGTGTACAGGGCGCTCGACGCCATGGACGCAAGCGGGGATCTCATCCAGGAGCTCCTCTACAAGGCCACGTCTAAGATCCGCACGCGCCCCAGGGAGATCCTCTACTACGACTGCACCAACTACTACTTCGAGATTGGCCGCGAGGACGAGCTGCGCCGCTACGGCCGCTCCAAGGAGAACCGCCCCAATCCCATAGTGCAGATGGGCATGTTCATCGACGGATCCGGGATCCCGCTGGCGTTCAGCATATTCCCCGGGAACCAGAACGAGCAGGGAAGTCTGAAGCCTCTGGAGATGAAGATCCTCAAGGACTTCGGCTTTGCGGGAGAGAATGTCATAGTGTGCACGGACGCGGGGCTCGCGGCCGACGCCAACCGCAGGTTCAACGCCGTGCGCGGGCGCCAGTTCGTCACCGTGCAGCCGCTCAAGACGCTCCCGAGGGAAGACCGCGAGTGGGCGATTGCGCACGGCCGCTCGCTCAGGCTCGAGCCGCTGAAGCCGGGAGAAAACCCGGATCTGGCGGCGAGGGAGATCAAAGCCGGCTGCTGGCGCGCCGAGGGCGTGGCGGGGCTCTTTTCCATAGACGACATCGACGAGGAGGATCCCGGCAACTGGGACCGGGTGTTCTACAAGGAAAAGCTTCTCGTTGACGAGAAGGGGAAGCGGCTAGGGCAGCGCATGATCGTCACCTACTCGCTCAAGTACAAGCGGTTCTCCAAGCTCAAGCGCGAGCGCGACATAGAGCGCGCGAGGGATCTCGTGCTCAAGCACAACTCGCGCAGGATCGACTTCAAGTCAACCGACGACGTCAGGCAGTACATAGTCGAGGAGGAGGACGCGGGCGGCGCGCAGGACGGCGCAGCGGAGAAGAAGCCGCGGATCAAGTACCGGATCAATGAGGAAAAGATTGAGGAAATGGCCCGCTTCGACGGCTTCTATGCCGTGACGACCAGCATCAGCTCCGGGAAGATGCCGGTGGCCGAGATCATACGCGTCAACCGCGGGCGCTGGGAGATTGAGGAGGCGTTCAGGATCCTGAAATCCGACTTCCAGGCCAGGCCCGTGTACGTCCGCAAGGAGCCGCACATCCGCGCCCACTTCACAGTATGCTTCATCGCCCTGCTGCTGCTCCGGCTCATGGAGGCCGACGTGAGGGAGGCAGGCGGCAAATGCACCGCCGGCGAGCTCATCAAGGCACTGAGGGGCATGAGGATCCACCTGATGGACAAGGGGTTCTGCTCGGGAGACTTCACGAGGACGGATCTGACCGACACGCTGATGAAGCTGTCAGGCATGCGCCTTGACTGCAACCTCATTACGCCGGCAACCATGGATCACTACATTGCCATGTCCAAGTTCGCCTCCCACGGAAAGGCCGGCCGGCCATCCGCAGGCGCCTGAGGCGCATTACCACATTTTTTTAAAACCAATAGAATGATTTTAAAAGGAATTGTTGTGAATTCGTGCAAAACTCAAGAATTATACATAAATTTTAGACCGTATTACACATTTTTTGCACGAGTAAAAAGTCGTATTTTGCTTTTTTCTCTCACTCAGCTAACGGTCACCAGCTGAGCACATTGCAGTAAAGCTGGGAACTCTTTTATAACCCAGCTTCAAAAAATGCGTACGAAGGTTTTAGCTTACTGACAGGCCGCGATGGACCTTTTTAAGTACAATGCTCATTATTATTTTCAAAAAGTCACATAAAAATGAGCAATCAGGAACCTTCTACAGAACACGAAAAAACGGGGTTTGTTTCAGAGGATCTTATAAAGGGCTCCACCCCGATGATGAAGCAATATCTTGAGGTGAAATCCAAATATCCGGATACGCTGGTCTTTTATCGCTTAGGTGACTTTTATGAAATGTTCTACGATGACGCCGTTAAAGCGTCACGGCTTTTAAACCTGACTCTGACAAGGCGCGGCACCAACAATGGCAAGCCGATACCTCTGGCCGGTGTTCCTTTTCATGCCGTAGACAACTACATTGCCAGACTTATCCGCATGGGCGAGTCGGTAGTCATCTGTGAGCAGAATGAAGAAAGCGGTAAGAACAAAACCAAGCTGTTTACCCGCAAAATCTCCCGCATAATCACCCCCGGCACCGCGACAGATGATGGTATAGCACCTGATCGCAAAGACAATCTTATAGCCTGTGTCTGCAGGGGCAAATCCTATTTCGGACTGGCGGCCCTGTCGATGGGCTCAGGCCGTTTCGTTGCAAGCATAGCCGCCTCAGTAAAAGAGGCAAGACTCTTTCTTGACAGAATAAATCCTGCAGAGCTTGTCTGTCCTGAGGAGTTTGAAGAGCAGGAGCTCTTTGAAAATATCGCCAGTGTCAAGCATACCCCTCTGTGGAATTACGAACCTTCAACCTGCTACAGGCTATTGTGCTCCCAGTTTGGTACCCACAGTCTTTTTGGCTTTGGCGTTGAGGATCTGGAGGACGGGATCTGCGCTGCCGGAGCGTTACTCTCTTATGTAAAAACCACCCAGAACGGACCTCTGGCTCATATAAAATCCCTGCGCCGCGATGAAAGCGGTTCCTGCGTGCTGCTCGACCGCACCGCCCAGCGGAATCTTGAATTATTTGAAAACCTCCGCGGAGGGAGCGAAGGAACGCTTATTTCAATTCTTGATCGCTGCTCAACGGCCATGGGATCGCGTTGTCTGCGCTCCATGATCGCAAAGCCCCTGCGCGATATCTCCATAACCGCTTCAAGACTGGATATCGTGGAAGCCCTGATGAAGGAGGATCTTGATTTACTCTCCTCCCTGCTTGACGAGGCCGGAGATCTTGAACGCGTAAGCGCCCGTATAGGTCTTGGCACCTCAAGACCCAAGGATATGATGGTACTGCGCTCGGCGCTTGGTGCCGCCCCCAGGATTAAAGATCTGCTTGAGAAATCAGGTTCTGAGGTTTTAAAAAAAGCTGCGGGCAGGATCATCCCTCTGCCCGACATATTTAATCTGCTTAAACGGGCCATAGCTGAGGTACCATCAACCTTTCTGCGCGATGGAGGCGTGATCGCCACCGGTTACAATGATGAGCTCGATTCGCTCAGAAAACTCATGTCCGGAAGCAGCGATCTGCTCTCTGAGATGGAGGCGCGCGAACGCGAGCAGACCGGTATTCAGACACTGCGTGTTGGTTTCAATTCGGTTTCAGGTTACTACATTGAATTACCCAGATCTCAGGGCGACAAGGCTCCAGAGCGGTATCACCGCAAGCAGACTTTAAAGAATGTCGAGCGTTATACCACCCCGGAACTTCGTGAGCTGGAAGAGAAAACTCTTAACGCCAAGGAACGCTCGCTCGCGCTTGAAAAAGAGCTTTATGACACCCTGCTCTCAACGCTGAGGGAAAAGCTTGAAGGGATCAGCAGCCTCGCGAATGAGCTCTCGCGTCTTGACGCTCTCAAATCCTTCGCCGAGGTGTCAGCAGACCGTGGTTATGTCCGTCCCGAGCTTACCGAGAATTCAGAGATTGAGATAATCAAGGGCCGTCATCCGGTTATTGAAACCCTGACATCCAAGCCATTTGTTTCCAATTCCCTTTCCATGGGAGAAAAACGTCTTGCTGTCATCACCGGTCCTAATATGGGTGGCAAGTCTACCTTCATGCGCCAGACCGCGATCATATGCATCATGGCCAAGGCCGGATGTTTCGTACCGGCCGCGCGCGCCAGAATAGGTGATATTGACCGCATATTCACCAGAATTGGCGCGTCTGATGATCTTGTATCAGGCAGATCGACCTTCATGGTAGAGATGGAAGAGGCCGCATCAATACTCAACAACGCCACACCGCGTTCTCTTGTGATCATGGACGAGATAGGACGCGGAACCAGCGCTGTAGAGGGTGAAGCGCTGGCGCTCTCCATTGCAAATTATCTATGCTCAAGAAGTCATTCCATCTCTCTTTTCTCAACCCACTACGCCGGTATTTCAGAGCTTTCAAGCTCAAGATCTGACGTGCTCAGTCTTTGCTTCAAAGCCCAGGAGATAGAAGGCAGGATCGTCTTTCTCTATCACGCCTGTGAGGGAAGCCAGCAGTACTCATACGCGCTTGAGGTGGCAAAACTCGCGGGAATTCCTGACGAGGCCCTCTGTATGGCCCGCTCTGAAATTGAAAAGCGCGGCAACCCTCAGACAGAAGTCCCAAATACCAATAACGCCGCTCCTTCTGATGATCCCGACAAAGAGGAAAAAACACGCGGTGGCGCTACAGACGCGGTTTACTCTGACACTCCCGCGAATGCCAGTATGCATGATGGGGACAACCGGGTAAAAAGCTCTCTGGTAATTCAGAAGCTGGAAATGATGGATGTAAACTCGCTCACTCCGCTTCAGGCTTTAAATGAGCTTGCAAGGCTCAAGGACCTGATAAGGAACTGATATCTATCCCGGCTTCAGATAACCGGGTTAGATTGCTAATGATCACTGTCATCCGTAAGCGCGCTGGCGTCAATTCCGTTTTCCTCACAAAGGCGCCTGAGATTACGCAGGATCTCGTTTTGAATCTGGCGCACGCGCTCACGGGTCAGATTTATCTTGGCTCCGACGTCCTCCAGCGTCATGATGTCGGCGCCACCAAGCCCAAAACGGTTTAAGACGACCAGACGCTGTTTCTTGTCAAGACCGCTAAACCACTTTCTGATAATAGCTATGAGTTCATGCCGATCCATGGATTTTGTAGGCGTGGCTATCGTTGTATCAGGGAGAATATCCATGATGGATACCTCCTTGTCATCATCCCCGTTATACAGGGTGTTTGTAACCTGAGTTGCCCCATCGCAGATCTGCATCAGCTTGCGCACATGCTCCGGATCCTTTTTGGAGGCCTCCGCTATCTGGTTTACCGATATATCGTCGGTATGCAACTCATCAGCAAGACGTTTGCGTATACGCTTGCATGCGTTAATCTCTTTTACGATATGCACCGGCAGCCTGATCATGCGCGACTGGCTTATGATTGCCTGTTCAACACTCTGCCGGATCCACCATGTGGCGTAGGTCGAGAAGCGGAACCCGCGGTCAGGGTCAAACTTTTCTACCGCGTGAATGAGTCCAAGATTGCCTTCCTCTATAAGGTCAAGCATGGGAACCCCGCGCAGACGGTATTCCTTGCATATATTCACCACCAGCCTGAGGTTAGAGGTGATCATAGTGTCTATAGCCTTACGGTCATTAGCCCGCGCTTTGCGACCTATCTCTATTTCCTGTTCAGGTGTTAATAGTGGATATTTGCGTATTGAGCTGAAATAAGCCGCCAGCAGATCATTCCCACCGCTTGAGGAGGTTTTACGGGGAGCATCCTCTCCGGCATCCGTATCTGCCTGGCGATCCTCTGGACTTATCTCTTCAAGCTCCGAAATGCGCTTGAATTTTTTCATAAATAATTCTTTATATTAATATTTAAACGTTGTGCCTGTTTAACGTGGGAGATAGCCGAGCGGGTTTACCGACTTACCGCGATAGCGGATCTCAAAGTGCAGATTAACCCGGTCTGAGTCAGTTGAACCCATCCTGGCCACACTTTGTCCGCGTTTTACTCTCTGTCCCTCGCGCACGAGCAGCTGCTCATTGTGGGCATACGCTGACAGGTATTCATTATCGTGATTGATGATAACAAGATTTCCATAGCCGCGCAGAGCGCTACCAGCGTATACAACCTGTCCATCAGCGGCGGCTACCACGTTCTGTCCACGCGTACCTGCTATATCAATGCCCTTGTTACCATTCTCGTTAAGGCTGAAGCCCTTGATGACGGTGCCTCTCGCCGGCCACATCCATGTGACTCCGCCAGCGTTGCGGGTGCTCCCTGAGGTAACCGGGGTGGTGGCAGCGACAGCGGTGCCTTCAGGCTCAGCTGCTGACTGTGATGCTGTCTGCGGATTTTTCTGAGAGGATTCGCTGACGACCTTGCTGCCGTTAGCTCCAACCACTGTCACCTTACGTGAAATCACTGTATCTGTAACTGTTCCTGACTGCGCTCCTGCGACCGGAACTACCTGCTGCTCTGAACGTGAGGTCGTGCGTTTGGCATCAGGATCCTCGATGGTAAGCACCTGCCCGGGGATCAGGCGGTAAGGAGCCTGAAGATTGTTTACCCTGACGATGGCAGAAGGCGGGATACCCGTTGCGGCAGAGACCGATGAGAGATTATCCCCTTTCTTTACCGTATAAGATCCGCTTTGATCTGAGTCATTCTGCGCATTACCGCCTATATGAATTGTCTGGCCTATTCTGATGTTGTAAGGCGGATCAATGCCGTTATCCTGCGCCAGCGACTTGTAGTTCTGTCCATATCTGAAAGCGATGGAGAACAGAGTATCCCCCTGCTGCACCGTATAGTCAGAGGGTGCGACGCCTACGCTCTTAGTAACACTGTTCCCGCCCTGAGGCTGTTCCTGAAAGGAGCGGCGGACATTTACTGTCCGGTTTATGACCCTTGGCTTTACCTGTCTTTGCGTCTGACGCGCGTTATCATGGCGTTGAGCGAAAGGATCGCTGGTCGCATCCACAACCTGTGCGTTACTGCTGTCTCCCATGCAACCTGACAGTTGCGTAGCAACTATCAGCGAAAGAGAAAGCAACGCTCCCCCCTTCGCGATACCATAAACAAGCTTAGAAAATGAGTTCATAAATGACATAAAGGAGTACCAGTAGGACTATTGTCCAGCCGATGTAATCTATATAGCGGCGGATGGTCTTTTCCATTCTCTCACCGCCCCAGGCGATGATACCCGCCTCAAGGTAAAACCTGAGCCCGCGCCCGACTATGGACACCGGCACAAAGAAGAATATTGAAAGCATTCCCGCGCTTCCCGTTCGCATAACGCTTTCAGCGGCCATAACGCCGCAGGTTACTGCGATGATCTTATACGGGATGGGAGTAAAAGCTCCTATAAACACCATCAATACTCCATAACGCAGGGTAAACCAGCCGCGAACTGTTTCCATGTTCGCTGTCTGATGGAAATACTCTATCAGATCCTTAATCCAGGGATCGTATATGAAATAACCAAGATAGTAGCCGCATATCGCTCCCGCGATAGATGAAATCACGGTAATAAGCGCATAGCGGTACGCGCGTTTTGGAGAGGCCAGACACATCGGCGCGAGCATCACATCAGGCGGAATTGGCCAGAACACCGACTCGCAGAAACTGTCAGCAACCAGAAACCATGGGGCCTTCGGGTGCTTGGCTAATCTGATGCAAAGCTCATATATATAAGAAAATAAACTTAACGCCTTCATAAAAGGTCATATCCCTTGGTTATTTATGGAAGATCAGATGCTTTCAATCAGACAAACGGCCTCACAAGCTATGCCCTCACCGCGCCCGGGGAACCCCAGTTTTTCCGTTGTGGTTGCCTTGACGCTTATACAATCCGGACTTATTCCAAGATCAGAGGCGATCGTCTGACACATCTTAGCTTCATATGGAGCCATCTTCGGAACCTGGGCAATTATGGTCATGTCAGCGTTGGAAACGCGCCAGCCTTTGTCTTTTATTCTTGAGGCCACATCACGCAGCAGGATCCTGCTGTCTATTCCAAGAAAATGATCATCATTGTCAGGATATAGATGTCCTATGTCCCCAAGACAGGCTGCGCCTAGAATCGCATCACAAAGCGCGTGTAGCAGAACATCTCCGTCTGAATGCGCGACAAGACAGCGCTCCGAAGGCACACTGACCCCGCCTATGGTAATTGGTCCCGCAGCGTCTCCAAAACGGTGAACATCAAAACCATGTCCAATCCTCAGCATGTTTTATCTCCAAAGAGTGACCTGGCAATCATGAGATCCTGAGGTAGCGTGATTTTAAAATTCGGATCTCTGGCTTCAACCAGACGCGGTTTATATCCTGAAAGTTCCATCGCTGATGCCTCATCGGTGATCTCCTGCCCGGCGCTGTCAGCATACCTGAGCGCCTTAAGCAGGATCTCCCTTTTAAAGACCTGAGGTGTAAGCGCTCTCCAGAGTTTTTCTCTTGGAACTGTTCTAAGACAACGCCCCTCATCCCCTAATTTAACAGTATCAGCCATGGCAAGCGCCAGAATCGCCCCGTCATCGTCACGCTCTCCATAATCAAGCACAGTCTCAAGATCACGCGTGCTAAGAAGAGGTCTGGCGGCGTCATGAACCGCGACGTATGGAGCTGTACTGTGCTCAAGCGCGGAAATTACACTCAGATACCGGCTATCGCCTCCGTCACAAACCACGACTCTGGGATCTGAAGCAATAGGAAGAGAGGAAAAACGGGTATCCGACTTATTAATTGCGATAACAACCCTGCGGATGCGATCGCAGTTTAAAAATATCTCGGCTGTACGCTCAAGCACACTTTTCCCAGCCAGACATAGATACTGCTTGGGGGTTGCGCTACCCATACGGCGCCCCACCCCCGCAGCGGGAATCACCGCATCAGTACGGGCCTCCGCTTTCACCTGTGCCCGCCGTGATCCGTTTCGATTACTCTGTAAAACGTCTCATCAGGCTTGATCATTCCGAGATCGTTACGCGCCAGTTCCTCTATCGTCAGATTGCCCTGCTGGAGATCTTCTATCTCATCCTCAAGAGCCTGATTACGCATTGTAAGCTTTTCGGATTTCTCCTTAGCCTGCGTAACCTGCGCGGCAACGTTCTGGTACTGGAGAAAGCCATTACGGCCATTCCACATGTCATAGCCAAGATAGGCGATCACACAAACCAGAACCACGGCAAATAGACGCATTTCAGGTCAACCTCAGTGCTGTTTGTCCTGATATTCCTTGGCCGCGCGGATGAATCCAGTGAAAAGCGGATGTCCGGTACGGGGGTTTGATGTGAACTCAGGATGGAACTGTACACCTATGAACCAGGGGTGACTTGGGATCTCAATGCACTCCACAAGCCGGTTGTCCGTTGAAAGCCCGGCTATGCGCAGGCCTTCTTTCTCAAGAGCCCCTATGAGATTATTGTTTACCTCATAACGGTGGCGGTGACGTTCAATAATGTCATCTTTTCCATAGAGCTTGCGTACAAGCGTACCGCTCTTTAAGTGGCAAAGCTGTCCGCCAAGTCTCATGGTTCCGCCAAGATCAGAGGCGCCAGAGCGCTTTTCAACCTTGCCATCCTCGCCAAGCCACTCGGTTATCAGAGCCACCACCGGATACTTGGTCTTGGGATCAAACTCCGTTGAATTGGCGCCTGGCATCTTTGCGACATCACGGGCATACTCGATTATGGCTACCTGCATGCCAAGGCAGATCCCGAGATAAGGGATCTTGTTCTCTCTGGCATAACGGGCGGCCATGATCTTGCCTTCAATACCGCGCTTGCCAAAGCCGCCCGGAACCAGAATAGCGTCAAGCCCTTCGAGCACCTCTGTTCCCTTGACCTCAACATCCTCTGAATCAATGTATTTGATATTAACCGTAAGCCGGTTTTTCAGACCACCGTGCTTTAAGGCCTCGTTGACTGACTTGTAGGCATCGTGCAGCTCCACATACTTGCCTACCATGCCGATGCATACCTCACCTACGGTGTTGGCCTGCTGGTAGAGCACCTGCTCCCAGTCAGACAGGTCAGCCTCAGGTACCTTGAAGCCGAAGCGATCCACAATAAGCTGATCGAGGTACTGAGACTTTAAGATGGCAGGGATCTTGTAAATTGAGTCAACATCCTTAAGCGAAATCACCGCACGCTCAGGGACATTGCAGAACATGGCTATCTTGTGACGCTCATGCGGAGGAATACTTACCTCGGATCTGCAGATCAGCACGTCAGGCTGTATACCAATTGAAAGCAGCTCTTTTACGGAATGCTGAGTCGGCTTGGTTTTAACCTCGCCTGAGGTCTTAAGATACGGCACCAGCGTAAGGTGCATGAACACGGCGTTCTCACGCCCGATCTCGACCGCGAGCTGACGTATCGCCTCAAGGAATGGCTGGGATTCTATATCGCCCACGGTTCCGCCGATTTCAACCAGGGTAACATCGTTGCCTTCAGCGCCGTCCAGAATCTTTTCTTTGATGGCGTTGGTAATGTGCGGAATGACCTGAATGGTGGCTCCAAGATAGTCACCACGGCGCTCCTTGCGAATCACCTCGGAATAAATTCTGCCGGTAGTGCAGTTATTCTTGTGCGACATCCTAGCGTGAATGAAGCGCTCGTAATGTCCAAGATCAAGATCCGTCTCCGCCCCGTCCTCAGTCACGAATACCTCTCCGTGCTGAATCGGGCTCATAGTGCCTGGATCTACGTTGATATACGGATCGAGCTTGATAATTGTTACCTTAAGCCCTCTGGCCTCCAGAACGGCCGCAAGTGATGCTCCGGCTATGCCCTTGCCAAGTGACGACACAACGCCGCCGGTAACAAATATGAGTTTCAGAGGTTTTTTGGACTCAGCGCTCTTTTGATCGTTGGATGACGACATGGATACTGATACTCCGCCACAAAGAATTTTATATAACTTAGCGATTATAGCATATGGAGCCGGTGGCCTCCCCTGGGCACCGGGATGAACTGCCCGTCAGTCGGTTAGCTCACCGGCAAATATAACGAATTGACACTACATTCGCTCGACTGAGCTTATCTGTGGGATCCCCTTTAGCTTTACCGCCAGCCGGTCATAGGCAGTAAGCCCGGTAACAAGCAGATCTATATCTATAATGCTTGTCATGTTCTTGCTGTCTATCCTCGACCTTACACCAGCGATATTGAGCTTTTCATTCGCTATAAGCGTAGTGATATCACGCAGCATGCCGGAGTAGTCCTGTCCTGTTATGCGGACGGTTATGGTATAGGTCTTGTCCTCCGTACCGCCCCACTGGGCAGGAACAACCTTATCTGGTTCGTTTAAAGCAAGCTTTTTTAATTGCTCGCACGATCTGCGATGTATAGAAACGCCGCGTCCTTTAGTGATAAAGCCGACTATTTCATCACCCGGAATTGGCTGACAGCATTTTGCGATATGGGTAAGCAGGTTACCAACTCCGTATACCGTAATAGCGCCCGGCTTCTGGCGGTTGTGCTGGATGATCGCGCTGTTGGACTTCTGCTCGATTATCCGGTTGAGCTCAGCCTGTCTCTGCTCTTCGCTCTTGCCAGCCTCGGCCACATTCGAGAGAAACGCCATGACCGTATTGACACTGGAGTCGCCGGCTCCGACGGCGGCAAAAAGATCATCGGCTTTTTTAACATTGAAACGGCTGAGATTAGTTGCTACAAGAGCTGTAAGCTGCTCTCTTCCTATATTCATTCCCCTGCGGTCGCACTCACGCAAAATCGCGTCGCAGCCGTTCTCGCGGTTGCGATCATAGTCAAGCTTGCGGAAAAATGACTGAACCTTCGCGCGCGCCCTTGAGGTTTTTATAAAGCCATTTTCAGGATTAAGCCAGTCACGCGAGGGATTTGGCGTCTTCTGTGTGATGATCTCAACTGTCTCACCGGTGTGAAGTACGTAATTGAACGGAACTATCCTTCCATTAACCTTGGCTCCGATACACCGGTGACCGACCATAGTGTGTACGGTATAGGCAAAATCCAGCGGCGTGGCCCCCTGAGGCAAATCGATTACCTCTCCTGCCGGAGTAAAAACGTAAACCTCATTTTCAAAGACCTGGTTACGGAATTTTTCCATAAGCGTGCCGGATTCGACCAGGTCATCGCGCCAGGCCAGAAGCTTGCGCAACCAGTTAATACGCTGCTCAACCCCCGAGCTCTGCCCCGCTCCTTCCTTATATTTCCAGTGCGCGGCAACACCCAGTTCAGCCGTATTGTGCATGTTCCGGGTTCTTATCTGGATCTCAACGCGTTTGCCGCCGTCACCATAAACCACTGTGTGGATAGACTGATATCCGTTGGACTTTGGATTGGCTATATAGTCGTCAAACTGCTCCTGAATGTGTTTCCATTTGCTGTGGACAATTCCCAGCACCGCGTAGCAGTCTGAAATCTTTTCAACTATGACGCGTACGGCTCTGATGTCATAAAGTTCGTCAAAGCGCAGATGTTTTCGTTGCATCTTGCGCCAGATACTGTAGATATGCTTCGGCCTTCCGTAAACCTCACACTTGATCCCTTCATGCTTTAGGAGATCCGAGAGCTCATTTACAAAGTTTTCAATGTATTTTTCACGGTCGACACGGCGCTCGCCTAAATCTTTGGCTATCTCCCTGTATTTGTCAGGATGCAGACAGCGGAACGCGAGATCTTCAAGTTCCCATTTTAGCTGGCCGATCCCCAGGCGGTTGGCAAGCGGGGCGTAAATATTCGCGACCTCGCGGGCTATTGCCGTACGCACGCTTTCATCGGCGTTTGCCGCGGCTCTTATTACAGCGATACGCTCGGCAAGCTTGATCACCACGGCGCGGACATCCTCAACCATCGCCAGCAGCATGCGCCTTATGCGATCGACCTGTTCTTCTGAGGCATTACCGGAATTTATGGTCTGAATGAAGCGGATGGCTTCCATCTTCCGGACATTCAACAGCAGCTTGCTGGTTTCAGGACCGAAACGCTCAAGCACCTGAGCAGATGTGATATAGCCGTTTTCAAACGCCGGGTAAATGATGCTTACCTTAAGTGACATCAGATCCATATTCAGTGTCATAAGCACTGAAACAATCTCTGCGGAAAGCTTTACAAAGCGCTCCCTGTCGGTCTCAACGTCACCGTTTTTTAATTTCTTCTCGCGCTCCTCAAGACAGGAAATAACAAAGTCACTGGTTTCATGAAGCTCTTTGCGGTCAGACTCACTTAAATTTAAATCGTCAATCCAGTTACGGAAGTCAAAAGAAGGTTCATGCGTATCTCTGATGGCGACCATATGCGCTCCTGTTCAAAAGAGGATTTGAGAACGGCTCCTCTCCCTACAATTTTAAACCATACGGCGCCGGCGTTATCGTCATGAGAGCAGTCAGGAAACTGACCTGAGAATGGTAAATTATTTCGCCCGCGCTTTTATTCACCAAGAACCAGCCGCACTCTTTTTTGCAGCTCCGGAACAACCTCTTCTAAAAACCATGAATTTTTCTTGAGCCAGATATTGTTTAAAGGGCTTGGATGAGGGATGGGAAAATATTCCGGAAGATAGTCCCGGAACGCTTTTACAGTCCGCGTTAGATTCTCCTTCTCTTTACCCTTCAGATAATAGCGGACGGAATACCATCCAATCAGGATAGTCAGACGAATGTACGGCATCGAGTCGAGCAGTTCCTTGTGATACTCCTTCGCGATAAAAGCGCGCGGAGGTAAATCCCCTGTTTTCGCCTTCCCCGGATAGTAAAAATCCATCGGCATAATGGCGATATCATCGGAATAAAACTCTTTGCGGGTAACACCCATCCAGTCCATCAGCCGTTCCCCTGATTTGTCATTGAAGGGAATGCCTGTTTCCTCAACTTTCTTACCCGGAGCCTGACCTATGATCAGAATTCTGGCGCGAGTACTGCTCTGGAAAACCGGTAAAATACCGCGCTCCGTATACGCTTTATTCCGCTCATCTTCTCTGAGCTTTTGTACGAACTTTTCTAAACTGAACACCTGTTCATATCCTCTTTTACAATATAAAATCCAATACCTTAGGAGCTAATTGTCAATCATTTTCACAAACTGCAAGCCGACACATATGACTTCTCGCAGAATTTAAACTGGTTTAACGCCAAAGGACCTGAGGGCGAAAATTAAGGACTCGTATTCTTGCTACTTGATTCACTATCCCATCTTTGACAGTTTACAGGCGTTTTCTGTTTGAGATCAATTAGATCTCTTTAAAAAATGTTCTAATATTTTCTATGAATTAGGACCTGGGCTCATTTTTTTCTTCCTGAGCGGTTGCTTTAGGCTCGGGCC
>SFGV01000102.1 GCA_004557545.1 Succinatimonas hippei
AGCAGGACAGGTTAGGGGACCTATCCAGATGACCTTTTCCCGTTCTTATGATCCCATAGTTGTAGCTGAACACTGCATCACTCGTATGGCTGTTACGAACGAAAAAGATTTGGAAAAGGAACGTACTATGGGACGAAAATATACTGTGCCCTATGCGTTGTACTGCGCCCACGGTTTTGTCTCTCCTTTTTTAGCTGCGCAGACAGGCTTTAGCAAAGAAGATTTGGAACTGTTCTGGGAAGCCCTGCTGAACATGTTCGAATTTGACCGCTCAGCCGCGCGTGGGTTAATGTCTACGCGTCATCTTGTAATTTTTGAGCATAAATCTTCTTTGGGCAATGCTTTTGCGGAGAGTTCCTTTGAGAGAATCAAGTGTGAAAAGCTGGCAGAAATCCCTAGGGCTTTTAGCGATTACAAGGTGATGCTGGATGGGGAAAGGTTGACTGAAATAAAAAAAGTTGTGAATGTAGGAGCATAAGATGACTCAGGATGATACTTATATCCTGATCTCCGGTCTTCAGCATATTGTCTTTTGCCCTCGGCAGTGGGCTTTGATTCACATGGAGCAGGAATGGCAGGAAAACGCGCTGACCGCCGAGGGAAAAATCCTGCATGAAAAAGCCCATTCTCATGAAAGCGAGAGCCGCCCCGGACTGCATATCGCCAGGGGGCTCCCGCTTCGGTCGGATCGTCTGAAGCTTAGCTGTGTGGCTGACGTAGTGGAATTTCACGAGTGCGCCGATGGCGTTGCTCTTCCGGGGCAGAGCAGACTGTGGCTGCCCTTCCCTGTAGAGTACAAGCACGGCAGGCCGAAGTCGCAGGATTGTGACCGGGTTCAGCTTTGCGCGCAGGCTCTATGCCTTGAAGAGATGTTGAGCTGCAATGTAGCCGAAGGCGCGCTTTTTTATGGAACACCGCGGCGCAGAGAATCGGTGGTCTTTACGCCGCAACTGCGTCAAACTCTTGAAGAATGCTGCAATGAAGCTCAGAGGCTTTTAGCTTCAAAGCAGGTGCCCGCTCCTATTTTGAACAAATATTGCCGCAGCTGCTCGCTGAAAGAGATCTGCGGCCCCGAGACGACCCGGTCGGTCCAGGATTATCTGATTCGCAGTATAAAGGAGGCCCTTGATGAGACACCTTCTTAATACGCTCTACGTAAACATTGATGGCGCCTATATTGCCCGGGATGGAGAGAACCTGGACGTTCGCGTAGAGGGAAACACGATGAAGCAGTTTCCCGTTCACATTTTTGAGAACGTGGTCTGTTTTGGCCGGGTGGGCGTCAGCCCAGGAGCTATGGGGCTCTGTGCTGACAACGGCGTTAGTTTGTCCTTTATGACGGTCTATGGCCGTTTTATCGCGCGGATCACGGGGCCTGTTCGCGGTAATGTGCTGCTTCGCAGGAGCCAGTATCGATGGGCCGATGATCCAGAAAAATCTGCTGAGATAGCGCGGGTCTGCATTGCCGCAAAAATAGCGAATAGCCGGACTGTGCTTCTGCGTGCGGCTCGGGAGCAGAAAAGACCCGAAGTTTACTCGCAGGCCATAGAGCGGCTTGGAGACCATTTGAGGATTCTTCAGCGCGACGGAGCTCAGACGCTGGACTCCATTCGCGGTATTGAAGGAGATTCGGCGGGCGATTACTTCAGCTGTTTCAACGAGATGATTCTCTATGAGCGGGAGAGCTTTTCCTTTGTAAAGCGCAGTCGACGGCCACCGATGGACAGATTAAACGCTCTGCTATCCTTTGGTTACTCTTTGCTGGCGGCTGAAATTACAGGAGCTTTGGAGTCTGTCGGTCTTGACCCGTGTGTAGGCTTTTTGCACAGGGACCGTCCCGGGCGCCCAAGCTTAGCCTTGGATCTTATGGAGGAACTGCGCGCTTACCTTGTGGATCGTTTTGTGTTGTCATTGGTGAATCTCCGGAAGATCGTGAGCAAAGACTTCTCCATTCAAGAGAATGGAGCGGTTTTGCTGAATGAAAAGGCACGCAAGGAAGTCTTTCTGCAAAGCTGGCAGACTCACAAGCAAGAGGAAATCACCCATCCTTATTTACAGGAAAAGGTTCCTCTCGGGCTCCTGCCCTACGTGCAGGCTCTGCTGCTCGCTCGCAGGATCCGCGGTGACGTCGATGGCTATCCGGCGTTTTTCCTGAAATGAGGCGATGGCACTATGGTAATTCTGATCACCTACGATGTCAAAACTGACAGCCCCGGCGGAGCGAAACGCTTGCGCAGAGTCGCTAAATTGTGCGAAAACTCTGGGCAGCGAGTGCAGTTTTCGGTTTTTGAGTGTAAGTTGGATATGGCACAATGGATTATTTTGAAAAACAAATTGATCTCCGAGATCGATGAAAAGGTTGACAGCCTTCGCTTTTATATGCTTGGAAACAATTGGAAGCATCGCGTTGAACACTTTGGAGCGAAGGGGAGTTATGACCCAGAAGGCACTTTGATACTCTAATCTCCGCGGACTTGGAGCGGACAAATTCAGTTCAGGCAATAGATGCTCTATGCCCTCTTGAATGGAGGCACAAAAGCATTTATTGGATCAATGTTCCGCGGAGCCTGCACAGCCTACTCTCCCGTTCAATTTGTAATAAAAAATGAAAGATGGGATGGGGAAAAGGATAGCTTCGCGGAAAAAGTGTTGGGAAATATTGCAATAAGTGGAGTCAAAGTAACACGGTCGCGCCCTCACGGGCGCGTGAGTTGAAACTCGACGGCCTCCCAAAGCTCACGCGGGACATTGCGTCGCGCCCTCACGGGCGCGTGAGTTGAAACAAGAGGGAACGAAAACCAGAATGGTCGTAACTCGTCGCAGATCCCCGCATGAGCGGGGATGAACCTCAAAAGCGTGATACGTAACAAATTGTGAGTGTCAGTTTTCCGCATGTGAATAGCCTCAGTAAAACCGAACAATAGACAAAAGGCCCCCTGATGTAGGAAAATACAACTCCATCAGTGGGTAATTTTATGGAAAAACGAAGCTATACAAAGATAGATATTGGGGAGCCGGAAAT
>SFGV01000032.1 GCA_004557545.1 Succinatimonas hippei
ATTCACCCTGTAGCGATGAATCAGGGCGAGCGTTTCGCAATTCGTGAAGGTGGTAAGACTGTCGGCGCTGGCGTCGTTGGTTCTATCATTGAATAATAAGAATTAGCAAAACAGATAAAGCCATCTCTGAAGAAGAGGTGGCTTTTTGTTTTTATCTCATAAACTTGTATGTAAGATATGACTGTCAGCTATAGCACGATTAAGAAATCTGATCTATATCTGCAATATCAATAAGTTTTAAAAATGACAAGCTATCTAATAAGCAGAGACGAATTTACATAAACTTAACAATATGACCTCTGTCACTTAACAGCGAATTCATATTCTGTAAGCGCTGAAAGAAATTAACAGGAGTCATTTCATTATGAAGTTCACAAAGATTTTTGGTGCTGTGCTCATGGCAGCTGGTATTGTTGCAAGCGCACAGGCTTCGGCTGGTACTGTTTCTACCGACGGTTCAACCTCCATGGAAAAACTCGTTGGCGTGCTTTCCGAATCATTTATGGCCAAAAATTCTGGTATCAATGTTACTTATAACCCGACCGGTTCTGGTTCTGGCATTCAGGCCGCAACCGATGGCCGTTGCGACATTGGTCTGTCATCACGCGCCCTGAAGCCTGCTGAGGCAGAGAAACTGGTAGGAACCACCGTTGCTCTTGACGGTATAGTAATGATTGTAAATAAGAGCAACAAAATCAGCGATCTCAGCCTTGAGCAGATCGGAAAAATCTACAAAGGTGAGATCACCAATTGGAAAGAGATTGGTGGCGCCGATGCCCCGATCGTTCTGATTGGTCGTGAAGCCGGTTCAGGCACCCGTGATGGTTTTGAGTCAGTCACCGGCACCAAAGAGAAGTGCAAGTATCGTCAGGAACTCACCTCAACTGGTGACGTGATCACTACGGTTTCACAGAATCCTAACGCTATCGGCTACGCTTCGCTTTCTGCGGTCAATGATTCTGTTAAAGGTCTTACCGTAGGCGGAGTTAAGGCAGATGAGGCTACTGTAAAGGATGGTTCATACAAGCTTCAGCGTCCGTTTGTATACGTGACTCTTAAGGGCAAGAAGCTCAGCGACGATGCCCAGAAGTTCTTTGATTATTCCTTCTCACAGGAAGCAAAGCCTCTGTTTGACAAAGCAGGCGTTGTCTTCGCCAAGTAATTCCGACCAAACCCAGGCAGGCTAGAAAATAGGCCTGCCTTTTTTTAAGGCGGAACAATATGTTTGAGGCTCACAAAAAACTTATTAATACCGAGAAGATCGCATATTTGGTCTTTCTTGTTTTAGGCGTGATGAATGTCGGCTTCGTGCTGATGATTTGCGTCTACCTCCTTATCGCGGGAACTCCTGCGATAGTAAAGATAGGCCCCATTGATTTCCTCTTTGGAACACAGTGGGCATCAACGGCAGCGGAACCTAAATTCGGAATTCTGCCATTTATTCTAACATCTATATACGGAACACTGGGGGCCATCATCATCGGTCTGCCGCTAGGTTTCTTTTCGG
Organism: Succinatimonas hippei; assembly: GCA_004557545.1. Classification (GTDB taxonomy): domain Bacteria; phylum Pseudomonadota; class Gammaproteobacteria; order Enterobacterales; family Succinivibrionaceae; genus Succinivibrio; species Succinivibrio hippei_A. The sequence goes on from SFGV01000032.1 coordinate 1,508, forward strand.
CGGTATATCTGGCAAAAATGGCGTCCAAGAAAGTCAAGGCTACGGTTGAACCAATGGTTGACCTTCTGGCGGGCATACCTTCAGTTGTTTATGGCTTTATCGGTATGCTGGTTCTGGTTCCTGGCATCAGAAGCCTGTTCGGACTGCCTGACGGCTCGGGACTTTTTGCGGCAATCATCGTATTGGCAATAATGATATTGCCGTCGATCATAAAAGTGTCCATAACCGCTTTAGAGGCTGTGCCTGAGGAATATGAATTAGGCTCACTGGCGCTTGGCGCCAATAAGATTGAAACCATCTTCAGGGTTGTGGTACCGGCCGCGCGAAGCGGAATAAGCGCCGCGGTCGTTCTTGGAGTAGGAAGGGCGATCGGAGAGGCTATGGCGGTTATGATGGTAGCCGGCAACGCGGCTAATATGCCAGATTCGCTTTTCCAGAGTGTGCGTTTCCTTACTACTGCTGTCGCTTCAGAAATGTCCTATTCCTCAGGTTTACAACGCGAGGCGCTGTTCTCAATCGCCTTGGTATTGTTTGCCTTCATCATGATTATAAACGGTATATTAAATATGCTGCTCAAGAAGGGGATCAAGCACTGATGTCTGTTGCATCCACAAAAAGGAAGATCTACAAGGCGACGATGGTTTCGCTTTCAAACGTCTGCATGGGTATAACCGTTGCGCTGGTGTTCTTCCTGATCATTTATATCTTTGTAAGATCAATCCCGTATTTCAGCTGGGAATTGATTTCAACATCGCCCAGCTACTTGAAAGGAACAATCGGCGTACTCCCTGACATTATGAACACCATCTACATCATCTTCATGGCGCTGGTGCTGGTGTTGCCAATGGGAGTTGGTACGGCCATTTATCTGAACGAATATTCAAATCGTCCAAAAATTGAAAAAGCCATTGAGTACTGTATTGAAACTCTGGCCGGTATCCCCTCAATTATCTATGGCCTGGTGGGTATGCTGGTGTTCTGCCAGTTTATGGGACTTCAGACATCATTGCTGGCCGGCGCGCTTACATTGATGATCATGAATCTTCCGACCATTATCAGGACGACTCAGGAATCGCTCAAAACCGTGCCTCAGAGCTACCGCGAAGGCGCTTTCGGTCTTGGCGCGGCTAAATGGCGCGTGATCAGGACAGTTGTTCTGCCATGCTGCATAGACGGTATTGTTACAGGATGCATTCTGGCGGTAGGACGCATGATGGGTGAGTCAGCTGCACTGCTGTTTACGGCGGGTTTCGCTCACAACCTTAATGGTTTCTTTGACGCCATGCATTCAGCCGGCGCTACTTTGACTGTAGCTCTGTACGTCTATGCCAAAGAGCAGGGAAGATTTGATGTCGCGTTTGTAATCGCGGCCATCCTCATGCTCATGAGCCTCGTAATCAACATCACCGCGACGGTACTGGTCCGCCGCATCCAGAAGAGAAAAGGTGCATAAGAATATGTCAGATACTAATTTGCAAGCCTCAGATTCAGGCAACATCTTTACCGTAAGAAAATTTAACCTCTGGTATGGTGACCATCACGCGCTCCACAATATCAACATGGATATCAAGGAGCACACGATAACCGCGCTGATAGGCCCGTCAGGGTGCGGAAAATCAACCTTTATCCGTAATCTCAATCGAATGAATGACCTAATTCCTTCAACCAAATTAGAAGGAAGCATCCTTTATAACAATGAGGAACTTGTCAATTCGGAGATAGATGTATCTAAGTTACGTAAGGAAGTAGGTATGGTTTTCCAGAAACCAAATCCTTTCCCTATGAGTATTTACGATAACATCGCTTACGGACCGAGGACCCATGGCGTAAGAAATCGCGCCAAACTCGACAGTCTTGTAACTGAATCCTTAAAGTCAGCCGCCATATATGAGGAAGTGAAGGACAGAATGAACACTTCCGCGCTGGGATTATCCGGAGGACAACAGCAGAGACTTTGCATCGCAAGAGCTTTGGCCGTACAGCCTAGAGTACTGCTCATGGATGAGCCGACTTCCGCCCTTGACCCGATTTCAACCGGGAAAATAGAAGAGCTCGCGGTTCAGTTGAAAGAAAAATACACCATAGTAATCGTTACCCACAACATGCAACAGGCCCTGCGTATCTCTGATTACACGGCATTCTTCCTGTTAGGGGATCTGATTGAGTTCGGACCTACAGAAAAAATCTTTACTAAACCAGAGGATAAAAGAACCGAAGACTATATCACCGGGAGGTTCGGTTAAAAATGAGAGAGAAGTTTGACGAACAGCTCGATGAGCTGAACAGGCAGTTCATATTACTGGGCTCAGTGTGCGAGAAAAACATCGCAAAAGACGCGGAGGCCATAAGAAATCACGACCGTGAGGAGGCTCTCGCGGTCTTCAATCAGGAATACGAGCTCAACAACCGTAGTCGTGATATTGAAAGACTATGCCTTTCCCTGATCCTGCGCCAGCAGCCTGTGGCGAGCGATTTAAGACTTGTGTCAGGCGTGCTTAAGATGGTAACCGACTTAGACCGGATCGGGGCACAGGCCGGCGATATAGCTGAGATCATCATGAAATATGATTTCTCCCATAAAGGAGAGGATCAGGAGCTTCTGCTGAAAATGGCCGATGAGTGCGTAAAAGTGCTTCATACGGCAATCGACGCGTATGTAAGGCTTGATCACAAGACCGCCGAAGAAGTGTTGCGCATGGACGATAGCGTTGATCAGTATTTTGCAATGGTTAAGGAGGCTATCATTCAGGAGGTAGCGCGCGCGGAAACCCCCAAGATCTCCTTTGATGTTATCCTGATGGCTAAATACCTTGAACGCATCGGCGATCATTGCTGCAATATCGCAAAATGGGTGCTGTACATCATAACCGGCAAACAGCCGGGTGAAAGGTGATAAGACATGATCTATTGCGTGGAAGACGACACTGATATCAGAGAAATTGAAACCTATACTCTGCGTTCGTTAAATCTTCAGGCTGAGGGGTTCCCTGATGGAAAAAGCTTCTTCGAGGCCGTTGAACGGGAGCTCCCTGAACTGGTGATCCTTGATGTAATGCTACCTGATATAGACGGGGTGGAAATACTAAGACGACTGCGCCGTACCGCACGCACGAGATCAATACCGATCATCATGGCTACAGCCAAAGGCGCCGAATATGAGCGAGTGGGAGCGCTCGATGCAGGCGCCGATGACTACCTGACCAAGCCTTTTTCCATGATGGAAATGGCTGCCCGTGTCAGAGCCGTATTGCGCCGTACCCGCGATGAACGAGAGGATGTCATTACCATGAGCGGGGTTGAGCTTAATGAATCCCGCCATGAGGTCAGGGTAGATGGAAAGAGTATTGATCTAACTTTTAAGGAGTTTGAGCTTCTCTCTCTTTTGATGCGTCATCCCGGCAGAGTTTACTCAAGGGAAATGTTACTGGGTAAGATCTGGAACCTTGAGTATGATGGCGAGAACCGGACAGTCGATGTACATGTGCGCAACCTCAGGCAGAAACTTGGGGACAAATGCGACATCATCAGGACTGTAAGAGGTCTTGGTTACAAAGCCGAGGAGATCTGATTGCTCAAGTTCCGGATTTTTTGGGGGATTTTTATATCATCGCTCGTGGTGATGCTTATCGCCACGTTGTCGGTGATATGGGTTTCCTCCGGGATCAGTCGTCAGAAAGTCCGTCAGGAACTTGAGATTTATACCCATAATCTTGGTTCAATAATCGACAGAAGCGGTATTGACACGCTGTCAGCTATTAAGGTTTTCCCTTTCAGAATTACCCTGATTCGGCCAGACGGGATTGTTATCTTTGACAGCGGAGCAAAAGCCTCTGAAATGGGGAATCATATAAAACGCAAGGAAGTTCAGGAGGCTCTGATAAAAGGAGCCGGATCTGATGTACGTTATTCCGCGACATTATCCGTACGCACGCATTATTTCGCGTTAAGACTGAGTAACGGACAAATCCTGCGTTGTTCCTATGATGTTGATACTGTCTTCAGCGGTGTGGGTACGCTAATCTCATATCTTGCGCTAATCGTTCTAGTATCGGCGTTCATATCATGTATCGCGGCGCGTTTTATAGCTCGGCGAATAACCGAACCTTTAATTCATATCGATCTGGATCATCCGCTTGAAAACGATGTCTATGATGAGATGACTCCGCTTTTGGAACGTATCTCAAGCCAGCAAAAACATATAGCATCACAGTTTGAGCAGATCAAAGGGCAGTCCGAAGAACTGTCCGCCGTAACCTCCAATATGACCGAAGGCCTTGTGGTCTTAAACGCTGTAGGAGAGGTTCTGAGCATAAACAATTCTGCCATGCATATACTAGGCGCCGAGAATACTTGCGTTGGTCACAGTTTTCTTGCCGTTGATCGCTCAGATTATGTGAGACAGTTTTTTGAGGATAAATCAGGAGCGCAAAGCCGCAGTTCGGAATTTGATCGTGATGGAAAAATCTATAAAGTCTTCTTTAACCGTGTTGGATCTGAAAGCGAAATTCACGGTTACGCCCTGATTTACATAGATGTGACGGCATCGCGACAGGCCGAAAGACAGCGTCAGGAATTTACCGCTAATGTTTCTCATGAACTAAAAACCCCGCTTCAGTCGATAATTGGAGCTGCCGAGCTACTGGAATCAGGTCTGGTTAAAGATACTGACCGTCAGGATTTTTACCGGCGTATCGGCAGACAGGGGCATGCGTTGCTTGGAATGATCAACGATATCATTTTCCTCTCAAGACTTGACGAGGGGAAGGCTCGTGAAAGCATGGAGGATCTCGATATCGGCGCGCTGAGCCGGGAAGTGATTAGGGCACTTGAGGATAAAGCTAAGGCAAAGAATATAACCATTACCCTTGAAGGGTCATGCACTCCTTTCTTTGGAATATACCGTTATCTTTACGAACTGATATTTAATCTGTCGGAGAACGCTGTCAAATACGGTCGTGAGGGAGGATGGGTCAGGATAATTCTTGCTGATGGTAAGGCTGGAGAATGCGTGATCAGGGTTGCGGATAATGGTATAGGGATCCCTCTTGCCGATCAGGAGCATGTGTTCGAACGCTTCTATCGCGTTGACAAGAGTCATTCAAAGCGCTCTGAGGGTACCGGACTTGGTCTTTCAATCGTCAAAAGAGTGGCTTTGTTTTTCGGCGGAAAGGTCGGACTTAAAAGCGAGAGTGGCAAGGGCAGTGAATTTACCATTACGCTCCCGCGCAAAGAAGATAAAACGACCGGCGCCTAATATAAAAACACATATCGCTTAAATCTCATTCATTTTGATCCTGTATATTATGGTTCGGCGCCGGACCAGCCTATACTTATCAGCGCCTTGGAATTCAGACTAGGGGATCAATACCATGCAACAGCATCTTGCAGACAAGAACATAGCACTCGATCTTGTTAGGGTGACGGAAGCCGCGGCTCTCGCGGCGACCGTACAGACCGGGCGTGGAGATAAGGACGCAGTGGATCAGGCAGCTGTTAACGCTATGCGCATCGCGTTTCAGGCCCTGCATATCCGTGGAACCGTTGTCATTGGAGAGGGAGAAAAAGATCATGCCCCTATGCTATTCAACGGTGAACATGTGGGTTACGGTGACGGTCCTGAAATGGATGTGGCTGTAGATCCGGTGGATGGAACCTCGTGTGTCGCGTTCGGACGCCCCAACGGTCTGGCAGCTGCCGGAATTGCACTGAAAGGGTCGATGTTCAACCCGGGACACAGCTATTACTGCATGAAACTGGTTGTACCAGAGGAAGCGGCCGGAATAGCCGATCTCGACGCTCCGGCCGGTGAGATGGCCGTGAAGGTAGCCAAAGCGCTTGGAAAACCTGTGGGGGAGCTGAATGTATTTATTCTCGACAAGCCACGTCATGAAAAATTAGCAGCTGAGATCCGTGCTGCCGGCGCGCGCGTAATGCTTCATGCTGAAGGGGATATCGCAGGATCACTCATGGTAGTAGACCCTTTTAGCAATATCGACATGCTAATCGGTATTGGCGGAACTCCGGAGGCAATAATCACTGCCTGCGGTCTTAAAGGTTCAGGAGGACAGATGCTGACACGCCTCGCCCCTAAAACAAAAGAAGAGCGTGACGCGATAGAAGCTGATGGAATAGACCTCAACGCTGTCAGATCACTTGATGATCTGGTTAAAACTGACCAGTGTTTCTTTGCTTGCACCGGGGTAACTAACGGAGAACTGTTACAGGGCGTTGTTTACAAGAAAGGCTACGCAGTCACGTCATCACTGACAACCCGCGGTCGCACCGGCACCAGAAGACTTATTCAGGCCTTCCACGATCGAGTCAAGCTCTCAAAGATGAGTACGGTTCGCTACTGATTTTGGCGCAAAAAAATGCCTCGCTACCGCGGGGCATTTTTTTTGCAGTGAAAGAAAGGTTGTTATCAGGCCGCTTTGTATGAGCCGCTGCGATAAACGTGACGGATCTTGGGTTCAGGTTTGGCGTAATCGGGACGTTCGCTCATGATTTGATTTATCTGGGCGTCTGAAAGTTTGCCAGCGCTGATCCCGATCGCTCTGTAGGTTATATAAGGACGGGCCGCGCGCGCTATGACAAAACCGGCTTTGCCGCTCTCGTCCTCAGGAGTAACCTGTTCCAGAATCTTGCTTAATATAAGGCCGCGCACTGTGGGCTGGGAAAGAGGAAGACGCAACTCTGATTTACGCTGAAGCACAAATTCACGAATTAGCGCACGCTCTGAGAAGTCCATATTTCCGACAGTGTTTTCAATCTGACGCTGGGAATTTCTGACAACTTTGTTTCTGTGTACAGCTGAGACAATATTGATCAGGAGCTGGGCAATGAAGTTTGAGATCTCGAAGATCAGGGCAAGGCAAAGAAAACCTTTGCAAGCGTCAATTCTGGCTGCGAGATCGGCTGATAAACGATCCCACGGGATGAACAACAGCGCAAGTGTGGCAATGGAAAGCCATACCATAACAATGTTGAGAATGAATAGAGAGCTGTTCTTTTCGTTCCTGTTCATAAAGCATCCCCTTACTTAATATCTAAACCCTGACGGTCTGATTAGTATTAAGCAACAGCTGTGCCAGATCTGCTGATATCCAGACCATCAAGAATGGGTACGCTACCATTTCTTTTGATAAAATAATTTAAATACAATGGATTACTCATAAAGATATGTATATCCTTTTACAATATGTCTGTTACGCTGATTTAAGATTAGAGATGAAGCTTTAAGAATTTCTGGCAGGTGTCGGTTTTCCGCCGCTGGCGCGTGCCATGTTAAAATAAAGGAAACAGGCCGGCGCGTGCGGGAGCGCCGATGCGCTCATGATTATCCCGCGCAGAAGAATAAGACAAAGAGGAGAAAGCTTCCGCCTGGCGCGGAAGTTCGGTGTTCTTATGAAGAAGATAGTTGCGATTATCAAACCATTCAAGCTTGATGATGTGCGCGAGGCACTCAGCGCGCAGGGTATAAGCGGTATGACTGTCTCAGAGGTCAAGGGCTTTGGTCGTCAGAAGGGACACACCGAGCTTTACCGCGGCGCTGAGTATGTAGTTGATTTCCTGCCTAAGGCAAAGATTGAGCTTGTGGTCAGGGATCAGGATGTTGACACCTGTGTTGAAGCCATCATCAAGGGGGCGCATACAGGGAAGATCGGCGATGGAAAGATTTTCGTGTCAGATATTTCACGCGTGATCCGTATCCGCACTAATGAAGAAGGCGAGGACGCTATCTGATCGTGAGCGTAAGGTTGTGTGCCGCGCTTGCGGCATCATTGGCTTTTTTGTCCGCCTGCTCATCTAATCCACCGTCAAATCCTGGCGATGCCTGTTCGATTTTTCAGGAGAAAGACGACTGGTACGCTCAGGCACACCGGGTTCATGACCGTTACGGAGTGCCGATCGATGTGGCGCTGGCGATAATGGCTCAGGAGTCTTCATTCCAGGAGGACGCAAAGCCTCCGATGAGATGGTTCCTGTTCATTCCGCTTGGGCGAGGCAGCAGTTCCTACGGGTATGCGCAGGCAACTGACGAGAGCTGGGATCTTTACAAACAGGAATCCGGTTCGTTCTTTTCTGACCGCAGTGACTTCGGTGATGCTCTTGACTTCATTGGCTGGTACATGTCAAAAACCCGCCAGAAGAACGGGATCCCTTATTCTGACGCTTATAATCAGTACCTGAACTATCATGAGGGCTGGAAAGGCTTCAGTATGGGAACATACAAGAGCAAGGACTGGCTTATCGGCGCGGCCAAGCAGGTCTCGTCCAGAGCATCGGCTTTCCGCTCACAGCTCCTGCATTGCGAACTTTACTGAGAATAAGGATAACAACAGGGTCGCGCAAGCTACCGGTTACGTATATTGAGGAGATAATAACAATGCCGCTTATTGACAGCTTTCTCGTGGATCACACCATCATGCCGGCTCCGGCAGTCAGACTCGCCAAGGTCATGAAGACTCCTAAAGGTGATGAGATAGAAGTATGGGATCTGCGCTTTATAAAACCGAATACCGGAATGATGCCTGAGAAAGGGTTGCATACATTTGAGCATCTGTTCGCTGGATATATGCGCGATCACTTAAATGAGAAAGGTGTGGTTGAGGTCATAGATATTTCCCCAATGGGGTGCAAGACCGGCTTTTATATGAGCTGCATCGGTACTCCGGATCCCAAGAAAGTGCGCGATTCCATGGAAGCGTCAATGAAAGACGTATTGGCTCTGCCGGATGATTATAAAATCCCGGCCGCTAACATCTATCAGTGCGGATCATGGAAACTCCACAGCCTCTCTGAGGCAAAACAGATCGCCAAATCAGTGCTGGACGGTGGCATCAGCATAACCGACAGCCGTGATATCGCGCTGGATCCCAAAAAGCTCGCCGAACTTTCATAAGATGCCAAACAAGGCAGTATTCTTTGATCGCGATGGCGTGATAAACCGTGATACGGGGTATGTCGGTGCGATAAGCGATTTTGAATTTCTGCCGGGAGTACCGGATGCCCTCTGCCGCATCAGACATCAGGGATATCTGCTTATTCTTTGTACCAATCAGTCAGGTATCGCCCGCGGGCGATACCTGTTATCTGATTTCCTGCGTACTACGGCCTGGATGCAGCAGGTTCTTTCTCTTCATGATGCCGCCTTTGACGGCATCTACTTTTGTCCACATCATCCACAAGCCGCTGTAGAGCGTTATCGTCTTGAGTGTGACTGCAGAAAACCCAAAGGCGGAATGTTTAAAAAAGCCTGCGCTGATTTCTGCATTGATCCTTGCGCGTCATTCGCAGTTGGAGACCGGATGCGGGATCTTGAAGGAGCCCGGGTCGCCGGGATAACTAACGTTGCGCTGATCGGGTCAGACGAGACGGAGCGTAAAAAAGAGCCTGACATTCCTTCCTTTGCAAATCTATACGATTTTGCGTCATATCTTGGGCACATCTGATCGATTCTGGAACGTGCTTACAAAAATCCCGCCTGGTTCCTGTCTATTGCGGTGCAATAAAAATCCTTTTTAGGAATTTATCTTAAAGCCCATCGTACCGTATATCCCTGGATATAATGTAATGATATATAAAATAAAAATAAGATATTAAAGATTATAACCAGATAAAAACAGCAGAAATTAGATAGCCTCCATTCCAGCGATTTCGCGCACTAAAAACCGTACTAAAACACAATAACTAATTTACAAACAAATAATTACAAGTGTCAGATTTATGCGCGTACAACATTAAGTGGTATAGCACTGTTTTGGAAATTATTACGTCGAAAACAGTGCGTCGCGTAAATATGGAACGTCAGAGGATAGATTTTAGTCATCCGGAAGATATTTTCGGATTTTACCCAAAGGCTTTCAAAAAGGAAAAATCAATGATCAAAAACCTTTTAGGTATGGCGCTTGGCGCCGCAATCGCGTTGCACGGTATTTCCGCACAGGCGGCCGATGACACCATTAAGGTAGGAATCATGCACTCCCTGTCCGGAACTATGGCGATCAGCGAGTCTTCACTTAAAGATGAGCTTCTGATGCTGATAGATGAGCAGAACAAGAAAGGCGGTGTGCTTGGCAAGAAGCTTGAGCCTGTAGTGGTCGATCCGGCCTCCGACTGGCCGCTTTTTGCCGAAAAAAGCCGCGAGCTTCTTTCAAAGGACAAAGTTGCGGTTGTGTTCGGATGCTGGACATCTGTATCCCGCAAGTCTGTACTCCCTGTATTTGAGGAACTCAACGGACTGCTTTTCTATCCGGTTCAGTATGAGGGCGAGGAAAGCTCACGTAACATCATTTATACCGGCGCGGCTCCAAATCAGCAGGCGATTCCGGCGGTTGAGTATCTGATGAACGAAGTGGGCGTAAAACGCTGGGTACTTGAAGGAACCGATTACGTATTCCCGCGTACGGCCAACAAAATCATTGAGGCTTATCTCAAGCAGCATGGCGTTAAGGATGAAGATATCCTGATCCATTACACTCCTTTTGGTCATTCAGACTGGCAGTCCATTGTCTCTCAGATAAAAGCCTTTGGCAGTACTGGTAAAAAGACTGCTGTTATCAATACCTTAAACGGTGACGCCAATGTACCGTTCTATAAGGAACTGGCCAATCAGGGTATCAGCGCCGAGGATATTCCGGTCATGGCTTTCTCAGTAGGCGAGGAAGAGCTTTCCGGAATTGACACCGCTCCGCTCGTAGGACATCTTGCCGCCTGGAACTATTTCCAGAGTGTCGACACTCCTGAAAACAAGGAGTTCATAAAGAAATTCCGTGAATTTACCAAGAACCCCAAGCGTGTGACCAACGACCCTATGGAAGCTCACTATATTGGCTTCAATCTCTGGGTTAAGGCAGTAGAAAAAGCTAAATCCACTGACGTTAACAAGGTTCTTGATAATATTGTCGGACTTGAGACTCCAAACCTCACCGGAGGCGTAGCCAGGGTTCTGCCAAACCACCACATCACCAAGCCGGTGCTTATCGGTGAGATTCAGGATGATGGTCAGTTTGAAGTCGTATGGCAGACCAAGAAAGAGGTTGATGGTGATGCCTGGAGTGACTATCTTGAAGGCTCAAAGGATCTGATTGCCGACTGGACCGCTCCGATAAAATGCGGCAATTACAACACCAAGACCAAGAAATGCCTGGGCTCGTCCAAATCCAAATAACACAAAAGGTCCTCAAATAATTTAAGGGCTGATATGACGGGGCGCCTGGCTGAGTTAAGCCGAAGGCGCCCTTGTGTTCCATAAGTTTCAGGGAAGAATTACGATGTTTGCTAGCATGCGCAAGGCGTTGCTACTGTGTCTTATGACCATTGGAATGCAATCCTTTGCAGCTCCGGTGTACGACCTTAGTCCTGAGGTGGCAACCTCGGTGGCTTCAAGCTCAGTACGGGATCGTGACAGCGCCATTAAAGCTCTAGGTGATGACATAAGCGAGCAGAATGCTGACTTTCTTAAAAAGCTTTCATCAGGACTCATCTACGTTGATCCTGACAGCGGAGAGATCTATGTAAGACAGTCACGCAGTTCCGATACTTACACCAGGGTAAGTGACGGCAGTCAGGTGCAAGCACCTCAGGGACTGCGTCGCAGCGCCGTATCCACACAACAGCGCAAGGCTATAAACGGTTATCTGAGAAGCTTTCAGCTTTTCTCAGAAGATCCAGCGGTTCGTCTTAAGGCCGCGCAGGAGCTGGTATCACCCAATGCCAAACCGATCGCGCTTGAGACTTTTGACAAGCTGATGTCAAAAGAACAGGACAAAGAGATCTATTCGGTTTTAAAACTGGCGAGGGCACAGGCACTCTCCAAACTTGGCACCGCTGGCAGGCAGGAAACCTTTGAGGCGCTTGATTTGCTGGAGTCTGACTCATCTGTAGCATCACTTCAGGCCGCTCAGGCGCTTGAGCAATCAAAGGATCCGCAAATCGCGTCTGCCGCGAGATACGCCTCAGGATACATAAAATTTTGTCAGAAACTCTCTGACTTTACGATGACTTTGTTCTTCGGACTAAGTCTTGGCTCAGTTCTGGTACTGGCCGCGGTTGGGCTCGCGATCACATTTGGTGTCATGGGCGTTATCAATATGGCTCATGGCGAGCTCATCATGATCGGAGCCTATACGGTGTGGATCATCCAGCAGCTTCTGCCGCAGAATCCGGGGCTTGCCCTGTTCCTTTCCATCCCTGGCGCTTTTGTAGTCAGCGGATTTATGGGGATCCTTATAGAGCGTCTTGTGATCCGTCATCTTTACGGAAGACCGCTTGAAACCCTGCTCGCGACTTTTGGTATCAGTCTCATTCTGCAACAGCTGGTACGCACACTGTTCTCACCTCTAAACCGCGCGGTCACGACGCCGGAGTTCATGAGAGGAACGCTTCAGATATCAACCAACCTTTCATTCACCTGGAACCGTATCTGCATAATCTGCTTCTGCATGATTGTGTTTTTCGTGATCCTCGCGATCATGAAAAAGACCAGACTGGGTCTTGAAGTTCGCGCGGTCTCCCAAAACCGTCCTATTGCCAGAGCTCTTGGTATAAGGGCAGCAAAGGTGGACGCTCTTACTTTCGGACTTGGTTCAGGTGTTGCCGGTATGGCCGGTGTCGCTTTAAGCCAGATCACCAATGTCGGACCTAATCTTGGACAAAACTACATAGTTGATTCGTTTATGGTGGTTGTGTTCGGCGGAGCAGGCAATCTCTGGGGCACTCTGACAGGCGGTCTAATCATGGGAGTTGTGAACAAGCTTCTTGAGCCTGTAAGCGGAGCGATGCTCTCAAAGATCATAATTCTGGTCGCGCTTATTCTCTTTATCCAGAAACGCCCGCGCGGTCTGTTCCCGCAACGCGGCAGAGCGGCGGAGGACTGACAAAATGGAAAAAATCCGTCTTCAGGAAAAACTTTTTAACCGTCCGACCGTATCCTTCCTTACGGTTACCGGAACGCTTGGCGCCATTGTGGTTGTTTTAGCAGCCATTGGGATCCTTCCGGTTTATACGGTCAATCTTTTGGGAAAATACGTTACCTACGCGATCCTTGCGCTGTCAGTTGACATGATCTGGGGCTATCTTGGGATCCTTACGTTAGGCCACTGCGTGTTTTTCGCGCTCGGTGGCTATGCCATGGGCATGTATCTTACCCGCTCGATAGGAGCTCAGGGAGTTTATGGCGATCCGGTTTTACCTGATTTCATGGTCTTCCTCAACTGGCACGAGCTACCGTGGTACTGGCACGGTTTTGAGTACTTCGCATTTGCTGCGGTAATGGTGATTCTGGTGCCGGCGGCGCTGGCCTGGGTATTCGGCAAGCTTGCCTTTGGTTCCAGAGTCTCTGGTGTATACCTATCCATCATTACGCAGGCTCTTACCTATGCCATGATGCTTGCGTTCTTCTTAAATGAGCTCGGTTTTGGTGGTAACAATGGTCTTACTGACTTTAAAACCTTATTAGGGTTCAGTCTCAGTACTGACGCTATGAGGATCATGCTATTCGCGTGTTCGGTAGCGGCGCTCATGATCTCTTATATAATTTGCCGCTCGGTTGTCGCTTCAAGACTTGGCAGACTCTGCGTGGCGGTAAGAGACGCGGAGAGCCGTGTCCGCTTCATCGGTTACAGGGTTGAGAATATAAAGCTCTGGATCTTTGTCCTTTCGGCCATAATCGCCGGCATCGCTGGAGCGCTGTATGTTCCGCAGGTAGGAATAATCAACCCCAGCGAATTCTCACCTGTAAATTCAATTGAAATAGTAGTTTGCGTGGCCTTGGGAGGACGCGGCAGACTCTATGGAGCGGTAGTGGGAGCTTTTATTGTGCATTTTGCCAAGACCTGTTTTACCAACGCCTTCCCTGAGGTCTGGCTGTTCGCGCTGGGCGGACTTTTTGTAGCTGTTACGCTGTTTTTGCCGCGCGGAGTCGCGGGGCTTGCTGACAGCCTGCTTTCGAGCAGGGCAAGAGCTAACTGAGGAGGCAGCAATGGACATCAAGAATCTTTCAAAAAAAGCTATATCCAAAGCCGCATCAGAGCTTGTCGCGAAACCCGGTCATAAAGGTCTGCTTGTGCGCGGCGCCCAAAAATCCATTTCAGGCACTGGGCCTAAGAAACGCTCATCGGGTATCGTGCTATATGCAGAAGATCTGACTGTAAGCTTTGATGGTTTTAAGGCACTGAACAAACTTACTTTTTATCTGGAGGCCGGCGAACTACGCTGTTTTATAGGTCCAAACGGAGCAGGCAAGACCACAATGATGGATGTGCTCACCGGTAAGACCGCTCCTGATTTCGGGCAGGCGTGGTACAGACCAGATCCTAAAGATCCTGATCCAAGGCATCTGGTAAATCTGACCTCCATGGATGAGGTATCGATAGCTCAGTGCGGCATAGGTCGTAAATTCCAGAAGCCATCGGTATTTGAGACTCTCACTGTAGGGCAGAATCTTGAGCTGGCGCTCAAGGGTCCACGCGGAGTTTTTGACGCTTATAAAGCCAAGCTTTCGGCTACGGATCGTCAATTCATGGAAGAGGTGCTTGAGAGGATCAAACTTGAACAAAGGGTAAACGATATCTCTGGAGCTCTTTCTCACGGGCAGAAGCAATGGCTGGAAATCGGTATGCTGCTTATGCAGAAGCCGGGACTCATAATGCTTGATGAGCCTGTCGCCGGAATGACTCCCGAGGAGATCGGCATGACTATTGAGCTCTTGCACGAGCTTGAGGGCACGGCCACCATCATGGTTATTGAACACGATATGGATTTTATACGCGCCATAGCTCATAAAGTTGTGGTGTTAAGTCAGGGGTCTGTGCTTGCTGAGGGAACAATGGATGAGATCCAGAGCAACCCTCAGGTTATTGAGGCTTATCTTGGTAAGGGGATGGAATAATGGCAGCGGTACTTGAATTTCACAATATCGAGCAGTACTACGATGAAAGCCACATTCTCAACGATGTGAGCCTTAGTGCCCAGAAGGGAGAGTGCACCTGCATTATGGGACGCAACGGCGTTGGCAAAACCACACTATTAAAGTGCCTGATGGGGCTGGTACCTGTAAGAAGCGGAAGTATTATCTTTAATGGCAAGGACATTTCCAAACTGTCACCAGAGGACAGGGCGCGCGCTGGGCTTGGATATGTTCCGCAGGGGCGTCAGATCTTCCCTCTGTTAACGGTTGAGGAAAACCTGAAGGTAGGCTTGCCTCTTCGCAAGGACGGAAGCCGTTCTATTCCAAGGTTTATCTTTGAATTCTTTCCGGTTTTAGAGCAGATGCTAAACCGTCTCGGAGGAGATCTTTCAGGAGGTCAGCAGCAACAGCTCGCTATAGGAAGGGCACTGGTAACAGAACCATCGCTTCTGGTGCTTGATGAGCCTACTGAGGGTATACAGCCCAATATTGTCCGTGATATCGCTGACACTATCAGGAGCCTTAACTCTAAGCTTGGGATCAGCGTGCTGCTGGTAGAGCAGAAGGTTCCGTTCGCCAGACGCATGGCCGACAGCTATGTGATTATGAATCGCGGCAGTGTAGTCCGTACCGGTCGTATGCAGGGGCTTGACGCTGATACAGTAAAGCAGTTCTTAAGCGTATGAGCGTATTTGCAGAAAATCAAAAGGGAGACAGTTTCCTTTTTGATGATGCCAGACGGTGGAATGGCGGGTTAGAAGCGGTTTTTGCCCCGTCAGCTGACCGTACGGTATTACGTAAGCTAAACTTCTATGGGCCTTTGCGCATTCAGTCACTTTTTTACCCTGAATGCGCGGAGGGCACCCGGTGCGCGCATTGCTATCTTCTGCATCCGCCAGGAGGTCTTGTAAGTGGAGATCATCTGAATATAGATGTGAAAGCCATAGACGGCGCGCGGGCTCTGATAACTACTCCCGCGATGACCAAGGTTTATATGACCGACAGCCATCATGTCTCACAGAGTGAGAGCATCTCTCTTAAGGCTGAGAGCTCTGATCTTGAGTGGCTTCCGCAGGGGGTCATCTTCTTTGACGGGTCTGATGCAATATTCAGCCTGAAAGCAGATCTCGATGAGCAAAGCTCACTGATCGCGCTTTCTCTGAACGTCTTTGGCAGGAAACCAAATGGCGCAGACTATATTCATGCCAGGTGTCGTATAGATTCTTACATAACCCGTAATGGCATACCATTACTCTCAGAACAACTGGAGCTTGAACCAGGCTCGGATCTTCTGAAAAGCCCTTATGGGTTGTCAGGGTTTGGGGTATGCGGACAGCTGTACGCGATTGTAAGACCTGAGGATGAGGCGGCACTTGAGCAGGAATGTTCAAAGATGGCTCCTGAGCTTGCAAGATATGACGACCGCGCTATGGTAGCCGTAACCTTCGCAAACCATGTGGCCGCGGTAAGGGTTCTTGGTGAGAGCAGTGAAGAGGTCTTTTCTTTGCTTATATCAGCATGGGAGAGATTGCGTCCTGTGGCAAATGGCCGCAGTCCATTGCGTCCGAGGATCTGGAATACCTGAACGCTCGGAGGTTCATCTGAAATCAACAGGTATATCGTCACTGGGGCTTAAGCGCGCCGGACTTTAGCACGCAAAATTGCAGAAAGGATATTTGGCGGGGACTCCAGATAATGATAAACAAGGATGGATCCCCGCGTTAACTGAGCTTCTGATCAGAGCGTATCAGCGGCCTGCCTTCACGAAGCGGGTTCTGCCAAAGACCGCCATAACAGCCCACAGTACCATCACGCAGAAGCTGACTGTCAGCCCGAGCAGGGTATCATCAAGGCTCAGCTCAAAAAAAGCCTCACCATCAGACAGGGCAAAGAATCTGTCGACTGTCCACATGATAGCTGCGGCGGCAAAACATATAAATATCGTACGCGAATAAAAACGATTGTCAGGATCGAGTTTCTTCCAGACCCACAGTGTAATCAAGGTCATCAGAGCGGTTATGATCAGGCACATTTGGCAGCGTTCCTCGCGACGGTTAAGCCTGAAATAAGAACCCAGACAGCCCAGATGGCGGTGAGAGCAATATCCATACTTACACCAACAGTTAAGATCTCGTGGATCATTACCGCTGTGTCAGAAGGATCCTTCATAGCGGTAAGAAAAGGGAAGGCAAAGGTTATTTCGCCATGCCAGATGTGCTCGATCATGAGCAGAAATGATCCGCCCATAAGCATGTTAAAGAGCACGCCAAGTCTTGAGTACCAGGCTTTAGCATTTTGACTTTCATGCTTGTGAACTATCTTCCTTATTCCGTAGACAACGGCGCCTTCCGCGACGGCAGCAAGGAAACATGCCATATCAGATACCTCTTCTCAATGAGTGTGAAATTTTAATAAATGCAATATAACACCGTGCGAATCTGTGTCCCTTTATATGGCATAGATTAGATTATTTGGAACATTATTAGACCATTTATCATCAAAACGGGGCTTATAGTGCACTTTTTGTGATCATATAAACCCATGCCTGTGCAAGTTAATCCCTGCCTCCCGGCTTGCTTTATTGTCTTATGAAGCTAATTACCTTTACTGATCGGGAAGACTGAACAGATGGATCTATTGCCAAGAGAGAAAGACAAGCTTTTGCTGGTTACAGCCGGCATGCTTGCCGAGAGAAGAAAGGCCCGCGGTCTTAAACTCAACTACCCTGAAAGTATCGCGTACATAAGTCTTGCGATCCTTGAAGGCGCGCGCGACGGCAAAAGTGTTGCCGAGCTGATGAGCTCAGGCCGTACCCTGCTTTCACGCAATGATGTGATGGATGGGGTGGCGGAAATGGTGCACGAGGTTCAGGTAGAGGCAACTTTCCCTGATGGCACCAAGCTTGTCACAGTGCATGATCCGATTGTTTAGGAGGTTTGCATGATCCCCGGTGAGTATTTCATCAAAAACGGCGAGATCTCCTTAAACGAGGGGCGTCAGAGCGTCAGCCTGAAGGTTACCAACGAGGGTGACCGTCCAATTCAGGTTGGTTCCCATTTCCATTTTTATGAGGTAAATCCGGCTTTGTCCTTCGATCGCAGCAAGGCGTATGGCATGAGACTGGATATTCCCGCCGGTACCGCGGTCAGGTTTGAGCCGGGGCAGGAACGTACTGTCGAGTTAATTCCTTACTCAGGCTCCCGCAGGGTTTTCGGCTTCCGCGCTCAGGTAATGGGCAACCTTGACACTTCTCCGGAGAAATAGCAAATGCGCAAAATTTCAAGGCAGCAGTACGCAGAGCTTTACGGCCCGACAACTGGTGACCGTATTCGTCTTGCTGATACGGATCTGATTATCGAGATAGAGAAAGATTACACGCGCTATGGTGACGAGGCGGTGTTCGGCGGTGGCAAAGTCATAAGAGACGGGATGGGACAGAGCCAGTCTGACTGCGACGTGTGTATGGATACCGTAATTACCAACGCTGTGATCCTTGACGCGAGCGGGATCTATAAAGCTGACATTGGTATCAAAAACGGTGTAATTGCGGCAATAGGCAAGTCAGGTAACCCTGATACCATGCCAGGAGTAGACATCATTATCGGCGCTGGTACCGAGATCATCTCAGGTGAAGGGCTGATTGTCACATACGGGGGAATGGACAGCCATGTCCATCTGATCTCCCCTCAGCAGGCGGAGGAAGCTCTGGCCAGCGGAATTACCACAATGGTCGGTGGTGGTACCGGTCCTGCAACTGGCACTAACGCTACTACCTGCTCACCTGGGCCATGGCATTTAAAACGCATGATGCAGGCCTGTGACGGGATGCCGATGAATTTTGGTTTTCTTGGGAAAGGTAACAGCTCATCGCGGCAGGGGCTTATCGATCAGGTGCGCGCCGGAGCGTGCGGACTTAAGCTTCACGAGGACTGGGGAAGCACTCCTGCGGCTATTGACTGCTGCCTTGGGGTTGCCGATGATTATGATGTGCAGGTCGCGATCCATACTGATACCTTAAATGAGGCAGGATTTGTTGAGAGCACACTGGCCGCGTTCAAGGGAAGAA
Organism: Succinatimonas hippei; assembly: GCA_004557545.1. GTDB lineage: Bacteria > Pseudomonadota > Gammaproteobacteria > Enterobacterales > Succinivibrionaceae > Succinivibrio > Succinivibrio hippei_A. The sequence goes on from SFGV01000032.1 coordinate 20,482, forward strand.
CGATTCATACATATCACACTGAGGGCGCCGGTGGTGGTCACGCCCCGGATATTCTTAAGGCATGCTCCTTTGAAAACGTATTGCCATCGTCAACCAATCCAACCAGACCCTACACGGTAAATACCATTGACGAGCATCTTGATATGCTCATGGTCTGCCATCATCTGAATCCACGGTTGCCTGAGGATGTGGCATTTGCCGACTCGCGTATCAGACCAGAAACCATCGCCGCAGAAGACGTACTGCATGACCTGGGCGTATTCAGCATGATGAGTTCGGACTCTCAGGCCATGGGACGCATCGGTGAGGTGATCACAAGAACTTGGCAGACCGCAGGCAAGATGAAGGATGAACGCGGCCCTCTCCCGGAGGATGTGAAGAACGGAAATGACAATTTCAGGGTAAAACGTTACATAGCCAAGTACACCATCAATCCGGCAGTCACACATGGAATATCTCAATATGTGGGGTCTGTGGAAAAAGGAAAGATGGCGGACTTGGTTGTATGGAATCCTGCCTTTTTCGGAGTAAGACCGGACATGATCATCAAAGGGGGGATGATCATTGCATCAAAAATGGGTGATGCCAATGCATCCATCCCCACAACAGAGCCTGTGATGTATCAGCCTATGTTTGCCGCTCACGGGA
>SFGV01000103.1 GCA_004557545.1 Succinatimonas hippei
CAAGTGTGAAACTCAAAGGAATTGACGGGGGCCCGCACAAGCGGTGGAGTATGTGGTTTAATTCGAAGCAACGCGAAGAACCTTACCAGGCCTTGACATCCCTTGCAGAGGTATAGAGATATATCCGAGGCTATCAAGGAGACAGGTGGTGCATGGTTGTCGTCAGCTCGTGTCGTGAGATGTTGGGTTAAGTCCCGCAACGAGCGCAACCCTTGTGATATGTTACTAACATTGAGTTGAGGACTCATATCAGACTGCCGGTGATAAACCGGAGGAAGGTGGGGATGACGTCAAATCATCATGCCCCTTATGGCCTGGGCTACACACGTACTACAATGGCGTCTACAAAGAGCAGCGAACCTGTGAAGGCAAGCGAATCTCATAAAGGGCGTCTCAGTTCGGATTGAAGTCTGCAACCCGACTTCATGAAGCTGGAATCGCTAGTAATCGCGAATCAGCATGTCGCGGTGAATACGTTCTCGGGCCTTGTACACACCGCCCGTCAAACCATGGGAGTTGGTAATGCCCGAAGCCGGTGGCATAACCCAATTGGGAGTGAGCCGTCGAAGGCAGGACCGATGACTGGGGTTAAGTCGTAACAAGGTATCCCTACGGGAACGTGGGGATGGATCACCTCCTTTCTAAGGAGAAAGAAGAAACGAGGAAATTGAAGGAAAAGGTTGTATAGGATCCTGTTTAGTTTTGAGAGGTCATAGACTTCTCAGAGGAATCGATCTTTGAAAACTGAGCAACTAAGAAGAAAAGACATAACAGAAAAGGTCTAAAACGTAAGTTGTAAGATAAACTGAGAAAACAGTAAAAAACAGTTCTTGAAAAAGAACATCTCGAAACACACGAGAACCACTGATTAAGTAAGGAAGGGCGTACGGCGAATGCCTGGCCACTCGAAACTGAAGAAGGACGCGCCAAACTGCGAAAAGCTCCGTGAAGCTGTAAGGAAGCGAAGAAGCGGAGGTGTCCGAATGGGGGAACCCGGCAGCAGACATGAGCTGTCATCTGCAGGTGAATACATGGCCTGCAAGAGAGGTACCCGGCGAACTGAAACATCTAAGTAGCCGGAGGAAAAGAAAACAACAGTGATTCCCTGAGTAGCGGCGAGCGAAAGGGGAGAAGCCCAAACCGGTTGAAGGACCGGGGTTGAAGGACCATGAGATGGCAAGAACGAGGATAGGAGAACGGGATCGAAAGCCCGGCCGAAGAAGGTGAAAGCCCTGTAACCGAAATCCGAGGAAAGCCTAATGGGATCCTGAGTACGGCGAGACACGAGAAATCTTGTCGGAAGCAGGCGGGACCATCCGCCAAGGCTAAATATAAACGAGTGAGCGATAGTGAACCAGTACCGTGAGGGAAAGGTGAAAAGAACCGCGGGAGCGGAGTGAAAGAGAACCTGAAACCGTATGCCTACAAGAAGTCAGAGCCCGTTAAGGGGTGATGGCGTGCCTTTTGTAGAATGAACCGGCGAGTTGCGACAGACTGCGAGGTTAAGGAGGAAAGACCGGAGCCGAAGCGAAAGCGAGTCTTAAGAGGGCGAAAGTAGGATGTTGCAGACCCGAAACCGGGTGATCTAGCCATGAGCAGGTTGAAGTTGAGGTGAAACTCAATGGAGGACCGAACCGACTACCGTTGAAAAGTTAGCGGATGACTTGTGGCTAGGGGAGAAATTCCAATCGAACCCGGAGATAGCTGGTTCTCCCCGAAATAGCTTTAGGGCTAGCGTTGGAAAGAACCTTAGTGAAGGTAGAGCACTGAATGTGTGATGGCCCCATCCCGGGGTACTGAATACAATCAAACTGCGAATGTCATTAAGGATGTCCGGCAGTCAGACTGTGAGTGATAAGGTCCATGGTCAAGAGGGAAACAGCCCAGACCGCCAGTTAAGGTCCCAAAATACAGGCTAAGTGGAAAAGGATGTGGGGATGCCCAGACAACTAGGAGGTTGGCTCAGAAGCAGCCATCCTTTAAAGAGTGCGTAACAGCTCACTAGTCGAGTGACCCTGCGCCGAAAATGTACCGGGGCTAAGCCTGATACCGAAACTGCGGATTGTAGGAAACTATAGTGGTAGGGGAGCGTTGTATACGAGCAGAAGCCGTACCGTGAGGAGCGGTGGATTGTATAGAAGTGAGAATGCCGGTGTGAGTAGCGAGATGTAGGTGAGAATCCTACACACCGAAAGCCCAAGGATTCCAGGGGAAGGTTCGTCCGCCCTGGGTAAGTCGGGACCTAACGCGAGGCCGAAAGGCGTAGTGGATGGAAAGCAGGCGAAAGATTCCTGCACCCGTATATGGAGCGAAGGAGTGACGGAGACGGATAGTGTGACCCTCTTAATGGATTGAGGGCGAAGCGAAGCGGCTGGTTACCAGGCAAATCCGGTAACCTCAAGGCTAGGGCGTGACAGGCAAGCGAAATCCAAGGAAAGTAGCGAAGCACATGATGACGGCTTCCAGGAAAAGCTTCTGGCAATGCATATGCGGCCCGTACCAAAACCGACACAGGTGGGCAGGGAGAGAATCCCGAGGTGAGCGAGAGAACTGTTGCCAAGGAACTCGGCAAAATGACTCCGTAAGTTAGCGAGAAGGAGTGCTTAAGCAATTAAGCCGCAGTGAAGAGGCCCAAGCGACTGTTTAACTAAAACACAGCTCTCTGCGAAGTCGCAAGACGAAGTATAGGGGGTGACACCTGCCCGGTGCTGGAAGGTTAAGAGGATCTGTTAAGAGCGATCTGAAGCAGTGATCCGAAGCCCCAGTGAACGGCGGCCGTAACTATAACGGTCCTAAGGTAGCGAAATTCCTTGTCAGGTAAGTTCTGACCCGCACGAAAGGTGTAACGATTTGGGCGCTGTCTCGGCAGCAGACTCGGTGAAATCTTAGTACCTGTGAAAATGCAGGTTACCCGCAACTAGACGGAAAGACCCCATGGAGC
>SFGV01000104.1 GCA_004557545.1 Succinatimonas hippei
CCGGTGAAGGGCTTCTTCCGCCTGTCGCCCGGCAAAGAGGTGCGCCTCAAGCACGCCTACATCATCAGGTGCAATGAAGCGGTAAAAGACGCCGCCGGCAATGTCACCGAGCTGCGCTGTTCCGTCGATATGGAAAGCCGCGGCGGAGACGCGCCCGACGGACGCAAGATAAAGGGCACGCTCCACTGGGTCTGGGCCGGGGACGCCGTAAAGGCGAAGGTCAACCTTTATGGGCATCTCTTCACCCTCCGCAATATGAACGACATGGAAGAGGGCAAGGACTACAAAGATTATCTCGACCCCCAGTCGCTTGTGGTCGCGGAGGAGGCCCTCGTCGAGCCGTCGCTCGCGCAGGCCGCGCCGCTAGACAAATTCCAGTTCCTGCGTCACGGCTACTTCTGCGCGGACAACGTCACGACGCCGGAGCGCCCCGTATTCAACCTGACGGTATCGCTGAAAGATTCCTGGGGCAGGGAGCAGAAAAAGCAGTAAGTTTCAGGAAGATACAAGAATAAGGGAATCAAGATGGGAGGCCGCAGAGTGAAGCGGCCTCCCATCTTCCTGACTTTTGCACTTATGAGCATCAACTGAGCCTCTAAACAGCTGCAATCACCATATTTGCAGCGGTTTTTGTTCTTAAAATTATTGTAGTTTATAGTAGTTTATATTTGTTATTCCATCTATATTGCTGTATAATGTCCTCGTATGGGAGGCGAGGCTTTGAGACTGAACACGAGACGTTCCAACGGCGTTGAATATGTTTATTTCCTGGAAAGTTACCGTGATCCTGTCACAAAGGAACCAAGGACGCGGACTGTCAAAAGTTTTGGGCGTCGGGATGTGCTCGAAGCACGCGACCCGGATATAATGTCCAAGCTGCAGGCTGAGTGCGATAGGATAAACGCCGAAACATCTACTTCCGTCGAAGAAAAGCTGGCGGAACTTTTTAAGAAAGCTCCCGCCGACCCTGTGTGCGAAGGGTTGTCTTTAAAGAATTACGGCATTTTCTGTTACCGCGCTCTTTGGAACGAACTGAGTATGGATGTTTGTTTCCGCGGCATACAGTCTCTTTCACGAAGCAAATGTGATCTTGCAAGAAGCGCCTTTTTCCTTTCTGCTCTGAGAAATATGCAGCCATGCTCAAAGATCGCGTCTTTCAGACAGAAGGATTCTTATCTCTTTAATTTTGGTTCTCTGCGTTTGGATGACATGTACAGATCTTTGGATATGTTTGCCGACTATAAGAGCAAAATAGAGGCTCACCTTTACAAAAAGCTCTTCAACGGAGAAAAGAAGAATGTCAGCGTCGCGTTTTACGATGTGACGACTTACTATTTCGAGAGCGTCGAGGCCGACGGTTTCAGAAATTTTGGTTTTTCAAAGGACCACAGGGTTGGAGAGGTCCAGGTTTTAATGGGACTTTTAATAGACGAATGCGGTATTCCGCTTGGATACGAGCTTTTTCCCGGAAACACGTCCGAGTTTAAGACGCTGCTTTCATCTTTGAATAAACTGAAGAAGCAGTATAAGGTTGAGAAAGTGATCGTTGTCGCCGACAGGGGCCTTAATTCCAAAAGCAATCTTGCCAGGATCAAGGAGATGGGCTTCGAGTATGTTCTTGCGTTTAAGATCCGCGGAGCTTCCGACGACGTAAAGGCCGCTGTCCTTTCCAAAGACGGATTTACAGAGTGTCTCAAAGAAGACGAAGAAGATTCCTACAGGTTCAAGGTATTGGAGCACACGCAGGTCGTAGTCTGTCCTGACGAGGATGGGAGCAGAAATAAGATATACCTCACAGACAGCCTTATCATAAGCTATTCGTCCAAAAGGGCGGAGAAAGATGCGAAGGACAGAGGGCGTCTGATCAAAAAAGCTGAGAAGCTTGTCGGTAATCCGTCAATGTTCAAAGCGGAGCTCAAGAAGGGCGGAAAGAGCTTTGTCGCAGCTGATATAGACGGGAACTCGCTGAAACTCGACGCGGCCAAGATCGCCGAACAGAGCCTCTACGACGGATACTACGGAATACTGAGCAGCGACCCTGAGATAAGTCCGGAAGAGGCGGTGTCGATCCATCACGGCCTTTGGAAAATAGAAGAAAGCTTTCGGATAATGAAGAGCGGCCTGAGGTCGCGTCCCTGTTTTGTTTGGACGCCGGAACACATAAAAGGACACTTCGTGATCTGTTACTTAGCGCTTGTACTGCAGCGCCTTCTTGAAAAAAAACTTAAGGAGCGCGGCATTACCGGAAGCTCCCAGGCGATACAGGATTCTTTGAACAAGGCTAACGTAATGGAGCTTCGCATCAAAGGACAGATATTCTACGCAAAAGAGAAAACCCCAAAGCTTTACGACGAGATAGCGGATACCTTGGGGATAGCGCCCTTAAGAACTTACTCTACGAAAACCGATCTTCAAAAACATTTCCGCCACAGAATTTCATAGAGAGCTCTGAACTACGTAAATTGTAAAAGGTAAAGAGCGCTGAGCTGTGATATACCAACGGCTCAGCGCTTGTTTAGCTGGGAGAAAGTGCTAAAGTCAGGAGCTTTTTGCCATAAAAATATCAAAATCGGCTCACAAGAGGCACACGGTGGATCAGAGTGAAGAGTGCGGGTTTTTTCAACAGGTACCGCGGAGAGTGGACGCCGCCGGCGCGGGCCCGGCGCGAAACTGCTGCGCAGGCAGTCTATGACCACTCAGAAAACCCCGCGGGGATGTTAGGGGATAAAAAATTGAGGAGCGGCTGGCCGCCGTTCCTCAATTTTTTATTGTTGACTTTAAAAACTCTTAAAATACTGTCTGCTCTGAAATCGGCGTCTGGAGGGCCTTCATGGCCTTGTCCAGGATCGCGCGGCGGATCTGTTTTTCTTCGGCAACGTTCTTGTTTATGTCTCCGAGGGGATAGGGGATGGCGACCGCCGGGACTAT
>SFGV01000033.1 GCA_004557545.1 Succinatimonas hippei
GCGATGGCAATTACAAGGTTAAGATCCCAAACCTTGAGATCAAAAAGTGCTTTGACGCGAGCATTCAGGCAAGCTTCAATGACGCCGTTACACTTGATAACAAGAATCTGGATATTCTCAAGGCTCTTTCAGACGGGGATAATCTTCAGGCGCAGAAGCTTATCGGAAGCCTGCTCGTCTCATATATCTCGCTGAGAGTCTACGCGAGCAAAAGCAGACCTGAGAATTTCTACGAGGGCTTTATGACCGGCATTCTCGCAAGCCTTGACGGGACAATCAACGAGCTTAGTGTTGAGCAGGAGGCGGGAGAAGGTTTTGCTGATCTTAAGCTGAGCTATGACAATTACATGAGCGGAATGGTGATCGAGCTTAAGGTGTCAAAGGATCCAAATCACATGGATCTTGAAGCGAATAAGGCTATTGAGCAGATTGAAAAGAAGGGATACGCCAGATCCTTTATTAACAGGACCAACGTTTACAAAGTCTCCGCGGTCGCGATCGTGTTTTCAGGCAAGAGCTGTTTTGTGATGAACAAAAGACTGAAATAAGGCGCAATAATTCAGGATATGCAATCTAGTATGAACGCCCCGCCATTGAGAACACGGGGCGTTTTTGTCAGCTGTGCATGTAGTGATTGCCGCGGGCTATACCAAGCACCCCGGAGCGCACGACCTCAAGTACCTCGGTAAGCTTAAGCACGGTCTGGCAGAAATTATCCACCTCCTGTGATGAGCCCACGTACTCAATGGTGATCACCTCGGCGCAGACATCAATGATCCTGGCGCTGAAGATATCGGCGATGGATTTGATATCCTCCCTCACGCCGCGGTTTGGAGTCGGGACTTTAATAAGCACAAGCTCGCGCTCAAGCCCTCCCTCCGGCTCCTCTGAGATCGCAGAGACCCTGAGCACACAGACAAGCTTGTGCAACTGCTTTGTGATCTGCTCAATCTCCTCGCTCTCACCCGTAGTGAGGATGGTGCAGCGCGAGAGCGTGGGATCATCGGTGGGAGCTACAGTCAGGCTCTCAATATTGTATCCGCGTTGTGAAAACAGCCCCACGACACGCGAAAGCGCGCCGGCCTCATTCTCAATCAGGATCGAAACCACGTGACGCATCAGCTGTCCTCCTCATCAAGGATCATTTCAATCATTGAACCATCAGCGCGCTGCCAGGGCAGCACTATGGCGTTGGTATCGGTTATAACGTCCACGATGCATGGGCGGTCCTTAACCGACAGAGCGCGGTCAACCGCCTCGTCCAGAGAGTCTCCGGGCTTTACGCGGAAGCCCGCGCAGCCGAAGGCGTCGGCCATCTTGACGAAATCAGGGTTGAAATCAAGATTGGTTCCAGCGTAACGGTGATGGTAGAAAACCGTCTGGAACTGTCTGACCATTCCGAGCACGCTGTTATCCAGAATAAAGATCTTAAGCGGCATTGAGTACTTGCGGGCCACCGCGAGCTCCTGCATGCACATCTGGAAGGATCCATCCCCGGTGATGCAAAGCACCAGCCTGTCTGGCAGAGCCTTCTGCGCGCCTACCGCGGCGGGCACGCCAAATCCCATGGTGCCAAGGCCGCCTGAGCTTATAAGGCTGCGCGGGCTGTCAAATTTGAAGAACTGGGCCGTAAACATCTGGTGCTGACCAACATCGGTGGTAACCAGAGGGTTTAATCCCTTTGTCTTCTCATAAACCTTTTCTATAAACTCCTGCGGGCGGATCATTCCCTCCTTTCTGGTATACCCCAGAGGATGAACCTCACGCCAGGTATTTATCTTTTTCCACCACGCGTCAAGCTCGCTGTTGTCCCTGACCTCGCTCTCACTTATCACCTGCAGGATCTGTCCTAAGACCACCTTTGCGTCACCTACGATGGGGATGTCAGCGTGGACTGTCTTAGAGATGGACGCCGGATCGACATCTATATGAATGATCGTGGCGTCAGGGCAGAACTTCTTGACATTGTTGGTGGCGCGATCGGCAAAACGACAGCCTACCGCCAGCACCAGATCAGAGCCGTTCATGGTTTCGTTGGCAACGAAAAGCCCGTGCATGCCCAGCATGCCGAGGAACTGAGAGTCGGATCCCGGATACGCCCCCAGTCCCATGAAGGTGCTGACTACAGGCAGTCTCAGAAGACGCGCGAGCTTCCGCGCCTCGTCACAGGCGTTGCCCTGCACCACGCCGCCGCCTAAAAGCAGCACCGGACTGCGGGCCTTTAAAAGTTCATCGCAGGCGCGCCTTACCTGCCCGCGGTGACCAAATACCGTGGGGTTGTAGGAGCGCAGATGCACATCGGCCTTGGGCTCATAATCAAAGACATAGCGCTTGGACTGGCAGTTTTTTGGAATATCCACCACCACTGGGCCCTTGCGTCCGGTTGAGGCGATATAAAAGGCCTTGCGGATGTTTGGAACTATATCCTCAGGCTTCTTGCACAAAAAGGAGTACTTGACCACAGGTCTGGTAACGCCGACCATGTCAACCTCCTGGAAGGCGTCGGTTCCGATAAGCCCGGTTGAGACCTGACCTGAGAGCACCACCAGAGGAATGGAGTCCATGTAGGCCGTGGCAATCGCGGTTACGGTATTGGTAGCTCCGGGACCTGAGGTTACAAGCGCTACTCCTACCTTTCCTGAGGCTCTGGCATAGCCATCGGCCTCATGCACCGCGCCCTGCTCATGACGCGCCAGGGTATGGTGAATCTTTTTTGAGTTGTACAGCTCGTCATAAATATCCACGACGGCCGCTCCGGGATAACCGAAAATTTCGGTGACCCCGAGATCTTCAAGCGCGCGCACCGCCTGCGCGGCGCCATTGAGTTTTTCCATGTTCACTTCCGTCTGAGTTTGAGTCAAATCATTAAAACCAGATCAAATCATGATCCCGTCAACTCCCGCGCAAAAATCCGGGCGTGTTGAGTAAAAGGGCGTTAGCGCCGCGTGACGCTTTGAGAAGATCTCCAAAAGCTCCATCGCGCTGTGAGAAGTCCTGAAACGGCACTCCATCGGCAAAAGCGGCAGCACCTGAAAATAGCGCACCGTGGTATTATCATCAAGCTTAAACTCCTGCGCCATAGGGCTGTAATCTCCAAGCGCGCTGAGCATCGCCCCGCAAAAGTCCGTACCCTTTGCAAAGGGCTTTTCATCGTTCATGAAATAGCCAAAGCCTATGAAATGGTCGGATGAGATCACGTGCTCGATAAGCGAGAGCATGAGATACACCTCCCAGTTCGCGTTAGGATCCGCTTTGAAATCGTAGTTCTCAGGCAGTGGAAGACACAGTTCAAGACGGCAGTTTGAATACCTGTCATAGCCATCGGGCACCACAAGACGCTTCGCGGCAAGTCCTGATGTCACAAGCAGATTATAGGGATGCTGTTCATTTGGGATAACCCTCAGAAGCCGCACCTTATAGTTGGTGGCGAGAGGCTTAAATTCCCCGAAATTCTCCATGACATGACCCTCAAGTGCTTTGGCAAGCTTCGGATCAGCTCCCTTAAACTCGCTTTCGATCATGGCCTGACGGCAGGCCTCGATCATCGAGCGGATCTTATTGAAAAGATCCTCACCGTTATTAACGCTTACGAATTTAAGCGCCAGCTCAAAACGGTTTAAGGCGTCAGGCACCATACCCTGCCTGAAGAGAATGTACCCCTTGTAAAACAGCCAGCGCGGATCTTCATGTCCCTCGCTTGCCCATGAGTCAAGACCTGAGGCGGCCTGCTCCAAAAGAGCGTAGCCGTCCTGCACGGTGTTCGAGGCGTTGATGCAGGCTCTCGCGTACTCAAGCGTAAGGGTATAATCAGGCTCACTTTGTTTCTCAATGAGTCTGATGATCCCAAAATAGTCACTCTGGCTATTGAGACGCTCTATCTCTTTACTGATATCTTTCACGACGCACTTTTCCTGTGATGTGTCTGTGCAAAAGCCCTCATCGTCTGCTGATGATGAAGGCTGATGAGTTCTTTATACGCGCAGCGAGTGCTCGCCCCTGAAGATCCCGCATACCCCCGAGCGTACGGTCTCAATCACATCGGCGCAATCCTCAACGGCCTTGAGGAAGCGGTCAACCTCAGATGAGGTATTAACGTACTGCAATATGTACTGCTCCGTGGTTATGTCAACGATCTCGGCCTTGAAGATGTCACACAGATTTTTAAGCTCAGCTCTTACCGGGTGACCGATGGCCTGAACCTTCAAAAACAGGATCTCCCGCTCCACCACACCCGAGCTGTCATCCTCCTGAGCGTAAACCCTGATGACATTTACAAGCTTATGCAGCTGCTTGGTGATGCGGCCTAACTCAACCTTGTCACTCTGGGTGAGGATGGTAATGCGCGTGACCGAGGGATCCTCGGTGGGAGCGGCGGTGATGTTCTCGATGTTATAGCCGCGCTGGGAGAACAGGCCGACCACTCTTGAGAGAGCGCCGGTTTCGTTTTCAAGCAGAATTGAGATTATCTGACGCATTCTCAGGCCTCCGCCATGAACATATCGGACATGCTGCCTCCGCCCTGCTGCATCGGCAACACCTTGGCGTCGGTATCACAACGGATATCGGTTATAACAAGCTTGTCCTTCATTGAAAGGGCCTTGTCTATCGCCTCATCAAGCTTTGAAGGATCATCTACATACTGCCCCTCATGACCATAGGCCTTCGCTACGGCCACGAAATCAGGATTGTCGTTGAGATCAGTCCAGCTGATGCGCCCGCGGTAGAACATCATCTGCCACTGGCGAACCATGCCCAGGGTATGGTTATCCAGAATGAAGATCTTAAGCGGAATATGGAACTGGGTGCAGGTTGAGAGTTCCTGGATATTCATCTGGAAGGAACCATCGCCTGTGATCAGGCACACCGGACGATCACGCTCACCCACCCAGGCGCCGATGGCGGCAGGGAAGCCGTAGCCCATGGTGCCAAGCCCGCCTGAGGAGAGGAATGAGCGCGGTTTGTCGAACTTGTAATACTGCGCCGCGAACATCTGGTGCTGTCCCACGTCAGTCACGATGATGGCATCACCCGAGGTCGCGCGGTAGAGCGACTCAATTATCTGCTGGGGTTTAATTAGCTTTGGATCCTTGTCATAGGCAAGGCATTTGGCGGCGCGCCACTTTGAGATGTACTGCCACCAGCTGTCCATGGCTTTGGTATTGCACTCAAGCTTCTGCTCTCTTGCTGAATCCAGAAACTGGTTGAGCACGGTCTTGGCGTCACCTACTATCGGCAGATCCGCCTCGACGGTCTTGGAGATTGACGCAGGATCGATATCGACATGAACAATTTTGGCGGCGGGACAGAACTTGGCCACGTTGTTGGTTACTCTGTCATCAAAGCGCACTCCGACCGCGAGCACCAGATCGGCCTTGTCCATGACCATGTTCGCCTCATAGGTTCCGTGCATGCCCAGCATGCCGAGGAACTGAGAGTCGGATCCCGGATACGCCCCAAGCCCCATCAGGGTGGCGGTAACCGGCAGGCGGAACATTCTGGCAAGCTCGGAGGCCTCCTTTGAGGCGTCGGAGCTTATTACGCCGCCGCCTAACATCAGCACCGGGCGTTCGGCCTCGGCGAGCATCTTGACGGCGCGTCTTACCTGACCGCGGTGTCCCTGAGTGGTCGGATTGTAAGAGCGCATCTTTACCGGAACGCTCTCAGGATATTCAAATTTCACCGACGGGCGCACACAGTCCTTCGGCACGTCAACGACTACGGGGCCCGGGCGTCCGGTGGAGGCCAGATAAAAGGCCTGACGCAGATATTTTGGAATGTCTGTCGCCTTCTGGCAGAGATATGAATGCTTGACTATAGGTCTGGTGATGCCGATGGTATCTACTTCCTGAAAGGCGTCAGAGCCTATAAGCGGAGTCCCGACCTGACCCGTGATAACCACCATGGGCACTGAATCCATGTAGGCCGTAGCAATCGCGGTCACAGTATTGGTGGCGCCGGGGCCTGAGGTTACCAGGCACACTCCGACCCTGCCGGTAACGCGGGCATAACCGTCGGCCGCGTGCGCCACTCCCTGCTCGTGACGGCCCAGAACATGATGGATCTTTTTTGAATCATGAAGAGCGTCATAAATGTCCAAAACCGCCCCGCCGGGATAACCGAACAGGTACTCAACTCCCAAATCCTCAAGCGTGCGCACCAGCATCTGGGCGCCTGACATCATAGTCATAGGGACTCCAATAAAAACAAAAACAATTTTCCTGTTCAGAAATTCAAGGCTTCTTTCTTCGCAGGACAGGAAGGAAACGCGGAACTTCCGCGCTCCATGCGGCGTACGACTCGGTAAAGTCTTGCCTGAGTCTGGGCTCGTCAAAATACACGGCACTGATATAGGCGAACGCCAGAGTGAGTACCGGAACGATCAGACTGCTAAATGAATTTATAGCACATGACAGTCCCAAATAAAACAGGGTAAGTCCAAGATGCATGGGATTACGGCAAAGCGCGTAGGGTCCTGTGGTGACCAGAGTGTCCGTGGGCTTTGAGATCTTTATCCTGCCAATTACGGCCGCGCCGCCGTGTCCCTTGCGGTAGAGCTCGATGTTGGACCAGATCACGAGCGCGGCGCCAAACCCCGATGACATCGCCCCGAGAAAAAATCCCACCTTAAGCGATGGCAGGAAGGTCAGCGGAAGGAAATAAGCTATCGCGAGCATAAGCGCCGGGATGGCGATAAAAAATACCAGGTAACCCAGCGCTACCGCCATAACCTCATTTAACGGCGGCTTTGTCATACACACGGGCCTCATTGAGGAGACTGTCCAGCACCATCACGGGATGCGCGATAGCCTTTCCTTCCATGCGCTCAACCTGTGAGCGGCAGGAATACCCGGTGGCCAGGCAGCGATCAAACGGTCTTTGCTCAAGGCGCGGCTTCCAGTTCTGCTCGTACACCCGGTAGCTTTCCTTTATATTTTGTGTCATGTGTCCGTGAAGACCGGCCATACCGCAGCAGGCCACCGGAACCGGAATAAGATCAAGACCGAAGGTTTTCATAACCAGTTGCCAGTCCTGAACCGATTTGGGGAACATCGCAGCCTCGGTGCAGTGCGAGAAGAGATACCACTGACCTTTAAAAGCGTCCTGCTCCTCCGTCTTCTTAAGCTTCTCTGAAGCAGCTGAAAGCAAAGCGCGCGCTTTATCGGCGGCAAGGGCTTTTATTAACCACTCCTCGGGCAACAGCACCTCAAAATCACCACGGTTTTCACCTAAGATCTCGCGATACTCATCGCGATAGCAGATGGTGAGCGCCGGATCATAGCCTACGAGCGTGATCCCGGCAGAGGACAGCGCCTCAAGGCGACCCGCCTGCCTTGAGGCAAAACGCGCGAACTTTTCTCTCGCGCCGCGCACTACCATAAGCTTTCCGTTTACATAGGGTTTTAAAAAAGCGACCTTATATCCAAGCGCGCGGGCAAGTCTGCCCAGAGCCATCAGTCCCTGCGTCTCGTAGGCAGCGGTGAAAGGATCGGTAACTATCGCCACCTGAGGCCTGAGCTTTAACGCGGCGTGCTTTGAGCACAGCATGAAGCCGTTTTCAGCGCACAGTTCTTTGAGAGTTTTCTCACTGAAGGATGGCAGATCCTCAAGCGAGAACAGCGCTCTTACCAGCTTTCTGACAAGAGCTGACTTAATAAAGATGTTTGACAGTTTTGCCATTCTTGCGCCAAGCGGGATCAGCCATTCTGCGTTTAAAGTAAGCAGATCCATGGTCGGGCGCAGGTAGCGCGAGTAATACATGGAGATAAAGCGCGAGTTCAGGTCCGCCGCGCTCACATGAGTAGGACAAATCCCCTTGCATGATTTGCAGGCAAGACAGGTGCGGATCTTCTCCAGAATCTCTGTGCTGTAATCATCCTTTCTGAAAAGAGTGTTAAAGCACCTCAATGGAAGGCTCAGCAAACCCGCCCCTCCCGTCATAATGGAGGTTTCTTCGGCAAGCGCCGAGAAGCCGCGGTCATTTAAAATCCCAAGATAGTCACGCATAAGCTCGCTGTAGCCCTTGGGAGAGCGGGCGTGATCCTTGCTGTAGCGGTAGCTTGGACACATTAGGGAGGCAGTTAAGTAGCTAAAGCACTGGCCATTGCCGTTGCAGGCAAAAGCGCTGTGGAAGGAGTCTCTTATCGCAAGCGGGATCTTGCGGTCAAGATCTCCTCTCATCAGCGAGTCGATGGCTACCAGGCTGTCGCGCTCATTGTGCAGAGGAACACAGATCTTGCCGGGATTTAAGACGTTATTGGGATCGAAGATCTCCTTGATCTCACGCGCGTCCTTGTAAAGCTCGCCAAAGTATTTCTCGCCAAAGCAGCTGCGGTACCCGCGGCCGTGCTCGCCCCACATCTGCCCGCCGTACTTCTTTACCAGATCAGATACTGAGTTTGAGATCTCAAAGAGCTTTTTGCGATCCTCATCAGTGGTTAAGTCAAGCGCCGGGCGCACGTGCATAAGCCCGGTGTCAACATGCCCGAACATTCCGTAGGGCACCCCCTTTGAGTCAAGCAGGGCGCGGAATTCCACTATATAGTCGGCAAGCCTCTCGGGCGGAACCACCGTATCCTCGGTAAAGGCCACCAGCTTGCGTCTGCCGGCGGCGTTGGCAAGCAGTCCTACCGACTTCTTGCGCATTCCGTAAACGGCGGCTATACCCTGCGGGGTGCTCACTTTCTGCGCTCCCAGGATCCCGCCGTCAAAGTTCTGAGCGCGTTTTAAAAGCGCCTCATACAGAGCACCGGCCTTTGCCTTCTCCTCGTCATGATCAGTGCCTGAGAACTCAACTATATTGATGCCTGATATCTCATGTCCCGGGACATCCTCAATGTAATCTTTGACGTTAAGCCAGACTGCGTCCTTTTTGGCAAGTCCCAGCACCTTGCTGTCAACGGTCTCAACCGAGAGCGCCCCCGCGGCTATAAGCTCTCTGGCGTTACGCAACGCTGCGATGAAATTCTCATACTTGACTACGATAAGCTCCCGGAAGGTTGGCAGAACCGTGAGATCCAAAAGCACCTCTGATATGACGCAGAGCGTGCCCTCGGCGCCACATATAAGCCTTGCCAGATTTACGGTGCCGCTCTCTTTGTCATAGGCGTGATACATGTCATAGCCGGTCATAAAGCGGTTGAGCTTTGGAAAGATCTCAAGAACCTTGTCGTGAGTGCGCTCTAAAAGCGGCACGATTTTTCTGTAGATCTCTCCCTCAAGCGTGGGCAGCGCCATGCGCTCCTCAAGTTCTTTGCCGCTTACCGGTCCAAACTCCGCGACTGAGCCGTCAAGCAAAACCACCCTGACGGCCTTCACATGGCTTGAGGTACGGCCGTATTTGAGCGACCCCTGCCCCGCCGCGTCATCACTTACCATTCCGCCTATGGTCGCGCGGGAGGAAGTTGACAACTCGGGTGAGAAGAAAAGCCCTTCCTTTTTTACAAGCTCGTTGAGCTCATCTTTGATAACCCCGGGCTGCACCCAGATCTCGCGTTTTTCAGGGTCAAAGTCCCTGACCGCCTTCATATAACGCGAGCAGTCGATCATGACGCCCAGATTCAAGGACTGACCGTTGGTGCCGGTACCACCGCCGCGCGGAGATATCACCAGATCCTTAAATTCCTCTTTTGAGCGGATCCTGAGAGCGGTCGCCAGATCCTCCTCATCTTTTGGGAAGATCACCGCCTGAGGCATGCACTGATAGACAGAATTGTCGGTAGCGCAAAGCAGTCTTTCAGGGCGGCTTTTGTCAACATCCCCCTTAAACCCGCACTCCTTTAACGCTTCAAGAAAATCGGCGCAGAGTTTGGAACATTCCGGAAGATCAGATACGCGGGGGATCATTTCGCTCTCCTTTAATTTCAGGGTTAACGGTTCTGTGGATCATAGGCGCAAACCGGCCTTATGTGAAATGCCTGCTTGATTTCAGGTTTACGCTCTTAAGCTGGGCAACTGAGGCATGACTCAACCTTCAGCAGTGTCTCTTTCATTTTTTTATTCCGAAACCGAGATCTTTTTTTACTTGTCCGACCTTTCTATTTTTAGATCTCTGGTTTTAAAGAACAAAAAAAATAAATGAGAACATGCTCTCAACTTTAGGATAATTTTTATACGAATTTTAAAAATATGTACTATAATAAAACCAGTACCGGATGGAAATACGAACTGACAAGAAAACATGGTGATCGGAGATTAAAGATTTCCGCGTTATTGCCTGTTCTGATCCAGCGGCCAGAGTTTGAAGTCCTTTTTATGGAACCGCCGCCACCAGATTGGCATGGAGCGGGAGCTTAGATACGGAGATGAAGGTTATGCCACTTAAATATGAGCTTTTTGACGCTATAGCCGAGCAGGGTAGACTTGAAGAGTTTTTTCACTTCGCTCTGTGCATGAGGAACGAACGCAGATGGTCTTTGTATAACTCGGCGCTTGCTTTCACTCAGAACGATGGATGCGCGCATATTCTGACCAAGAGCGGATGGGAGAAAATCCATCGTTATATAAAGCCCGGAGCAAGACCGATAGTCATTTTACGCAGATATGCCGCGGTAACCTATGTTTACGATCTTGCTGATACGGAAGGAGAGCCGTTGCCCGAGAGTATCAGGTTTATTCAGGATTACATTGAGCCGGAACCCCAGCCCATCGCGGATTATGTTTTTCCTTATCTGAAGAAAATCTGCCACGAGCTTGGGATTTTATATGAGGAAAGGCCTATGGGAACTCTTGCCGGAGGCAGCGCGCGTAAGCTCAAGTTCCCTCAGACGTTCTATGTTTCAAGAAGGAAAAGCGAAAAAAAGCCCGGCAAAAAATGGGAAATTACCTATCCTCAGGTTGCGCTTAATGTCTGGCACGCAATAACCATCAACAGCAATTGCAATACCACCGTGAAAACATTCAATCTTCTGCATGAAATGGGGCACATTCTGTGTGGTCACCTCCCTCTTGAGAGCAAGGAGAAAAAAGGCGAGTATCTGCATCTGCCATTAAGAGATTTTAATGAGAGGGAAGACGGTACACTGATTGACAATGGTCAGAACAGCACAGGATATCTTGACAGATTTGATGATCCGCTTGTGCAACAAATGGAATGGGAAGCGGAGAAAGTCTGTCAGGTAACCTGCAGAATACTCGGATTTAAATATGATCCTAGTGAATATCTGAGAAGCTATGGAGCCATTGGTGACAAAGACGCAGCACCCGGTTCATTACAGGTAGTTCTTATGGCCGCCGACAAAATCGTTAACCTCATGGAAAAAATTGATGAAGATAAAGAAAGAGAACAAAGGGAAGCGCTAAAGGAAAAGACCAGGCAGCTTCAGAACGCGCAGGAAAGAGAATATTGAACGGCCATCTATGCAACAGACGACTGATCCTGCGACTGGGAAAGAAGCCAGCCTCAAAGGGTCGACAGCCATACATCAAAAGGGGAATGGATGAAGATGGTAGCTAAGACTGGAATCGAACCAGTGACCTCAGCATTATGAGTGCCGCGCTCTAACCGACTGAGCTACTTAGCCATGTAATGGAATAGTTGGCTGGGGCACTAGGGATCGAACCTAGGTAATGGCGGAATCAGAATCCGCTGCCTTACCACTTGGCTATGCCCCAACTTTTTTTGTTTCCCGTGGCAGGGGTACCTGGGTTCGAACCAGGGAATGACGGGATCAAAACCCGTTGCCTTACCACTTGGCTACACCCCTGTGCAGGGTGTTGTTTGAAACAACGGTGCTCATTATAAGGATGGCGTGTTTTTTGTCAACCAAAATTTAGCTTTTTTTATTCTAAAAGTTAACATTTGGTTTTATAAGCTAAAAATACTCAAAAACACAGGTAAATCCGGAGGCTTGTTAATGGGCAAATCGGTTTTGCCAGTTATGTTCGGGGTTCCATAAGAGAAATCTGACGTTTTTTTTTGGACGATTTATTGATTTAAAAGCTGATATTCACGCGATTTCTGCTAAATTTAAGCTTTGAAAGCGTCAGGCTTATTCACTTATGGCGGCAGGCAGGCAATTTATATGGCAAATGAGACTTCAAAACGTGAGAACACGCGGGAGCGCGCCCTGGTAAAGAAATCTAAGAAAGAGAATATTCTCGCCTTCTGCTATGACTTTGACAAAACCCTCTCGCCTGAGGACATGCAGGCTCAGGGCTATATCCAGAGGCTTGGTGAGGATGTAAACGCCTTCTGGAAAAAATCCAACGAACTTGCCACAAAGAACGGCATGGATCCCAACCTTGCCTATATGTTCATGATGCTTGACGGCGCGAGGGACAAGTTTTACGTAAACAAAAATGAGCTTCGCGAATTCGGCTCGAGGGTCAAGCTGTACAACGGGGTCGAAACCTGGTTTGACCGGGTCAACGAGGAGGGCAGAAAGTATGGGCTTACGGTTGAGCACTACATCATCTCGTCCGGAATAAAGGACATGATAGAGGGCACGGCCATCGGGAAACAGTTTAAAGCCATCTACGCCAACACCTTTTACTATAACAAGGGAGGCTCGGCGGTCTGGCCTGCCATGGTCATAAACTTCACCAACAAGACCCAGTTTCTCTTCCGCATTGAAAAAGGCGCGCTTGACGTCAATGACCCGAACGTCAACACCTATTACAAGAGCTCGGAGATGCGCATCCCCTTTTCAAACATCATCTATATAGGTGACAGCGCCACCGACATTCCATGCATGAAGCTGGTGAATTCCTTCGGGGGTCACGCGATAGGCGTCTTCGACCCGCACAGGAACGACCGCTCCCAGGTCTACAAGCTCATACGCGATCACCGTATCCGCTATTTCGCTCCGGCCGATTACTCTGAAAAATCCCACCTGTTCTCAATCACGAAGGACATCATCGCCTATATTGGCGCCGGTACCAAGCTCAGACGCCTTACCGAAAGATTTGAGGAGGAGAGCGAGCACGCGCTGGAATGCGACCAGAGTCCGGTGGGACAACACATGAACTACAAGGATCCTGACAAATAAAGCGTCTCCGGACCGCTGCCGGGACCAAATCCGCTCAGGCTGACCGCCATTGTCTCCTCTTGAGAGTTTTATTTGATTTTAAATATTATTTTTCCTGAAAATACGATTGTTTATCGTTGAGAAGAGTGACTTTTTTGGTACAATAAGGAATGTTGGTTCAGGGGTTAATCAGAAACCCCGAATCCTTATTCACCAAACGAGGCCCTATGATCATCGACGAAGTTAAAGCAACCTTAGCCATGGAAGACATTGTTCTGACCAAAGACGAGGAGAAGCTGATACGCGATTACGCGGACGGCAGGATCGATATGGCCCGGTTATGCAAAGCCATTGAGTGTCTCAATAAAAAGCGGGAGGCCGCCTGAACATTGAGCGTCGCGCTCGGAAGTCAGGACTGCTATCCCGGGACTGATGTACTTGTAAACCTTCTTGATGAACGTGACAGCGAACGCTTCGCGCGCGCCGAGCGGCTGTTTACAGCCGCCAGAATAGCCGATCTGCTTAAAAGCCCGATCCACGGCAACTTCGATCTTGAGCATCTTAAAAGGATTCACCACTATATTTTTCAGGATATCTATCCATGGGCAGGCAAAATCCGTATTGTCGATATCTCAAAAGGCTTCCGCTTCTGCCACGCGGTATATATTGAAAAAGAGGCCAGAAAGCTTTTCTCATCGCTTGCCCGCACGCTTGAAAAAGGCGTAAGCGATATAGACGGCGCCATAAGGCTCGCGGCGCATACGCTCTCTGAGATCAACGCCATTCATCCCTTTCGTGACGGAAACGGACGAACCCAGAGGGAGTTTGTGCGTGAGCTGATGCTAAAGCTCGGCTACACCGTAGAGTACTCGCGGGTGGATCCATCGCTGATGCTCAAGGCGAGCATCGCTTCTTTTATTGGTGACGAGACCTTAATGGCGGGACTTTTCAGAGCCTGTACTTTTAAAAACCAGAATTTGACCAGCAAGAAAAATAAATGACCTTAAGCAGCCAAAACTCAATCTCAATGCAGTCCGGTTCCTTCTACATCGCCGTATGGGGATGCCAGATGAACGTTTACGATACCTCACGCATCCGCGGGCTTCTGCTCTCGCGCGGTTATACCGAAGTATCAAGCCCGCTTGGGGCAAGCGTGGTGGTGCTGGTCACCTGCGCGGTGCGCGCCAAGGCCGAGAACAAGGTTTTCAACCAGATCGCCTCATGGCGCCATGATGGACTGGTAAACCAGTCCACCGTAATCGCTCTGGGCGGATGCGTGGGCACCGAGCTTGGTCATAAGATAATTGAAGCCGGACAGGGAGTGTCTGTGGTATTCAGCCCAATGACCATCCACCGTCTGCCTGATCTGATTGAAACCTATCAGAAAACCGGGCAGCCGGTATGTGATGTTGACGCCGGCTCAATGGAAAAATTCGATTCCCTGCCCGACAGCGGACTACGCGGAGTCTCCGCGTTCGTCACCATCATGGAGGGCTGTTCCAACAAATGCACCTACTGCATCGTGCCCTACACCCGCGGCGAGGAGGAATCGCGCCGCGTCAGCGACGTGCTCGATGAGTGCAGACGCCATCTGGACAACGGCGCGCTTGAGCTGCACCTTCTGGGACAGAACGTGAACTCCTACCGCGGGCTCAACGATGACGGCTCGGAGTGCTCGTTTGCCGAGCTCTTATACCAGGTAGCCTCACTTGACGGGGCAAAGCGGGTACGCTTTACCACCTCAAACCCCATGGACTTTTCACAAGAGCTGGTAGGCGCCATCGGTGAGCTTCCCAATGTCGCCCAGTCCGTGCATATACCGGTACAGAGCGGCAGCGATGAAATTTTACGCAGAATGCACAGACGCTATACACACGATTCTTATCTTGAGCTGATAGCCTCATTGCGCGCCGTGCGTCCGGATATACGCGTCTCATCTGATTTCATCGTGGGCTTCCCGGGAGAAACCGGGGCGGACTTTGAGGAGACGATGAGACTTGTGCGCGAGGTAAGGTTTGATCAGAGCTTCAGCTTCATCTACTCAAAGCGCCCGGGCACCCCGGCGGCCGATTACCCTGATGAAACCAGCGCGCATGAAAAAAAACAGCGTATCTACGCGTTGCAGGAGTTGCTTGAGAGCTATGCCAGGGAATACAGCAAAAGCGATCTGGGGACGGTACAGGAGGTACTGGTCGAGGGGCTTTCATCCCGCGACAGCGGCGAGCTTAAGGGCAGAACCTCGGCAAACCGCATAGCCGTTTTCAAAGGCGACCCTTCGCTTATCGGGAAGGCCGCCACAATTAAAATTACCGATGTGCTTGCCCATACACTGCGCGGCGAGCTTATCTAAGGGGAGCAGATGAAGGACATTACCGAGGACTTCACACTCGAGCCTGCCGACAAGGACAGGCTGGCCTGTCTGAGCGGACCTGAGGACATGAACCTCAGGCAGATTGAAAAGCGTCTTGGCGTGAGAATAACCCTCGCCGGAAGCGTGGTAAGGCTTGAAGGTCCGGCAAACGCGATTAAAAAAGCCGAGCGTCTTGTAAAGGAGCTTTACGCGCAGACCGCGCCCCACAGGGGAGGCAAGGCCCGTTATGTCACAGCTGACGATGTCCACCTCGCCATAACCGAGGTCTCACACCTTGAGGCGACGGATGACGATTATTCCGCTAACGAGGACAGAGGAAGCGTGGGCGCCATCTATCACAAGGCCTCAAACTTCAAAACCAAGCGCGGTTTTGTAAAGGCCAGAACCTCTAATCAGGCCGATTACATCGCAAGCATCAACGCGCATGACGTGACCTTCGGCGTAGGCCCGGCCGGAACCGGCAAGACCTACCTCGCCGTCGCCGCGGCGGTTGACGCGCTTGAGTCAAACAGCGTGAGCAGAATAATCCTTACAAGGCCTGCCGTTGAGGCCGGGGAGAAACTGGGCTTTTTGCCGGGCGATCTGTCGCAGAAGGTCGATCCTTACTTAAGGCCTCTTTATGACGCACTCTTTGAGATGCTGGGCTTTGAGAAGGTTGAGAAGCTTATCGAGCGCTCAGTCATAGAAATAGCGCCGCTTGCCTACATGCGCGGACGTACCCTCAATGACTCCTTCATTATTCTTGATGAGGCGCAGAACACCACGGTCGAGCAGATGAAAATGTTCCTGACCAGAATAGGCTTTAACTCCAAGGCCGTCATAACAGGCGATCCAAGTCAGATTGACCTTCCGCACAATGTGCGCTCCGGGCTTAAAAACGCCATCGAGGTGCTGGAAGGAACCAAAGAGATAGGCTTTACCTTCTTAACTGCCGAGGATGTGGTGCGCCATCCGGTGGTCGCGGCCATCGTTAACGCCTATGAAGCCTTTGAGAAAATCCACGGCGATACCAGTGTCTACCATCCGCGCAGACGCGCTGAAATGGACGAGGGAGTGCCTTCAGATAAAGATGAAGAGGTTCTGTCATGAAGGCTGATATCGATCTGCAGGTGGCTATAGACGATCATGACGGGATACCTGATCTGAATACGCTTTCAAAATGGGCGGTAACGGCGCTTGAAACCGGAGGGAGGCATGAAGACGCTGAGCTTACGGTAAGAATAGTCACGCCAGATGAGATCCGTACGCTCAACCGCGAATACCGGCACCTTGATCGTCCTACCAATATACTTTCCTTCCCTTTTGAATGCCCTCCCGAGGTGAAGCTGCCGCTCATAGGCGATCTGGTCATATGCATGGAGATCTTAAAAAAAGAAGCGGTCGAGCAGCGCAAGACGCTTGATGAGCACTTTGCCCATCTGATTGTCCACGGCTGCCTGCACCTTATAGGCTATGACCACATAGAGAGCGTAGACGCCGCTGTGATGGAGCCGCTTGAGATCAAGGCTCTGGCGGCCTTAGGCTATGACAACCCTTACCGGGATGACGAGTTCTGAAATGAAAGAAGAGCAGAATCATTTTTTAAAGCGCCTGCTGGGCGGCGGAAAACCTGAGTCCATTGAAGATCTTGAGGATGTAATAGACGACGCGCGCGGCAGAGAGATCATAAGCCGCGATACCGAGGACATGATCAAGGGCGTCTTTGATGTCGGCAGGCAGCGCGTAAGCGAGGTCATGATCCCGCGCCTTGAAATGGTCACAATCCCGCTTGACGCCACACTTGAGCAGGCGGTCAGGATCATCTCAGAGAGCGGTCACTCCAGATATCCCGTGATCTCAGAGGGCGATAAGGATCACGTCGAAGGGATCCTTCTGGCAAAGGATCTGCTGCCTCCTCTTTCAGGCATGACAAAGGCTTCTGACATCAAAAGCCTTTTGCGCAAGCCCGTAATAGTCCCTGAATCAAAACACGTAAGCGCGATGCTGCGCGAGTTTCAGAATGAGCGTTTTCATATGGCGCTGGTGGTCGATGAGTTCGGCGGGGTAAGCGGGCTTATCACCATCGAGGACATTCTGGAGCTTATAGTAGGCGACATCGAGGACGAGTATGACGATGAGGTTGACCAGCCGGACATCGTACGCTCACGTGATAAGGACACCTATATAGTAAAGGGCCAGACTCCGGCAGATGAGTTTGAGGAATACTTTAAGCTGCAGCTCCCCGACGCCGGAGTTGACACCGTCGCGGGCATGGTGCTGCATGTGCTGGGCGCCTTCCCAAGATTAGGCGCGCGCCTTATGTTGGGCCCGCTTGATGTAGAGGTCATTCAGGTCTCAAAGCGCCGGATCACCCTTTTAAAGGTGACGGCGCCTAAGAACGATACGGAAGAGTCAAAGTGAAAAAGCCTCTGCTCATCACGCTCATGACGGTGTTTGACGGACAGCGTCTTATAGCCCTGTGCACCTCACGCTTTGGCGCCCCGCTCTGCTGTCTTATTCTGGGCGCCATATCATCTCTGGGGCTCGCGCCATACAATCTCTGGCCGGTAACGCTCCTGAGCCTCGTGCTTTTGATGATGCTCCTTGTGTGCTCCAAATCATTAAAAGCGCTGTTTTTTGCGTCAATGTGCTACTTTGGCGCCTTCAATACGGTATCACTGTGGTGGCTTAATTTCGTAATCGAGGGCTTTGGCCAGATCCCGGCGCCCTTTTCATGGCTGTGGGTAAGTCTGTGCGGGCTGATTCTGGCGCTGCATCACTCACTGCTCGCGCTTATAGCAAAGGCGCTGTCACGGGGCAGCCGGGTAGCCTTCCTGCTTTTCCTGCTTCCGGCCGCCTTTACGGCGGCAGACGCTACGGTTAGTCTGGGACCGCTGGGCTTTCCCTGGATGAACTTTGGAAACCTCGCGCTTACAGGACCCTTTAAAGCCTACCTTCCGCTCATTGGCGCCCGCGGCGCTTCGCTGATGTTCTGCCTCGCGGCCGGATCCGCCGCCCTCGCAGCGCTTCGTCAGTACCCCTACCTTCCGGTGGCCGGAGTCATAGTAGCCTTCGGGCTTGTGTTCTCATCCACGCGTTACACCACAGATGGCTCTGATATAAGAGCCTATCTTGTTCAGGGCAACGTGCCACAGGAGGTGCGCTGGGATCCTAATCTCGCCTCACAGTCGCTCGCGACCTACTGGGATCTATCAAAGCCGCTGTTATCTGAAGGCTCGCTGGTTATCTGGCCTGAAGGCGCACTGCCCTTCTACCTTACTGATTCAGTCCAGCTTATGAATGATCTGCAAAGCGCTTTCTCAGACGCGAAGGCATCTCTGATCCTCGGAAGTCTCAGGCGCGCCCCTGATGGCAGGCACAACTCGATGATAAGACTTGGAGCTGGTGTCACTGACAAGCCTTTATTTTACGATAAGCGCAAGCTGGTGCCGCTTGGCGAGTTTGTGCCCTTTGCCACATTGCTAAGACCGCTTGGTCGCATGTTTAATATCCCGATGTCGGATTTTGTCCCGCCAGAGCATGACACAAGCTCGATAAGCGCCAACGGCGTGAAATTTATTCCGGCTATCTGCTATGAGGCCATATTCCCGGAAACCCTCATGAGCAACGATTCAGAGGACTCAGGCGCAATCCTGATGATAAGCAATGACGCCTGGTTTGGCTCCACAAGAGGACCTCTTGAGCATCTGGCAATCGCCCGCGTGAGATCGATGGAATTACAAAAGCCCATGCTGCGCGCCACCTCAAACGGGATCACCGCGGTTATAGGGGCTGACGGGACGGTGATGTCTGCTCTGCCCAGGGATCAGGCGTCAGTGCTTGACGCCAGGGTAAGGACCATGAAAGGCAAAACCCCTTACTCACGCTTTGGAAATCTTGCGCTTATCCTGATTTGTCTTCTGCTTAGCGCGGCGGGACTTGCGATATCGCGTTTAAAACACAAGGAAGATCCGATTGAAAAGCTGGTAAGACCCTGATTGTCGACA
Organism: Succinatimonas hippei; assembly: GCA_004557545.1. Classification (GTDB taxonomy): domain Bacteria; phylum Pseudomonadota; class Gammaproteobacteria; order Enterobacterales; family Succinivibrionaceae; genus Succinivibrio; species Succinivibrio hippei_A. The sequence continues at coordinate 19,323 of SFGV01000033.1, forward strand.
GCTCAGGCGCCTGCGGATACTTATGACTCGCGGGCATGGTTAAACACTTTGCCGCTCTCACGCGCCATCTGTAAACAAACCGGTAAGCTTAGCCGGGCGTCAGGCCGCAAATACCTGTTTTAACCTAATCCGCCAATGATCAGCTGACGGACAAGTCCCTGAGATTGCATACAGCGTAAAGTGGCAGGTTGCAAAGCCAGTCCTGATCCTTGTAGGGCAGAAGGGAAAGCCGTACGGATCTCGCGGGATGAAACTTTTCATAAAAAAGCCTCAAACTTTGCGATCTGACATTCCCCTCAGCTTTGACCTCAATGGGGACCGTATGCATACCAGACTGCAGGAGAAAATCCTGCTCAAAGGTCGATTTTTTAGTCCCGTAATAATATGGAGTATAAGGCGTCTCACAAAGAAGCTGCTGCAAAACGTACTGCTCGGCAAGCGCCCCCTTGAATTCAACAAAAAGCCTGTTTCCCTCAAGCAGAACCTTTTCGTCAAGATCACTCATTGCGCCAAGAAGTCCAATATCGAGCATAAAGAGCTTGAACATGGAAAACTGTTTATATGCGGCAAGCGGGATATCCGGCTTACTTACCCTGAATACAAGATTTACCAGTCCCGCGTCAGACAACCATTCAATTGCCCTTTCAAACTCAGCGCTCCTGCCACCTTGTTTAACTTTTCCAAAAAAAAATTTCTTATTTTCTTTTGAAAGCTGCGATGGGATCGAATCCCAAACCATATTTACTCTTGGCAGATCCTGTCTGCTGATATGCTTTCCAAAATCTCCACGGTACTGAAAGATGATGTTTTTCTGAACCTCGCGCGCGGCTTTGTAAGCGTAATCCCGTATAAATACCTCTACAGCCTCAGGCATACCTCCTGTAAAATAATAGTTTTTCAGATGAAAAATGTATTTATCTCTGAAGCTGTCAATAAGTCCGTAATCTTTAGTCAGCAGCAGGTCAGAAAGCTGCTGTTCACCGGCAGCGCACAGATATTCCCTAAATGACAGAGGATACAGGCGCAAAAGGTCAACCTTTCCTACAGGAAAAGAAATACCTTCATGCAAAGCTACACCAAGTAACGATCCTGCCGCGACAATATAGTATTCAGGCGCGTTTTCGCAGAAATACTTTAGTGACTCAAAGGCCTTAGGCGCGTCCTGTATTTCGTCAAATATTATCAGCGTATCTTCAGGATTAACCGTAATCCCTGTTTCTATATTTATCGCCGCGATGATCCTTCTGACATCATATGTGCTGTCAAATACCCGCTTCATGCGCGCGTTGTTAAAAAAAGAGATGTACGCTGTTCTTTTAAAATAGAGCCGCCCAAACTCCTTCATAAGCCAGGTTTTGCCGACCTGTCTTGCCCCCATTATTACCAGAGGTTTTCTGTTCTCTCTGAGCTTCCATTCTTTAAGAGAGTCCATTAAGAACCTTTCCATCCGGTTTTCCTCTATTTAGATGATTTAAAATAAATTATCTCTTAATTTTACATTTTTTCCAGGATAAATTTGATTAAGAAGCACACTTTTTCTGACCTTAAGCAGACGGAGGGTACATTTTTTCCGCTCTAGCTTTCAACGATTAAGCTACTTAAGCCTTCTGGTCACGACAACGCAGTCCCTGCCGTAAAAGGCAATTCCAACCGCGCTGACCTTTGGAATAGCGCCGTT